>CAYSPF010000027.1:8510-15522 GCA_964432775.1 uncultured Geobacter sp.
TGATGCTTAAAATTGTCACTTTTTGTCCCCAAAAAAGGCAAAAAGACACCTTGGGCCTCAAGGAACTAATGAACGTCCTCCGGCCGGATGGGGAAACGGTATGTCCCCGGCATTCCCGGCTTACATGGGAATCACCGAGACGGTCAATGGCCAGGGATATGAGCCCGGTTTCACGTTCTCGGAAAGGATGAAGCGGTAGCTGAGTTCCATACGCACCACCCTTCCGTTATTCTGCATGGGAATGATGCTTGATCCGGAACCAACCATGGCCGACCTGCCGAGGCCGTCTACCTGAACCTGCCTGAAAGCCGTGTCAAAACACTCGAAGGAGAGGTAATATCCATCCTTGGTGTTGGTGCTGACTTCAATGGAGGAGGCCGCCCGTATATCCACGTAACCGCGCGAGATGTCGGCATCCGTAACAACCAATGTCCGAGCCCGGTTGCTAACATTCAGCGAAGTGTAGGGAAGGACTGTCGCGCTTACCTTCAACTGGGCGCCGGCAGACCTGCCGGTCGCTGCCTCCGCATCCGGCATGGAGGCGAGGGAAAGGATCGCAACCAGCACTGCGGTGAGAAGCTTCTGCTGAAGATGGATGCCGTGTCTAATCTGCTGCGGCTTGGCGTACCCCTCTTCAATGAGCACCTCGCCGAGCATTTTTCGGGAGATCGTCTGTTTCCGCAGGGCGTCGTCCCGCTGTTCGCGGGATATATGGCCTGAAGAAACCAGGATATCGCCGAGTTTAAGCGGGCTGGAGGCTGAGTGTCCGACGTTTTGCACCTGTTGAAATTCAAGCAGCGCGTCAAGCTGTCGCTCCGTAAGAAAGCCGAGTTGCACGAAGATTTCGCCCAGCTTTCTCCCGCTTTTTTTCTGCTCGGCAAGGGCCTGTTCCAGCTGTTCTTCACTGATGCGCCCGGCCTGCAGGAGAAGTGCGCCCAGCATCTGACGGACACCCGCCGCGGTCTTGACGGCATCCTCCAGATGGACGAGATGCTCCTGTACCGAAAGAGCGGCCTTGAGATCGGTCGGCTCAAGGATTCCCATCCTGGTCAGCACCTGCCCAAGGAGTTCGTTGGTATTCCTCTGCTCCTCCAACGCTTGCTCAATATCATGGTGGGAGAGGAATCCCCCATCCATCAATATCTGGCCGATGTAACGACCGGCCTTAATCTGTAGTGCCATAGAAGACCCTTCATCGCCGATTGGGTTCCGGCTGTTGAGGTGGCGTAGAGATATGCGCTGTTGTCTACAATGATACCGACCATATCCGGAAGGTCAATGAAAGCACCCGGGAGGGTAGGCGGAATTCCACGGAAATTCTGCCCCGTTGCAGCCTAGTTCAAGCTTCTTGGTATGTATCGGCGTAAAAAGAAAAAACTTGAGGAATAAAATTGAGTTTCAGAAAAAAACCTGTAGGGGGAATGACCGGCGCACCCTTGTCAGTCGATGGGCCAGCTCTTTTCCGGGTCCGGAGGATAGAAATTCTCCTTTGTCCGGTTGAAATAACCGAATTGTATGCGGGGAAACTTCTCTTTTATACGTTGCAGCATCCGGTACATGCCGATCCCTTTTTTTCGCAGTTCCATTCGGCTGTTGTAGAAATCCGGATCAATGGACAGGTTGCGCATCTGGAGCATATCGACGCCGGTGTTCTCGATAAGCATCAGCAGTGCCGCTATCTCTTCCTCATCATCGCTCAGCCCGGGAGATACCAGGTAATTGATCATGGTGAACAGCCCTTTCTCTTTTGCGATCCCCAGCGACTCCACAACGTTGCCGAATCGATAACCGACCGGCCGGTGGTAGCGATTGTAGTACTCCTCTCGCGCGGAATTCATGGAGAAGCGCATGGAATCCATTCCCGCGTCGCACAGCATCCTTATTCGGTCCGGCATGGAGCCGTTGGAGTTGAAGTTGACCGTTCCCCGCGAACTCCCCTGCTTCAGCCTTCTGGTGGCTTCTGCGATTACGTCGGCCTGAAGGATCGGATCGCCTTCGCATCCCTGGCCGTAGGAGACGATGGGCTCCGGCGCTTCCCTCAGGTGTGGCAGGGCGATCTCCACGATCTCCTCCGGTGTGGGGACGAAGGGAATCCGTTCCTGGTTGGATGGGCAACAGTCTGACGGCTGGAGGCTGATGCAGCCGAGACAGCGCGCGTTGCAGGCCGGGGAGGTGGGTATCGGGGCTTCCCAACGGCGGAAAAACAGGTTTTTGGCTGCGAAACAGTGGTAATCCACGGCGCAGCGCGCCAGTTGCTCCAGAAGCCGGTTCTCGGGCATCTCCCTGAGCCGTTTCCGCACCAGCGGATCGAGTTTCCGATCGTCGTAATTGCACGGATTCCAGTTGTCGTTGGTATCGACCCTGCTCGCCGCCACCACGAACCGTTCCCGCTCCTCGTCCCACCCCACGGCAGTATAGGACCAGAGGGGAAGGTGCACCTCTTTCCGGCTGTAATCGCAGGCGGGAAGGAGCGTCCTGACATAGCCGGGCGCCATGAAGGCGGAAACGGCCTGGATGGAAATCCTTCTTTTCCCCTGGCGGACCGAATCGACGGTCACGAAGCGGTTTTGCCCGGTATCCCAGGCAATCGGGGGGGTGGACGGGATGGTGAAGATCCTGCTCCCCTCGGGGAGCGGAATGAGTTCCACCTCTTCGGGCAAAACGGTCTCCGGTCCGCTCATCCCCGCCATGCAAAGGGTCGGATGGTCATAGATGTTTCCCCCGGCATCGGCATAGAGGAGTTTTGGCGTATTCTTCATTTTCATCGTACTTCCTCCCGGCTCAACGTAACAAAAAATATGACCTCAGACAATAACTTCCTCTGTCCATGGCCCTGAATCTCCTTTACAATGCCCGCCATGAAGATAGCCCTGGTAACCCTGCATTCCCGATACATCCACGCATCCCTGGCCTTGCCCTGCCTCGCCGCGGCGGTCAGCGGCATTGACGGGATAGAAACCGTCATCCGGGAGTTTACCGTAAACGAGCCGCAATCCCGTGTGCTTCGAAGCCTTGCGGGAGAAGGGGCGGATATGGTGGCGTTTTCCTGTTATATCTGGAACGTGGAGTCGACCCGCAGGCTGGCCTCGGACCTGAAGAGACTGCTGCCCGGGATACTCATCGCAGTCGGCGGCCCGGAGGTTTCGTATACCGCGGAGGAATTCCTCCGGGAAAACGAGGCGTTCGATTGCGTCATCCGTGGAGAGGGAGAGAATGCCTGGCTGGAGCTCATGGAAGCCATGGCGCGGCAGGGAGCTCCATGCAGGCTTCCCGAGTCCATGCCTGCGGGCACTTCCCGACGTTCCGGAACAGCCATGACGAGCACTCCCGACCGGGAGCCCGTCGCTTGCCTGGACTGCTTCCCGTCACCCTTCGCCATGGGACTGGTGGATACAAACAAACCGCTGGTCTACTATGAAACCTCCCGGGGGTGCCCCTTTACCTGCGCCTTCTGCCTCTCTTCCCTGGAAAAGGGGGTCCGATCCTTCTCGCCGGAAAGGGTCCGCAAGGATCTCCTGCGCCTGGTGGAGAACGGAACTTCCGTGGTGAAGTTGGTGGACCGTACCTTCAACTACGATGCGGATCGGGCTGATGAGATCTGGGACTTCATCATCTCCACTAACAGGGTAAGCCGCTTCCACTTCGAGATAGCCGGGGATCTCCTGACCGAAGAGAATCTGCGCACCCTCAGAAGGGCGCCCGGGGGCATGTTCCGCTTCGAGATCGGCGTACAGGCGACCGGGAGGGAAACCCTGGCGCGGGTGGGGAGAAAAAGCGACACGGAACGTCTTCTTGCCAATGTGAAGCGCCTCACGGACGAAACCGGGGTAACGATTCACCTGGACCTGGTAGCCGGGCTGCCGGGAGAGGACTTTACGGGTTTTCTGGGCTCACTTCGTCGGCTCTTTCCGGTCAGGCCCCATCACATCCAGGTCGAACCCCTGAAGGTCCTGAAGGGATCCCCCATGTCCGAAATAGCCGCTCGGGAGGGGTACTCCCATTCCGCGAGCCCACCCTATGCAATCCTGAAGACCCCTGACCTCTCGTTCGCGGAGATTGGTCGGATAGAAGATATATCGCGACTGCTGGACCTCCTTTATAACAGCGGCAGATTCATCCACTCGCTCGACGTGGCGGGACACTACCGTCCACTGTCGGTCTTCTTTGACGAGATGTCTCTCTTCATGGGAAAGGAGCCCGGAGTTGACGGGATTTCCTTGAAGGGGCTCTTTGATCTGGCATGGCGATTCGCTCAGAGTTATTTCAATGAAAAGGAGATCGAGGAATTTCGCGATGCCCTCCGCTATGACTTCTGCCTCGTGGAGTACCCCTCGGTCGGTGCGCTTCCATCCTTTTTTCGGGACGATCGGAAGGCCACAATCAAGAAGATTCCGAAGGAAACGATGGCTTCCGTCCTGGGCAGGGTTGAAAAGCCTCCGGAGAGCAGGGTGCGGACCTTCACGGCGCGTTTTATGAGAGATTACTCCGTCATGCCCCACGAGGAAGGTCCGATTAGCCTGATTTTCGTGTATGTCTCGGTTCCGGGCGCGGGGCTGACTGTGCGCGTGTTCCCCTGTCTCTGTCCGGACTAACGGCCTGGACAATCGACTTGCCCGAGACAGCGGATCAGCAGCATCCGCAGTCCCCGTACCATCCCGACAGATGGGGCAGGAACACCGAGTCAATGACATGGATGACGCCGTTCGAGCACTCAATATCGGTCTTCATGACCTTGCCGTTGTCGACGAACAACTCACCATGCTTCACCTTGACGGCGAGTGTCTTCCCGTTCAGTGTCGGTGAGCAATCGATTTCCCGCAGCTCCTCTTCCGACAGTTTCTTCTCTACTACATGATATGTCAGCATCTCGACAAGCTTTTTCCCGTCGGCCATCATCTCTTGGAGATTCAGTCTGGTGAAAGCCTTGTCATCAGGGGCGAATACGGTGAACGGTCCCGGACCTTTCAGCGTTTCCACGAGTTCGGCGCTCTTCAGGGCTTCGATAAGCGTACGAAACGATTCGTCCGAAAGTAGTGTATCAATAACATCTTTCATTTCAGTCTCCTTTGCCGGCATGAAAAGAACCGCGTCATAATCCGGCAGTCGTGAATATGTTTCTTGATTGTAATTATAGTCTATCATCTGATTATTATCAATTGTATCAAGACCGTATTAATTGTGTATCTTCTGCTCATTCTTTCGCATCGCATGAAGCTGTGCCTGGAATATCTCCTCCGAGCGCTCCGCACCCCTCTCAAGTAAAACATAGCTGTTTTCTTCCCGCTCCCGGAATTTTTTTTGTACATTGCAGGATTTTGTGGTATAAAATTTCCAGGACATAATTATAATTTGCAAATTATTTCTATGAAATACAGCTTGATCATCGTGAATCATTTCTCCAGATTGAAATCATTATTCGCAAGAGGTAATCAGGAATGAAAATCCCGACCGTTGAATCAAAGGACAGGAAGATTGGGGAAATGCTGGTCGCCTGCCGGCTCATCTCTGAAGACGAACTGAACAAGGCATTGAAAGTCCAGACACAGAGCGGAAGTCATCTCGGTTCGGTTCTCCTTGAACTGGGATACCTGAAGGTGGAAGACCTTCAGGAACTGCTCGGCATGCAGTTCGGTCTTCCCACGGCAAATCTCTTCAAGCTGGAGATAGAGCCTTCGATAATCAATCTGCTTCCTTTCGAAAAAATGAAGCACTATGAAGTCCTGCCGATTGCGACCAACAGCAAAAGCGTTCTCCTCGCCATGGTAAGTCCGAACAATTATAACGCCATAAAGGAAATCGAGTTTTTCATCGGCAAGAGTGTGCAACCGGTCGTGATGCCCTCCATGCAGATACATGCCGCTTTGAAATATATCGAAGAAAAAGGCGGGCGGCTCGGAGAACCACTCAGGGGTCGGGATATCGAAGCGTGCGCACTCAAGCACCAGCCGGTTTCGGACCAGACGGAACTGAAGCAGTTGTTCAGGATGCTGGTGGATCGCAAGGCGTCGGATCTGCTGCTCTCAGCAGGGGTTCCTCCCTGCCTCAAGAAGGGCAATGAGGTCCAGAGGGTTTCGACTACTTTTCTGACCCCCCGGGATACGCTCCGGTACGCTCGGGAGCTCATGAGCGAGAGTCAGCGTGAGGAGTTTGAACGGATGAAGGAGCTTGACTTCGCCTATACATACCCTGATATCGGCAGGTTCAGGATAAATATTTACCTGCAGCGGAGTTCACTCTCCATCGCCGTCCGTCATATCAACGAGACGATTCCGACAATCAGCGAGCTCGGTCTGCACTCCTGGGTCGAAGAGTACGCCTTGAGAACGCAGGGACTGATCCTCATAACAGGTCCCACCGGGCACGGAAAGACAACGACCCTTGCCGCCCTTCTGGACTGCATCAACAGAAAGCGTCACTGCAATATCATCACGATAGAAGACCCCATCGAGTTTCTGCACAAGCACAAATCCAGCAATGTGAATCAGAGGGAAGTCGGGCTGGATACCGACTCTTTTCATGAAGGGCTGCGGCATATCTTCAGGCAGGCGCCGGATGTGGTCGTAATCGGCGAAATGCGCGACCCCGAAAGCTTCGCCATCGCCATCCAGGCAGCCGAGACCGGACACCTGGTGCTCAGCACGATGCATTCTAACACCGCCACCTCGGCCATCGAGAGAATTATCGACGTCTTTCCCCCTCAACAGCAGCAGCAGATCAGGGTGCAATTGGCGGAAAGCTTCAGCATGATCCTGAATCAGCGGCTGGTGCCGAAGATAAACAAGACCGGTGTTGTTTTGGCGTGTGAAAAGCTTGTCGGCAGCGTCCGTTCCAGGAATCTGATTCGTGAGGGGAAGACCCACCAGATCAGGAGCATGCTTCAACAGTCGGCGGAAGAGTACGAGTCCATCGACATCGCCTTGGCGCGCTTATTCAGGGAAGACAAGATCTCTCTGGAGGCAGGCCTGAAATTCTGCGACAATGTTGTCCATTTCAAGCAGTGTGCCGGGGCGGG
>CAYSPF010000027.1:15622-19858 GCA_964432775.1 uncultured Geobacter sp.
ATTTTATGCAGATTCTCCGGATCTCGTGGATGTCGGTGAGCTGCTGAAATACCTTCATAATGCCGTCCTGCTTGAGGCTGGTCATTCCATCTGCAATAGCGAGACACCGGATCTCTTCGGTTTCCGGTCTCTTCTTGATGAGATTTTTCATTCCCTCGTTGCACTCCAGCATTTCATGGATTCCGAGTCTCCCACGGTAGCCGGTGTTGTCGCACGCCTCGCATCCAACGGGCTCGGCAAGCATCAGTTCCTCCCGGTTCAGACCGGTCGCGGCGAACTGTTCGGCGCCGTACTCCGCGATAATCTCATCCAACTGTCCGTTTTCCGGTTTGTACACCCGTTTGCATTCCTTGCACAACCTCCGCGCCAGGCGCTGGGCAAGGATGCAGAGAAGCGAATCGGAGAAACTGAAGGGGTCGAGACCCATCTCCAGGAGCCTGGTAACGGTTTCAGGGGCAGTATTGGTGTGGAGGGTGGACAGGACGAGATGTCCGGTCAGGGACGCCTCAATGGCAATGGAGGCGGTTTCCTCATCCCGCATTTCACCCACCATGATGACATCCGGGTCGAGCCGCAGAAATGAACGCAGCGCGGCAGCAAACGTAAGCCCGATACGCGGATTCACCTGCACCTGACGTAATCCCTTCTGGGTAATTTCAACGGGATCCTCGGCGGTCCAGATCTTCGTCTGCGGCAGGTTGATCTTGGCAATTGCGGAATGGAGTGTCGTGGTCTTGCCGGAACCGGTTGGTCCCACTACAAGGATCAGGCCGTACGGCCTCCTTATGGCCTTTTCGAAAACGGCCATGTTTCTTGGGCTGATGCCGAGGTCCTCGTAGGAAATCGGGTCGCCGGTGTGGAGAATACGGATAACCACGTCTTCCAGTTGTCCGACCGTCGGCATGGTCGCGATCCTCAGTTCCACATCAATGGGACCGAATTTCTTGAAATTAATCTTTCCGTCCTGCGGCTTTCTCCGTTCGGCGATATCCAGCTCGGACATTATCTTGATGCGGGACGGAATGGCATATTTATACTTGTAGGGTATTTTCTGATAGAGCTTGCATTGACCGTCAACCCGGATCCTGACGATGATATCGTTTTTCCCGGGGTAGGGCTCGATATGGACGTCCGAAGCCCTGCGCTGGTAGGCATCGTAGATGATCTTGTTGACCAGTTTCACGATGACACTGTCACGTTCGGTAACTTTCTTGACCTCATCCTCCACGTCCGGTTCATCGGAGAATTCAGTCCTGGTGAGTATGTCGGCGATACTGTCCGGGATATCGAGGGCCATTTCCTCGTAGTCTGCCTGGGCAGAGGTCGACAGGGAACGATAGAGACGCTGTTGGGCCGTTACAATCTCCGACTCCACCGCGATAACGGGGATGATCTTCAGTCGGGTTGCGGTTTCAAGCTCTTTCAGCTCGTGAAGCTTGATTGGGTGTGCCATCGCCAGGGTGAGGGTGTTTCCTATCTTGGAGACGGGCACAATCCGCTGTTTCTGCGCATAACTGGCATTGGTGAACCTGGCAAGGTCAGGATCAATGTTCATGTTCTCAAGGGAAACGAACGGCAGGTCGTACTGGGCGGAGATTGACCTTGCCAGTTGATCTTCCGTTACAAACTGGAGCTTGATGAGGGCCTTTTCCAGGGGAATGCCGTCCTTCCTGCTCAGGACCCGCGCCTGTTCCAGCTTCCCCTCATCAACCAGTTTTTCCTTCTGCAGAATATCGACCAGCTTCTTCCGTTTGCCGGTCTGTTCCAGGATATAGTTGAGGTCGGACTCCCTGAGAAAGCCGAGCCTGCACAGCAGCCTGCCGATTGTCTCCCCCGGCGAGGTATTCTGCATTTCGAGAGCCTCGGCGAGCTGCTGTTCGGTAATCAGGTTGTTTTCGACAAGGATTTCTCCAAGTTTCTTTTGTGCCATGCGGACTGTCCCCGTGCTCTAAAAACGGAATTACTTGTCGATGACGGTATAGCCTTTGAAGCCTGCAATCTCTCGTATCAGAGGGTCGACTCCCACGTTGGTAAGAAAAGTGCGTCCTTCGTTTTTTGCGGCCCCCCCCACGATAAAGCCTGACAGTTGCACGTCAACCGACGATTCGCGTGAGTCACCGAGGTGGTGCGTTCCAAATGCGGCGGAGATCCTCAATGCGGAAAGCACCTTCTCGCTAACCTTCCTGAAATCGTCCGTGGGATGAATCGTGACCACCTGGTATCCCTTAAGCTGGAGAAGCTTTAATAGCGTATATTGGACCGGGTTAGCTTCGTTGAAGGAGAGAAGTACCTTTCTGCCTCCCGCCTCAAGATAGCGATCCACCCGTACCGACAGACGTACGCCGCTCAGAGAGCCGTCATCCAGTTCAATGTCCCTGTTCGGTTGGGAGGTGACCGAAAACGCCGAGAGAATCGCATCAGCGATACCTTGCTGGGTTCCGCTGGTCACGCTGTAGAGAACGTGACGCGCAACCGACGGTTCAGCCGAAGGACGCGGGGACAGATCAACCACATGAAAACCCTCCTTCTCAAGCTGGGACGTGAGAGAAGGCGGCAACCCCATACGTTTCTCGACAATGTTCAGCAGGATGACATCATTATTCAGAAGGCTTTCCGGGCTCTTTTCAATCTTGAAATCCGAGGTAACGGTTACCTTTGGATCCGAGCCGAAGTGAACGGAGAAATTATCCTCAACCGAATAGAAGCGGGCCGCGGAAAGAAGGGCTGAAAAAAATCTTTTCAGGTTGGACGGCGTCTCCGAAACAATGCGAACCCCCGGTTCCTTCTCCCTGAGTATGTCTTTCACAAAGGGAGGAAGGGTACCCTCGGAATCAACGAGGATCTTTCCTCCGTCAGCCGCAGGAAGCAGGGGATAGCGTTCGGGATCCAGTGAAAGCGAAAAGTTTCCCCCTTCTACCCGGAGGGGCGCCTGCTGCGTTCCACCTTCGGCCACAATCCTGCTCCAGGCGTTTCGTGTCAACTGAATGTCCTCTTGTGTCGAACGAGGAGACGCCATCATCCGCAGGGTATGATATCCGGATCCTCCGGCAGCTGTATCCCTTCCCGGCGCAGTTTCAGGGGGAATTGCCCTGTTCCCCGGCCTGTGCGCCATGCCGCGCGCTTTCCTGGCGTGTACGATAGTCTTCATGGAGCGGGCCTTGGCATTGCGGGTGGCCCGTTTTCCCTTCACTCCGTTTCCGGAAAGGTCCCCGATGGTCTTCTTCCGGGCCGGCTTCGTGTCCTTGGCAACTGAAACCGGCTTCGGCCCTGAGAGCCGGGCTGGCGTTTCTGTCTTCGCCCCCGATTTCGGAGGCGTCGGTTGCGCTGTCTTTGGACGAAGTGTTTCCGTATCAATCTCAAACCTGGGGTCCAATGCAAAAGAAAGGGTCGTTTCGAGGAGGAACAGGGAGAGGAAGACACAGAATGCCGGATACCATTTTCTGGGGATAGGGGTCACGATACGCTCTCCATCGTCATGGCGGATGTGGGTGATAGTAGATACTCTGTCCGTCTGGCCTGCCTGTCGGACAGGACGGCGGTTTTGGGAAAAGATGGTTCTCCGCCGGCTACGGGAATCCGTCTCAGGAAAAAGCCAGGACAAAAGCTTTTATCCGACCGTCACTGTCGCTTTTGTAGATAACGAGTTCTGTTTTTCCGCCAATCGTTGTCCTCTGGACAAGCATCCCATCTTTTCTTTCGGACACGCCCATGGATTGTGGCTGTGGGAGGCCGAATTCCCTGATAACCGAGGCGAGATAGGTTTCGGGGACCTGTCCATTTCCCAGGGCGATAACCTGAATGGCCTTGATTGAATCATTTTCCCGAAATAACCGGAAATCGTATTCGGGGGAGAGGTAACGCTCCCACCCCGGATGTGATGCCGAGTAGCTGGCGTCGCGCCAGTCGTTACGAAGAAAGGAGGGTAACTCTCGTACGTTGATTGGGGCTGATGAAGGGAGGGACGGTGAAGGACCCTGTTGTGGCGCCCCATTCGCAGGAGGATGCTGAATGGCGGGAACTGGATGTCGATTGTCCTGTATCTTCCGAAAAAGAAACCATCCTCCCGAGAGAATCAGCAGGAAAAGGATCAGAAAGCCGAGGCGCAGGGTAAGCGAAGGGCGTTTTTCCCGTTGAGAAAAATTAGATGTCGGTGAAAGGTCCTGATACGATTTGGTGTCGTCCGGGAAGATCTCGAAAGGAAGCTCAGTCTCCTCGGGAACGGGTGGAAGGTCTGCT
>CAYSPF010000028.1:0-8331 GCA_964432775.1 uncultured Geobacter sp.
GAGGAACGGGCCGCTAACTCGTATACCGCGGACGGGTTCCTCTTTCCCTGCGAAACCTTCCGTCGATAGGAGTCCGGGGATTCGTTGAGGGTTTCGGTCTTTGCAAGCAGGGAAATGTCAAACCGGTGCTCTCGAATCCTCTGCAGGTACTCCCGGTATAGCGGTTCCACCTTTCCCCCTTCCCCGTGGAGCAGGAGCCGAATCACCTCCGCGGTGAATTCCCGCAGACACTTTTCCATTCCCCGCGATTTCAGAGCGCTTCCCTTTACCGTTATCCCTTCGTCATAACCGAGGAGAGCGTAATTCTTGCTCTTGTACGAGAGCATCACCCGGTAGCGGCCGTCCATCTCCACGTCGATTCCATGCGGCAGGGCCGCCGACAGCTCGGCGACAAGCGACTCCTGCCGTTCCGACGTATCCATGCCGGGCGGAGGGATGAAGTAGATACCGTCGGTATCCAGTTCCACGACCCGCGCCTGCCTGCCATGGAGCCAGTCCATCATGAACCGTATCGTATCCCTGCCGAGACGCGCTACCCGGGCCGCTGCCGTCGGATCGGAAAAGTTGTGCAGGGGCGAGCCGAGATACCCGTAAAAGGAATTGATGAGGATCTTGAAGGCCTGCTGCAGGGCTGCGAAATGCTCGCGAAGGGACGGATCCGTCTCCTCCCTCGCTCGCCTCTTCGCGTTCAGGCGGAATTCCCGCAGTCCGGAAAGCAGGGGGAGGAAAAGGCCCAGAGTATCGGTGGAAGGCTTCAGCCGGTATGACAGGAGAAGGGATGGATAGAGTGACGCCACGTCGCAATGGACCACGGGACCGACCACTCCGTGGATGAAGACATCCGTGTATCCCCCCTCGAAACCGCCCTCCCCTCTCCCCGGGCGGGGAACCGCGACGCCGCGGCGCAGGTATTCCCGCAGAAAGAGCGAATTGATGCGGGTGGCGTTCCCCCTGATGATGCAGTTCTGATAGGAATAGGGAAACATGCGGCTCTGGAGGAAGTACGGCTGCGACAAAAGGCCTGACAATGCCAGGGTCTCCCTCACGTCATCGAGGTTATAGCGGGCAAGGAGTTCCGGTTCCTCCCGCGCGGTCCGGCCGATGGAATCGCCCGCCAGGTAGACACGTCCCGGCTCCGCCAGTCCGAAATGAAGAGCGGCGGCCTTGAGACCATGGCTTTCCATCTCCCTGGCGCCAACGTCATGGAGAAGCACCAGAAAATAGGTGTCGACGACAGACCGTCCGTAGATGTCGCAGCGGGGGTAGTCGATGGTCTTTTCGGCCACGGTGAATCGGGAGGGAGAAACCTTCGGCTCGCTCCCGTCGCGCCCCCAGCGGAGCCGAACCCCGAGACGGGCCGCCCTCACTTGGATATACTCCAGGTCGAAGCGGAAGATATTGTGCCCCTCGACAACGTCCGGGTCGCGCGTCCGGATAATCTCGCCGAGCCGCTCCAGCATGGCCGTCTCGGACATCTCCGTAGCGGAGAGAACCTCCTGGTATCCCGTTGAATCCATCACCGCCAGGGAAAGTATCCGGTCCTCCTCCCGGCTCGGGTTGGAAAATTCGAACCCGTCCCGGCAATCCGTTTCGATGTCCAGGGCCATGCGGCGGAGCGTCGAAAATTCCAGCCCCTTGAAGAATGTCTTGCCGGTCATGAGGAGGTGCTGGTGGATTGGGTCGGAGAGAAACAGATAGGGCGCGTCGCGTGCCGTGGGTGTCTTGCCGCTCCGCCTGGCAAGGAAATCCCTTGCCGCAATGCATTCGCTCCAGTCCCGGAAGCCGGCAATAAAGCGAAAGTGCCCCGTGCCGGAAAGGGCTTTCAGGGTGACGTTGCGCTCGAACCCTTGAAGCAGGCCGCCGCTTTCCAGGAGGATAAAGGGGTGAAACGGATCGTCGTGAAACACCACCCCCCGATCCGTCCTCATGAACAGACGAACGAAACGTCCGGCAAGGGTGGCGGCGACGATGCCTTCCGTCGGATCGCTGCCGTACAGAACCGTGTCCTGTTCTATCCCGGCGCCCTCATCGCCGTCGCGAAAAACAGGACCGCTCCTCACCGTGCAGCCCCCTCCTGCGTGCCGGTCGTACCCGCACCAAGATAAACCTTCCCGGCAAGCGCCTTTCCCGTCCCGGTCATCATGACCTTTTCAATTATCTCCCGGAGACGTCCCACATCCTCCATTCCCACTTCATCGCCGAGGTTCACCAGCCAGTCGGCATCCCAGATCACCCGGAAATTGTCCGTGTCGATCTCGCCGGGGGAATGGTGGGAGGCAATAATAGCGCACACCTCTGTTATGAAAGGCTCCGGATACCCGAGAGAGGCAAGGATCTGCCGGGCAACGGGGGGGCCTTCCCGCTCCTGGAGATCTCCGGAGGAAGAGCCGTACTTCCTTTCAGCTTCCCGGATGCCGATATCGTGCAGCAGGGCCGCGGCAATAACCAGCTCCCGATCTCCCGGCTCACCCGCCAGGATCTCCCCGGCATAACCGGTGACCCGCAGGGCGTGATCCCTTCTGCGGAGATCCTCTCCGAAATAGTCTTCCATCGCCTTTCTCACCTCGTCGAGACGCTCTCCCATTGGATCCCTCCTCGTGCTAGCAAATGTTTCCTTGTACCCCAATTGTGACGACAGTGCACGGAATATTCTTCCCCGACGCCACCAGCGCCCTCTTTGTTCCTGCTTCGACGCCGCCGCAACACGGCACTTCCATCCGCACTACGGTAACGCTGCGGATTGAAGCGGTGCGGAATATCTCGGTCAGCTTTTCCGTGTAATATTCGTTATCATCCAGCTTGGGGCACCCGACCAGGAGGGCCTTGCCTTCGAGGAAATCCTTATGAAAATCCCCATAGGCAAAGGGTACGCAGTCGGCTGCGATCAGGAGATCGGCGTCCTCGAAGAAGGGGGCGTTCACCGGCACGAGCTTCAGCTGGACCGGCCACTGGCCGAGCCTGCTTTGTCGTGCGCCCGGCTCATCCTGCGTCACGCACCGTGGTGGGGTTGTTCGAGATTGAACTCTTGTGCCCGGGCATCCGCCACCATGATGTCCGCCGGACCGGGCAGGCTGGTGTCCTCCGATCTCACCCCCCACGGTCAGCCCGGTCCTGGCAGCTTCCACGGCCGTCTCGTCAAACGCATCCGCATCACGTTCGATGATACGGATGGCATCTCTCGGACATTCGCCGAGACACGCTCCGAGCCCGTCGCAGAGATTATCGGCGGCCAGCACCGCCTTGCCGTCAATGATTAGTATTGCCCCTTCCGCACAGGAAGGAACACACAGCCCGCAACCGTCACATCTGCACTGATCGATCTCAACGATTTTTCTTTTCATGGTCTCCTGCTCCTTTTCTGAAATGTATCCACGCCAGCTAACGTCCGGTTATGTTTCTTCTCGTATCTGCTCATGCCGTTTCGTATGGTTGCAGGATACCCGTACGAGATGATGCGGGGTATGACCCATGTCAAAAAGAAGCTATTCGCAGTATCAAAGCCCCCGAGGATCCATCCTTCCACGGAACGCTTCATGAGCATAACGTCGGTGCTTCTCGGGAAATAGGGGCTGGACCCCTGCACACCCTCTGTGGTATCTTTCGCTGCCGAAAAAAAAGTCGGTTCAGGGATACATGTACTCAAAAATGCCCGGTACCCGGGCAGACAACAGGAAAATAAGCACATGAACTACACCAGAGAGAAGATGCAGCACGGGTATGCAAACAAAATACTCACCATAGATGTGGGCACGGGGGAAATCGGGACACCCGATCTTGACCCGGAGGCAAGGGATTATTTCATCGGGGGCAGGGGCCTGGGGCTTTACCTCCTCCATCAGTCAACCACCTCCGACATCCGGGCCACCGACCCGGAGAATCCTCTTATCCTGGTCAACGGGCCGCTGGGAGGGATTCCGCAGTTCCCGGGAACGGCAAAGGCCATGGCCGTGGCCCTCTCCCCCCTGACCGGCATACCCGGCGTCTCCAACTTCGGCGGCTACTTCGGCGCCTACCTGAAGTACGCGGGTTTCGATGCCCTGCAGGTGACCGGCACTGCCGACCGGGATACCCTGATCGTCATCAACGGCTTCCGGCAGGAGATTACCATCGAGGAAGCGCCCGAACTGAACGAAGCATTTGAGTTGGAGAAGCACTTTGCCGAACGCTTCACCCGTGCCGGGTATGAAAAGCGCGCCATTGCCTTCATGTCCACCGGCATAGGGGCGGACCACTCCAGCTACGGCTGCATCAACAGCCACTACTACGACGTGACCAAACCGACTCCTGAGGGGCGGGGCATCTTCCGCACCAAACAGGCGGGACGCACCGGTATGGGCAGCGTCATGCGGAACAAGCGGATCAGGGCAATCGTCGTGCTGGCGGACTTCCCCCACGGAGAAAATCCATACGGCGCGGCAGACTGGGATCGGGTCCGACGGGCCGGGAAGGCGCTGCACCAGGTGGTCAAGGAAGAGGATCCCCGCTCACTCAAAATGTACCGTAAAGGCAGCGCCGGTCTCATTGCTTTCATGAACAAAGCCGATTACCAGTCCCTGCCGGTGGACAATTTCCAGGGTGGATCCGATCCCAGGGCGCCGCAGATCTGCGGTAAATTCTACGCGGAGAAACTCTTCGAGCACCGCGGCATGGACGGCTGTTTCCCGGGATGCAACCTGATGTGCACCAAAGGTGGTTGGGTGACCCTTGCTTCCGGCGAACACCGTGGGGAAAAGGTCTGGGTGGACGGCCCCGAGTACGAGACGGCCGCCGGTTTCGGCTCCAACCTCGGCATCTGGAACGCCGAATTCATCCTGGAGGCAAACTGGCACTGCGACAATTACGCCATCGATGCAATCACCATCGCCACCATCATGGCCTTCCTCATGGAATGCTTCCAGAGGGGCTATCTGACGAAAGAAGACGCGGAAGGGCTGGAACTCACCTGGGGGAATGAGGTGGACGCACTCTCCTTCATCCATCGCTTGGCCCACGGAGAAACCGAACTGGCCCGGGCAGCCGGCAAGGGAATGATCACTGCCGTCGACTGGGTTTCCGAACGGTATCCCGCAAGGACCGGGGCCGATTGCCGACCGGACCTGGAACTATTCGCCATGCAGACCAAGGGGCTGCCCTTCTCTTTCTACCGCACACACCGCTCGCTGTCCATGCAGGCATCCTACGCCGCGGCAAGCGACATCGGAGCCCATCACGCCGCTGCCTGGCTCATCAAGGTTGACCTGATGGGCGCATTCCCCACCTTCGAGGACAAGGCGAATTCGCTGATCACCTACCCGCGCGTCCGGCTCGGTAACGACAACATGGGGGTCTGCAAACTCCCGTGGGTGGATGTCTTCAATCCCGAGTCGGTGAATGTAAAAGATACGGACGTCTATATCAATCCCGCATCCCAGGAATTGTATGCGGAATTCTTCAACGGTATGACGGGAACGGAACTGACCTGGCATGAGATCTTCGAAAGGACCGACCGTGACATCAACCTGCAGCGAGTGATGAATGCCATGCAGTACGGCCCGGAAACGGGAAAGCACGACTGGATACCGGACCGGGCAATGGGGCCGACCGACGATACCCTCTATGAAGCGGAAGGGGAGTACAACGACGGCGAGGTAAGCAAAATCCTCGGTATATCCTCGGAGGAAGTTCGCTCCAGAGCGACCACTTACAAGCGGGCAGTTCTCATGAATCACCGGAAGCAGGAACTGAGAAGACTCATTGACCTCTACTATGAAAAACGCGGCTGGAATGCCTGCGGAATCCCCACCGTCCCCACCCTCGAAAAGCTCGGCCTCTGGCGTTTCCTGAAGCAGGAAACACGTCAGAGAATTATCGAGTTGAACCAGCGGTAAACCTCACCCGCACGAAAACAATGCTTTTCTCCGTCACCCCGTGATTGTCTTCCCGGCAATCATGGGGTGTGACCTTGAAAATCGTTTTCCAGGCATCGCCTCCCCTGCCGACACCCGGAGTCCTCTCTCCGCATCTCAAGCCTTCTTCACTTTTTTCCCATCCCCGATGAGCACCCGGACAACAACCGTCCACCGCCTCTCATGAAATTAACGCTTGTGTTTGGCTATATATTTTGCTATATGGCGTATCGTTATATTAATTTTGTATTGTGAGGAACTAATAAATGGCGAGCCAATGCGGCTTCGCACCCAAAGGTTCTTCGGCTCTTGGCTGAAATAATACGACAATCGGAGGAAAACATGGTGAAGATGACACGAGCAGGTTTACTGGCGCTCTGCGCGGGGATGCTGATATCCTCGCCCGGCTTCGCGGAAGAGGCCGCACCCAATACCGGGTATGAGAGCTATTCGCTTGGCGAGGTGTACATCAAGGGGGAAAAACCGCCGGTGGTGAAGGATACCGCCGTCACCACGGTCATTACCGCGGAAGACATCAAAAACACGAACAGCAATACCGTTTCCGAGGCGTTAAGCCATGCGACAGGTGTCCGGGTTTCCACAGGCACGAAAAACGTCCCCACGGTGACCGTTCGCGGCTTCTTCGACCAGAACAGGGTCCTGGTGCTCATCGACGGCGTTCCCTACTACGAGACCAAATACGGCGGCCTGGACCTGAACACGCTGACCACCGACAACGTCGCAAAGATCGAAATAACCAAGGGCGCCGCGTCCATACTCTACGGTGCCAACGCCGAGGGCGGCGTCATCAACATCGTCACCAAGCAGGCATCCGGAAAGCCGACCATCTCCCTGAATGTGGAAGGCGGCGACGTTGATTACTACAAGGCATCCCTCAACCACGGCATGAAAAAGGGCATCTTCAACTACTGGCTGAACTATACCCACCAGCAGGCCCATGGCTTTCGCATGTCCGACGATTTCGTTCCGAGGATCGGAAACGTCATCACGAGCGGCAAGGTGGTCCGGTCCGGGGTCTTCGAGGACGGCGGCACCCGCAACCAGTCCGATTACTCAACAGACAGCGTCTGGGCCAAATTCGGTATCACACCGTCTGAAGGATCCGAGTACTCCCTCAACTTCAACTACACTACCAGGGAACAAGGCAATCCCCCGAGTATTGATTCCGTGAGGCTGTTCCCCAACAGACCCGCCTTCTCCAATTTCTTCCGTTTCAACCAGTACGATGACTGGAACATCGACTTGAGCGGCCAGCAGAAACTTGGGGACAAGGTAACCATGAAGGGCAAGCTCTTCTACCACAACCATGTGGACGGGCTTGATTCCTATTCCAACGAGAACTTTACGAACATAATCTCCAGAAGTAACTACTATGACTACATGATTGGCGGATCACTCATAACCGAATGGAAACCGGTGACATGGAATACCGTGCGGTTCGTCTTCAACTACCGCGGCGACTCCCACAAGCAGCGGGACGACAACTACCTCCCCTATGAAAACTATTTCGCCTTCACCGGCTCCACCGGCATTGAAGATGAAATCACCGTTACCAAGGACTTTTCCGTGGTGGTGGGCGGCAGCTATGACTGGTTCAAGGTAACCGATGCCAACAGGAACACCACCGACAAGAAGACCGGCGATTTCATCAAGCAGGTCCCCCTGGAAACCGGCAAAGCAGCCACCGACTTCAACCCGATGATCGGCGCGACCTACCTCTTCCCGGACAAAACCAAGCTGTTCGCCTCCGTTGCCCGGAAATCCCGTTTCCCGACCCTGGATCAGCTCTATTCCACCAACAGCGGAAACGTGGATCTGAAAGCGGAAAGCGCCATCAACTCCACCATCGGTGTTTCTCGCGCTTTCTCCACCTACATGTGGGGCGAACTGGCATTCTTCTATAGCACGATTAACGATTTTATCATGCGTCCCGACAAGGACAGCCCCAATGAAAATATCGGCATGGTGGAACTGTACGGCATCGAGCTCAGCTCAGAGTTTTATCCGGTGCAGGACCTGGTCCTGAAGCTCGGCTACAATTTCAACCAGGCATCGGACCAGAGCGACAACCGGGTGACCGACCACGTCCGCAATGTCCCGCTACACAAACTTGACCTGGGGGTTCAGTACACTGTTCCCTATACAAAAACCCGACTGAACCTTAACGGCATCCTGATGGGCAGCCTCTACAGCCAGTTGCCGACGCCTTCCTCACCGACTACGACGGAAATAGAGACTCCCGGCTTCTTTGTCATGGACATGCGCCTGTCACAACCTTTCCTGAAAAACTTTGAAGCATACATCGCCTTCAACAATATCTTCGACAGAAACTACGAGCCGGAGAGCGGTTTCCCCGCTCAGGGACGAACCATCTACGGCGGTATTACCGCGAAGTTCTAGCGAACTTTCGGGAGGGCAACTCGCC
>CAYSPF010000028.1:8431-10713 GCA_964432775.1 uncultured Geobacter sp.
GAACAGTATTTTCTCCCCTGGTGCATTGTCGCCCTGACCATATGGCGGGAATTCCGGAAGGACCGCTCGGCCGGTGGTATCACGAACATCGTTCCCATCGTTTTTCTGATGCTCATCGCCTTATTTCTTCCGGCAGTGACACTTCCACCCTCGCCGCAATCATCGACAATCTTCGCGTTTTTGTTCTTTTTCTGTGAAGTGATTGCCCATGCGCTCTTTCTGCTCGGCGGCTGGCAAGCCTATCTTTTCCTGAAGCAAAGGTCGGGAGAACAATCCTTCAACCGGTACGCCACCTGGGGCTTCATTCTCTACAGTATCGCCCAGGTGGTAGGGGCCGTCTGGAGCTGGCTGGGGTGGGCCGTGCCCTTCCACTGGAGTGAGCGGCATCTGGTCTCCGCAGCCACCTGGTGCTTCTACTGCGCCTATCTCCATCTCCGCTTTTCGCCCCGCTGGTCCTCGAAGGGAAAGGCATGGTTTGCCCTGTCCGGGGCATTACTCACTTTCATTTTCACCTATGCCTACTATCTCGCCAACGTGGTGGTGAAACATGGTTAAATCGGCATGGCGGATCATCGGCAGTATCAATCTCAGCATATGGCTTCTGCTCGGCATCGCCCTCAACCTGGCGGTCGGCAGCCGATATGCGAAACACCTCCCGAAGATTTTCGGCCAATTGAATTATCTCCGCTTTCAGGAATGGCTCACCGGCAACGGCCCGGACTGCTCCTGGTGGGTGTGGTCGCTGTTTCTCCTCCTGTTCCTGTTCGGCGTCAACACCTTCGTCTGTACCGTCGACAGATTGTTCGCGCTGCTGAAAAAACGGCAGGACTATTCTTTCGGCGCTTTCGCCCTGGTAGTAGCCCCATCGCTGATGCACCTCTGTTTTCTCGTCATCATCGGCGGCCATGCCGTCAGCCAGTTCACTGCCGAAATCCGGCAGATGCCTGTTACCTCCGGAACGAAACTCGCCCTCTCCTCTGCCGAAGTGGCGGTGCTCAACAGTCGCTGCTCCTTTCGGACAGAACCGGCGATTGCCGGCCAGGTACGGGAATGCCGCGTATCCCTGTCTCTTTCATCACCGTCGGGCGACATCAACCGTGAAATCACCATGCTTAACCCGATACTCTGGGAAGGGTACATCCTTACCCTGACCATGGCGGGAAAACCGGCAGAAAATGAGGCTCCCGCCATGAAGCTCATTGTCAAGAGGGACCCCGGCCTTCCCATGATTCTTTTCGGCAATGCCCTGCTCTGCCTGCTCATGCTCTGGTATTTTCCGATAATTCTGAGGAAAAAAGTGGGGAACAACGGCGCATGTCACTGAAACGGGAATTATCACTCACCGACGCCGTGCTTCTCATCGTCGGCAATGTCATCGGGGCGGGGATATTCACCACCAGCGGTTTTCTGGCAGGCGAGCTCCCCGACCCGGTGCTGTTTATCGGCATATGGATACTCGGCGGCATCCTCACCATCTGCGGCGCCCTC
The DNA here is from genome assembly GCA_964432775.1 of uncultured Geobacter sp. GTDB lineage: Bacteria > Desulfobacterota > Desulfuromonadia > Geobacterales > Geobacteraceae > RPRC01. The sequence continues at coordinate 9,920 of CAYSPF010000028.1, forward strand.
ACCTACGCCGAACTGGCAGCCATGTATCCTCTCGCCGGAGGGGACTACCAGTACCTGAAGGCCGCGTATGGCCGCTGGGCAGGCTTCCTCCTCGGCTGGACCAGTTTCTGGGCCATCGGCCCCGGATCCAGCGCAGCCCTCGCCATCGCCCTGGTGAGCTACCTCAAAGTATTCCTTCCCGTGAACGGCCCCATAGGGGAAAAACTGGCGGCAGTTGCGTTGATAGCGCTGTTTTCCCTGGTAAACATCCGAGGTATCCGACATGGTGGTACCACTCAGGACATCGTTACCGTGGGAACCCTCCTGCTCCTTGCCCTGATGATCCTTGGCGGCTTCCTCGTCGGCGACGGAAACTGGCTCAATTTCACCGCTCCGGCAGGGCCGGCGTCCGGAACAAAACTTTTCTCAACCCCGATGATTGCCGTCATTTTCACCTACAGCGGCTGGTTCGCCTCTGCCTACATAGGAAGCGAAATCCGCAACCCGAAGCGAAACCTTCCGCTCTCCCTGATCATCGGGACATTCATCGTAACCGTCATCTATACGCTGATGAATGTTCTCTACCTGTACGCGCTGCCAATCACCGGGCTGAAGGGTTCAGTCAACGTCGCGCAGGCGGCGGTGGCGCAGTTGTTCTCACCCTCCTTTGCCCGGCTGGTATCGATACCCATAGCCCTGGCGATTGCGGCAAGCATCAACGCCAACATCCTGACCGGCGCTCGCGTCTGTTACGCCATGGCAGACGACAGCGCCTTCTGGTCGTCCTTCCGGAGGCTGCATCCCCTGTACAACAC
>CAYSPF010000028.1:10813-16468 GCA_964432775.1 uncultured Geobacter sp.
TACGGGATCATCTGGCTGCTCATCCTGCTGAGCATCGTGGCGGTGGCCTGTGCCATCGAGCGGTATTTCGTCTTTAAGAATCTCCGGCTGCAGGACTTCCAGGATCGAAAAAGCCTGGAACTGGAGTTGACCAAGAAGCTCCATATCATCGCGAGCATCGGCAGCAACGCCCCCTACCTGGGCCTTCTCGGCACCGTGCTCGGTATCATGCTGACCTTTTACAGCATGGGGAGCGAGGGGTTCATGGACACCGGCAAGATCATGATGGGTCTCGCCCTTGCCCTGAAGGCAACCGCGGTGGGACTCCTGGTGGCCATTCCCTCGGTCGCCCTCTACAACCTCCTGCTGCGGAGGGTCAAGGTGTTTATTCTTCGATGGGAGATTATGAATGGACGAGAAAGAGTTTAATTACATCAACGTCATTCCGTTTGTGGATATCATGCTGGTGCTGCTGACCATCGTGCTCACCACCTCCACCTTCATCGCCACCGGCGGAATACCGGTGAACCTGCCCAAGGCAACGAAAAGCCAAGAGCAGACGTTGAAGGTGCGAACCATCGAGATCGACCGAAGCGGCAGCATCTTCTTTAACGGACGGGCCGTTACCATCACCTCACTGCTTGCAGAACTGCGCCCGCTCGACAGAAGCACCCCTTTCCTGATCCGGGCGGACCGGGATCTTGCCCTCCAATCCTTCGTGGATGTGCTCGACACGGTGAAGAACGCCGGATTCCGCCAGGTAAGTCTCCAGACCGAGGCGAAAAAATGAATTACCGGCGGAGAGCGATGATAATCTCGCTGGTGATCCATGGATCGCTGCTCTTCCTGGTTTTCGCCCTGAGCAGTTCCTTTGCCAAGCCCGGAAAACCGGTCGTTATCGACTTTACGCTTGTCGAGCCGAACGGCCCACCACCGCCGCCGACCGAGGCGCCAAAGAAAAAGACGGAAACTCCGGTTATCGCGAAAACGAGGCCGATCCCGCAACCGCCGAAACAGCGGGTCGCCCCGCCGGAACCGGCCACAGATCCCGGGGGGACAGTGCCGGTGTTCGCAAAACCGAAGGAATCCTCACCGGCGCCGGTTGTTCAGCCTTCCTCTCCGGCCGTGAAAGCCGTGGCAGGTGGAACAGGCGCATCAACCGGGACACACACGGCGGCAGGGAGCGGAAAGAGCGAGACTACGGAACAGCTTCGAAGCAGGTACCGGGCGGAACACTTTGCCTACATCAAGAAGATTATCGAGGAAAACCTCTCCTACCCTCCCCGCGCCCAGCGAATGGGCATGAGCGGGCGCGTGGTTGTCGCCTTCGAGGTTCTGAACAGCGGCAAGGTCCAGAACATCAGGATTGCGAAAAGCACCGGCCACGAGATCCTCGACGACAATGTCATCGACACCATCAAAAAGGTCGAACCCTTTCCCAAACCACCCGTTCCGGTAAAGCTCACCATTCCGTTCAGCTACGGACTGGAATAAAATCCTGTCGGGCAACAAGCGTTCCGGGTTACCCCAACCCGGAACAGCCCGGCGCCCTCAAAGGCTTCACAGGTTCACGCACCGACCTTTTCCCGCAGAAGTACTCCAATCCCCGTACCGTTTTCAGCCGGATGCCGAGCACTTCCTTCCCATGTGCCCGGAATCGAATCCAGGAAAGCAACCATCTGCATTACACATCCCGGATCCAACTGGTGGCGGATATATTTGTCAACGGAACATCAGAGCATGCGTTTAAAAAACCGTATTCAGGTTATACTGTAGGGAGTAGTACAGATACAGCCCGGATTGAGTTGGGATACCGGACAAAGGAGGATTCGATGAGAAAAACCATCATGATTGTAGTGGGCATCCTGGCACTGATGCTTGCATCTTCCCTCTCCTGCTACGCGCGCGGACATGGATATTGGCATGGGCACGGCGGCAATGTCCGCTACGGCGGCGGGATCTGGGTAGGGCCGGGATGGGGCGCGGTATGGCCGGGACCGTTCTATCCGTCGTATTATCCATACTATGCCTATCCTGCCCCTCGCGTAGTTGTTCAACCGCGCTATGAAGAATATGTGGTTCCGGCGCCGGAACAGGAAGAACAGGATTACTGGTACTACTGCCGCAAGCCGGAGGGATATTACCCGTACATCAATAAATGCCCTGGCGGCTGGATGAGGGTCGTCCCGCCACCGGAAGCACCGAAAGGGGAGGAATAAGGCCATGAAAAAGGGAACGAACTGTTTCATCTCGGTAGTTGCGCTGCTGGCTCTGGGGGGATGCGTAACCATGCCCAGCGGGCCAAGCGTAATGGTATTGCCGGAGCAGGGCAAACCATTTGAGCAGTTCCAGGCCGAAGATGCGCTCTGCAGGCAGTGGGCGGCGCAACGACTGGGAATGTCACCGGAATATACGGCCAATCAGAATGCCGCCACCGGAGCGGTCGTCGGGACATTAATCGGGGCGGGTCTCGGAGCTGCCATAGGAGCCGCCGCCGGCGACCCCGCACTCGGAGCGGCTATCGGCGCCGGCAGCGGTCTTGCCATGGGCACGGCTTCCGGCGCGGAAGCCGGTCAGGTTTACGGATACGAGGCACAGCGTCAGTACGACATGTCGTATCTGCAGTGCATGTACGCCAAGGGAAACCAGGTACCGGGAGCGCAGCGAAGGACATACCGCACGAGAAGAATGCCGCCCCCTCCTCCCGGCTGGTCTCCGCGGTCAGATTACGATTCGACATATCCGACACCGCCCGAGTATCGATAATCCTTCCCTGAGACGATGTCCGCGCATTCTCCCGCCCTTCGGAGGGGGAGAATGCGCGGACACGTATTCAAACCCCGCTTTATCCCCCTTTTACCCTGAACAACTCTTCATCCGGAATCGCATCCCAATCCGGCATATCAACACTTCCCACAAACTCGATGGCGAGACGCATACCGCTTTTCAGCCATGTGCTCGATGTGATATCACTCGAACAAGTGAACCCGAACCTCGCCGGGTTTGCCAGCCTGCCCCTCGCCAGCCCCTGCAGGACATCTCCGAAGCAAGGGGATCCCGTCACCTCGACTTTCAGATCATCATCATTGAGCTTGCCCAGCCGTTCTTCCGCTATCAGCGCCATGCGCACGGCTATCCGCAGGTCCGGGCAAACTTCCCGGTGATGGAGCAACGCTTCCTTTTCCAGCAGAGACTTTCGCACTTCACGCTTCGCAGCCGTTATCCGGGCGGTACGAGGCGAGAAAACGATGTCCTGCTCATAGTAGGGCTTGATGTCCAGCACCGGTGTGCCGTTCACCGCATCCAGGCCGCTGACGTATAGACGGCTGTCATTGGAAATCCGATTCAGCGTAACGAGAGTAAGCGCAATGGGGTTTGGCCGCATCGGCGTCCTCAAGGAAAAAACGCCGTATCTAGGCAGGTCGGGATTCACCTTCGATGGTACGGTAGCGAGCACATCTCTTTTCGCCTCGTGAAACCAGGAGAGTATCCACAGGTGCGAGTATTCTCCTATCCTCTCCAGGGCTGCCGCATACTCGGGAAAGATCTCTATCACGGATGTTTTCCCCTGAAGAGGCATCTCTGCCGTACTGTCATCCGCCGAGCGTACTATTCCAACAGGTCGAAGCTCTATCGTATTCATATCTTGTCCATCCGGTGTATGACCGCCATGGTCCCCTGGTTGAAAAGATTTCGCGCAAAGCACTCGACGGAAATGTCGGCGCCCGGCGCCATATGCATGAGCATGCTCCTGTTCCCCACGGCAATGCTCCGGGCATCATATCCTGCGCCGAGAGTATCTTCCGGCAGCGAGGTGAAATAACCGGACAAGGGATACTCCTTCTTCTCCGCATCTTCCTCGAAATACTTGTATCCCGTGGGGTACTCGAACAACTGATGCCTGCCCGTGGTGATAGTCAGATACTGGGCGTCGCCCGGCTCGTAGTAGAACCAGCCCCGCCCGTTTTCGCACCTCTGGTGAGGCCGGGGGAAGTCGTCCAGGCCGAGGCCCTCCACCACGATGAGCGCTATTTTTCGATCCGTGCCGTGTGCGTCAATGAGCCTCCTGATGTCGGTGATCGAGCGCACCTCCCCCAAATCCGTGGCAACGGGAATGGCAAAAGCGGGCGCGGGCACCCTCCGCACCTTGCGGAAAGCGCCCCCCACGGATCTGAACATGTATCCCGGCCGGGCGACGAGAAGGTATTCGGGAATCCGTGAGGCATCCCCGGGATATTCCGCGAAGAGGCTCCGGAATTCGTGACGCGGCACTATCCGCTCGATCTCCGGCAAGGCAGCCAGATACTCCAGGTCGCGGCGGCTTGCCTCGTGGAGTCCGGCATAGCGCGCCGACCAGTGGGTGGAGAGCACCAGTCCGTCAAGGCGCGTAACATCGATAAAACCTGCAAAGGGGATCATCCCGCCCGTACCCACGATCACCGGCGTAAACCCGGAGCGTGAGACAAACCGCTCCACCTCCTGGAACAGGGCGGATACCATATCCGTCCACTCGCTCTCCGTCAGGACGGAATAGCGACCGACGAAGAACTGCCGCGCATAGGTGAGAAAGACGAACGAGGGGTCATAGCCGGCAATAAGGTCAAGCGCCGTATCGGTCACCCACCGGTTGCCCGCGTCATCCAGATCCCCCGGATAGGGTCTCCGACCCTGGATCTCCCGTACCATCCCGAGCACAGGATGTTTCGCGGTTACCACATCCCCTGTCCTCAGGTCGAAGACTCTCTGCCATTCACGCGCATCGATAATCGCAAGACTCATCGTTTCACCTCCCCGGCATTCCAGGCGACTTTTTCTCCATGCAGCCGGATCTCCAGTCCGCACGACGTACACTGACTCCCCTGACAGTTGAAGGAACGGAGCCGGTCGCCGCCGCAGCCCAGGCTGAAGCGTTCGATCACGGGCGTTCCGCAGCCGGGGCAGAGGGTATTTACCCAGTCTGAGCCGACGAAATTGTGGAAGTACACATGGGGAAGGAGCTTGCGGATCGACTCCAGCGCCCCGGCAATAGCGTCGATGTTCGGGTAGCGGGCCTCCTTCATCTCATCTTCGGGAAGCAGACGGAACACGTGCCACGGTATCTCGGGGTCCACATCGGCGATGAACCGGGCAATCTCCTCCAGTTCACCGTCGTTGGCCGACTCGATGACCGGGGTCGTCACTTCCACGTGCCCAAGGGAGGCAAGCCTCCGGATGTTCCGTAGAATGGGCTCAGCAGAGGGTATCCCGATATAGTCCCGATTGAAAGCGTCCGACAGGCCCTTCAGACCGATATTGAAAAATGAGAAGAGCGAGCCGAGCAGTTCGGTGGATTCCTCGGTGGTATAGGCATTGGTGAGACACCCCATGGGCATCCCGGCGGCACGCGCCTCGACCGAAAGCTTGACCAGTGAAGGAAAAGACATGGCAGGCTCGTTCACGTTGAACACGATGGAGTGGCACCCCAGCTGTTTCGCCCTGCGAATCAGCTCCGGCGGAGCCAGTTCTATCATGCCGTCCTGGATCATGGCCGGGTCCTGCTTGGCCACAAAGGAGTTGGAGCAGTAGCGGCAGCGGAAATTGCAGCCGGCAGTACCGATGACCAGGCACCTGCTTCCGGGCCAGGCATGGTAGAAGGGGACGGATTCGACCCTCGACGGGATGCAGCTCGACCAGCGA
>CAYSPF010000028.1:16568-19835 GCA_964432775.1 uncultured Geobacter sp.
GGCATGGTAGAAGGGGACGGATTCGACCCTCGACGGGATGCAGCTCGACCAGCGATGGGGAAACCGTTCCCTGATTGCGCCCCCCTCTTCAACGTACATGCGGCATACGCCCGGACTTCCGCCGGTCAGGTCGCAGCGCCATTCACAGTAATTGCACAGCATGTTCACCTCCATGTTATCCATCTCCGCCCCGTAGATCTGCCAGGTTTTGAAAACCTGGCAGGTCTGCCCGTAATGAAAGGAAATCGTTTATTCTCCGGTTACATCCCTTGGAACAACCACCCGCACCCCGGAGACCGTTCTGTCCAGCATCAGATTGGCGCCGATCGCCTCCCGCAGATGGGTGTCATCCATGATCTCCGCGGCCGCCCCGGCGGCTACGACCCTCCCCTGCTTCAGCATCACCACGTCATCGCTATAGTAAAGGGCCAAATTGGGATCATGCAGGCTGATGAGGGCGGTCACGCCGCGTTCCTTGACGAAGCGACGCATCAGACCCATCATCTTGTGCTGGTTCGAGAAGTCCAGATGGGAATTGGGCTCGTCGAGAAGCATCACCGGCGCATCCTGGTAGAGGGCACGGGCAAGCATCACCAGCTGTTTCTGCCCACCCGACAGGTTGTTGAAGGGGGTGTCGGCGAGATCAGCCACGCCCACCTCCCCACAGACCTGGTCGGCCCTCCGCCTTTCCATGGCGCAGGGCGCAGCCCACGGCTTGACCCGTGTCGCCCCGCCCATGAGGACCATCTCCAGGGCGGAAAACTGGAACGGGGAATGACTCCCCTGGGGGACCAGGCTTATCAGCCGGGCAATCTCGTGCCTTCTCATCCGTGATATCTCCCTGCCGGAGACGGAGATCTTCCCCTTCGACGGTTTCAGGAGCCCGTTGATGCAACGCATGAGCGTGGTCTTTCCCGACCCGTTATGCCCGATAAGGGCGCAGATGCGGCCGGAAGCAATCTCCAGGCGGATGTCGTGGAGAACGGTCACGTTCCCGTATCCGGCAGTCAACCCTGCAATATCAACCGACATCGGTACACCCGTTCCTGCGCCTCCGCATCACCAGATATCCAAGGAACGGTGCGCCGATGATCGAGGTGATGATGCTGATGGGAATCTCCGAGGCCGAGATGGTCCGGGCAACGGTATCCATGACCAGCAGAAAACCTCCGCCGATAAACGCCGCCGCGGGTATGAGCCTCCGGTGTTCTGTGCCGACCAAATAGCGGGCGATATGCGGTACGATGAGGCCCACCCAGCTGATGGTTCCGACAGCGGCCACCGACGATGCCACGATCAGCGTGCTCGTCACCACGTAAAAGAGCCTCCAGCGGAACACGTCGACGCCAAGGGAAAGGGCTTCCTCTTCGCTCTGCGTCATGATATTCAGCCGCCAGCTGAACACGGAGAGGAGGATGGAACCGGCCACGACCACCGGCAGCGTCACCTGCACCTTTGCCCAGGACGCCACATGAAAACTCCCCATGATCCAGAAGACTATCTTGGCAAGCTGGTCATAAGGGTCCGCCAGATACATCAGGATGGATACGCCTGCCTGAAAAACGGCCGAAATCACGATCCCGGTGATGACGAGCACGGAGGTTGATCTGTCCCAGCTCCTTTCGGCAAGCAGATAGGCGATGGAGACGGCAAGCACGCCGAAGACGAAGGCGAAACCCTGCACGCCCACGGCCAACTGGGTGAAGAACATGATGGACAGGGCCGCGCCGAAACAGGACCCGGCTGTCACCCCCAGGATGTCGGGCGCGGCCAGGGGGTTGCGAAACAGCGCCTGGAACACCACGCCCGCTATGGAGATGCCGCTTCCCACGGCAATGCTCATCAGGACCCTCGGCACGCGGATATTCCAGAAGACCAACTGCATCTCGGGCGAGGCCGGGTCCAGATACTGCCCCAGACCGAGATGGGGGAGGATCAGGCGGGCCAGCTCGGAAAGCCCGATGGGATAGCGCCCCATGCTCAGCGAAACCAGGAGGGCCAGCATAAACCCGACGAAACAGAGGAGTATCAGTCGTTTTCTCATGCGTAGGGGCAATTCATGAATTGCCCTTTCCTTCCAGTGAGTTGCCCTGTCGCCGAATCACAGCTTTCCCCCAATTTCGGTAAAGGAATAGCCCAGGTACCGGGAGTAAAAGCCGTCGGCGGTCTTCTTCATATCCACGTCCCGGAACCTGTCCGGGTAAAGGGTTTTCGCGGCCCAGACCATGCCCAGGACACAGTGGGGCGCAGGGTAGTCCCACCAGCCGATTGTGGAAGGGAATACGTAGACCCTCCGGTTCCGTACCGCCGACACGGTACTGAATTGCCGGTTGCTGAACACCGTGTCCGCGCCGTAAGCGTCCAGGCTCGAACCAAGGAAGATGACGTCAGGGTTCCAGGCCGCTATCTGCTCCGGAGAGACGGACGCCCAGAATCCCGTGAGCGATGAAGCAACATTACGCCCACCCGCGGTCTCCAGTAGCACGTTCTGCAGCATCTGTCCGGTGGCGGCGGTATAGATGTTCTTCGGCCCGACAAACATCACCTTCAGCCGCTTCTCCGGCGGAATCCGGTCCGTCCTTTCCTTAACCAGCCGGAACAGCCCTTGACACTCCGCGATATATTCTTCTCCCCGTTTCTCGCACCCGAGCACCTTGGCCACCAGCCGTACCCCGGCGTAACTTTCTTCCAATGTCTCGCCCTTGATGGCGATGACCTTGATGCCCGCGTTTTCCAGCTGCGCCATCTCATCAGGATCAAAAGAGGCATAGGCGATGGCGATATCCGGCCTGAGCGCCACCATTTCTTCGTTATTCAGATTGTGCCCCTGGATCAGCTTCGGCTTCGCGGCGAACGAGGGATTCACCTTCGCCATTGCCTGGTTCTCCCGGTGGTAGAGCGCCTGGTCCACCAGCTTATCCTGCTGACCCAGGGCAAAGACCACCTTGCCCCCGAAGTGATGGAGAGCGGCAATTCGCGTGATCTTCTTCGGCACGGTGACGGTTCGGCCCAACTGGTCGACGACAGTGATGGTGTCGCCGTCAGTTGCCGTGGAATTGGAGCAGCCGCACAGGAACAAGGATCCGAGGAAAAAGAACCGGCAAAGGGGGCGCATAAGCGTACTTTTCATCATCCACAAATCTCCTCTCCCCTCTGTACAAAATGGTTACGCAGGTCTGGTAGTTGGTTGCCATCCGGAAAGTATTGTCGGAGGCCGGGTTGGAACTTCCCCGAAGCCTCTCGTAATCGGTCACCAGCCTTTCCACG
>CAYSPF010000029.1:0-19662 GCA_964432775.1 uncultured Geobacter sp.
CGACGCGGCGGCGGAAATAAAGGGAGTGTGTGACATGGCTGCCACTGCCGCTGTATGCTGCAGAAGCCGCATGTCCTGAGGGCCGGCGCCGAATTCATAGTTACCGATCAGGCAGGCGTAGGGCTTCCCGCCGAACTGGCCGTATTCACTGGTATATACGGTTTTATAGAGCCCCGACTTGACAATCTCGGCGGCGTCCTCGAAATCTTCCAGCAATTCGTCCTTGGTGACATGGAGAATCTCTATCTTGATGTTTTCCCGAAAATCGGTCCGGTCCACGAGGAAGTCGAGGGAACGCCAAGCCGACTCAATCTGCTGGAAGGACGTGTGGTGCAGGATCTCATCCACCTGCAGGCTCATTTTCCGATCGATCTCCGCGATCATCTCATCAAGGCCCGCCTTGGAGACCTTGACCGCTTCCCGCTCCGGATCGAGAAGCTGGGAAAGTAAAGCCTCAACGCCCCTGCGCGTAATGGAATACGCCTCATCCATCGGTTTCAGTCGTGTGGCCTGCACTATCTCCTCAAGGAGCGATTCCTGGACGACTGCCGGTTCCTCGGCTGCCTGCGTAAACTCCTGTTCCGTACTCATAATTCCTCCTTAAGCTTCCAGTCCGATTTCCGTCAGCAACCTTTGGCGTGCCTCGTCATCCTTGATGAGGGCCTGAATCTTCCTGCGGAATTCCGGAACATTGGAAAGAGGGCCCTTGAGTGCCCGCAAGGCATCCCGAAGCTCCAGCAGGCGCTTCAGTTCGGGAACCTGCTCCACGATCGCCTCCGGCCCGAAGTCCTTGATGCACTCAACCCGGAGCCTGACGTTCAACTCATCTTCCGCGTTAACGGCGAGTCGGTTGGGTATGGAGAGATTCATGGTAATATTCTGCGCCTTCAGGACTTCATTGAAATTGTCCTTGTCCACATTTACCGGTTCGCGCTTCTCCACCGCCCGTTCCCCGGGGTTGCCGGTAAAATCACCCATAACCAGCATCTTCAGGGGCAGTTCCACCTCTTCCTTGGCATCGCCGAGCGCCGGTCGATAGACGATGTTCACGCGTTCCTTCGGCGCTATGGATGATTCCTTTGCCATTTTTCACTCCTTTTCTTGATGAATGGGATTCCAGCCCACTGTCGAACGCTGTTTGCGCGGCGAGTAAGTACTGACGGCGAACACTGTTCCGCCGCCAGGCGCCGCACATCAACCTACTCCTTCGCCAACCGCACCATTTCCGGCATATCGAGCCGGCCTATTCGGTGCAGGACATCGGCCGCCCGATCCTTGAATTTCGGCTCCGACTGGGTTTCGAAGGCCAGCCAGCAGAGCCTGAGCCCCCGGATAGCCAGCGCGGGATCGTAGTCTTCCAGCCCATGGACTTCGATATCCTCCAGCACATGCTCCAGATATGGAAGAGACAGTTTCGCTTTGCCCACGTTGACGAGCATCTGGGCAAGGGCAAGCCGCCAGAGGAGTTTTTCCTGCCGGGACGATGCTTCCCGCAGTTTCCGCTGGCCTGCCTCCATTGCCTCGACCAGATTCCCTTTTCGGATCTGCAGTTGCAACTCTTCGATACTCTTCTCCATCCCCTCTTCCGCGCCGCCTTCATCGACCCGGGAAGAGATCGTGCCGATGGCCGTATCCCGGAGCCCACCACGGAGGAGTATCCCTTGGAGCCACTGCCTTGTTTCAGGCGCCACGAAAGGTGTTCCGTCGGAGAAGCTCAGATCTTCAAGTCCCGGGAGCCGGTGAAGCAGAAATGCCGTTTCCTGGCATACCGCATCATGGGCCTTTTCGTAACGATTACCGAGGCGGGACAGGGAATCGGCGACGAGGCGGTTCAGATCCATCCAGAAAATGTACTGGGGAAGTCTCGCCTCCGCGGCCTTCAACAGCGCTTCGGCATCGCCGTTGTTCCTCAGGTCGAAAAGGAGTTTCTTCTCCAGAGAGGTAGGCGGAGGGATCCTGGTGCGGCCGTTTGCCGCGGGAGGGAGGTCTTCAACGGCATACCAGGCGGCTTTTCGCGCGAGACGGTACGCCTGATGGCTTGTCGGATCCTGCTGTCGGAGACGGAACGATGCCTCTTGTATCATCTGCAGAGCTTCGTTCACCATTGTGGCGGCCTCCTGGCTGAAGGCGACCGTTTTGGGAGAAGTTTCCTGTCCCGACTCCTGAACCTGAAAGTGCGCCGCTTGCGCGTTTTCTCCCCGCGATTCCGATTCGGGCTGAAGCGCCACCTCGGGAGAAGGTACCACTTCCACCGGGCCGGCCAGCTCGCAGAAATACTCGTTGAACGCGGTAAAGGAAGGAGCTTTTTCCAGTTTTTCTCCCAGGAATATTTCCAGTTTGGCTAGTTTTTCCTTGATGAGGGAAACCTGGGCCGGCGAAAAGGAAAGGTCCTGCATCTGGCGCAACGACGTAGTGCAGCGTTCCAGCAACCATTCGATGGCCCGTACCCTGCCCCTCATGCGGATCCTGGAAGGGAAAAGGTCATCCCAGAAACACTCGCACAGATCATTGAATAAGGATATCCCCATGGTGAAGCCGTCGTTCCTTCGTGTGTGAATCAGCCCGACAACCAGATAACTCGCCACCAGCAGATCCTTAGACTTATTCATGAGGATATCAGAAGCGAAACGGCAGACCTTTTCCCAATTGACCGATCCTGCCAGCGCCGGTGACGTAAGCTTGTCCACCTCGGTCTGCAATTCATCAAAGGTGGGATCGTAGCGGATATCCGAACCCGTCGGTTTATCTGTGCTTATTGGTTGCCTGCCCACTTGGGAAAGATCCATGGCGAACTCCGTTCCAATCATGTTTTTCCAGAGGCCGCCCGAGGAAACCGACCAGAGGAGCGTAAAATCAGTTGACTTCAGCGGTCGCTGAAAAAGCGCCAGAAGAGCCTTGTCCAGCGTCCCCCCCGTGAACAGGACGTTCGGAAAAGCCGGGAGCGCCTCCTTGAGGAGCAGGTGCCAGAGACTTACGTGCAGGATCTTGTCGGCACAGGGGCCGCGATCAAGGCTTACGAACACCTCGGACCGGCCCTTGCCGGCCGCGGCCAGTTTTTTCAGATCTCCGAGATCGAGAAAAGAGGCGTAGGGGTCAAGAGGCGAGCCGAACGCATTGAGCTCTCTCCTCTTCTCCGCAAGTCCCTGCCAGTCGGCAACGGGTGGCCTGATGGCCTGTATTTCTTCTTCCAGCTTGTTGAAAGTTGCATACAGATTTGCCGCAAGATGTTCGATCTGACGCCAGGTCTTTTCACAGGCAAAGGGAAGCAGATCCCAGTTTTCCTGCCAACACCGCAAGGCCCCGGTACCCATGATTACAAGTGGGTAGGCCCGCCCGAAACTGTCGCTGCTAAGCCGTACCACCCCGCATACCAGGGAATCCCTGCCGGCTTCACGGGCACAGAAACGCCAGGAACAGAAGTCAGGCGAGGCATTCACATCATCGGACAGGATCCGGTACCCCTTTTCGATCCATCCGAACAGCCCCTCGATGAAAGGAGTCTTCTCGCCGACCCGGAAATAATCCTTTGCGGCCGGATGTTTACCGAATGCGGCCCATTGCCAGTCTTGTACGGTTTCTAGTGTGCCCAGCACTTTGCTATGCTCCTTGGAGCCTGTCCGGTTACGGCTGCGTTCCGCCGCAGGACCGTGCCGCTGCCGACGAATCGATAATTTACCGTGATGCTGCTGATCCCCATCCGTTCCAGAGCAGCCCTTTCTCCCGGGAACTCACGCAGTGTAAACGTCCGACGCCCGCCATGCATGTCCCTGAGAAAATCGGGGAAAGCATCGGTTCCGCTGTAATGGCGGGTCAGTGCCACATCACCCACCTCGATCTGAAAAATGACATCGCCGCAGGTTTCGGGTGACCAGGTAAAGGTTTTTCCGACCGGATAGTTGTTATTGACCAGGATCTGGCTGTTAACTCCGCATTGCACCTCCAGGCGAGTGGCATGAGGTTTGACAGAGGCCTCGGCATTGGCATCCGTGGGAAGTCCCTTGATTCCCACGTTGAGATTCTGCTGTTTCCCTTCCGCCATCACCGCGGCCTGAGTCCTGGCGCCCTTTGCCATGAATCCGAACAGCCCGCCGTCAAAGGGTATCGATCCCCCGAACGCCACCCGGGGGCGATAGCCGGACGGGTGAGGAGCGATGAAAGGCGCTGCCGGCCCTTTTACAAACCGCCACGCCGGCCCGTCGGGCCCGACCAGGAAAGGAAGAACCTGTTGCGGGGTCATCCCCATGGTCCCCGCCAGAACCTGTTCCTCCCACAGGGACTGAAGTTGGCAAGCGCTTTCCCTCCTGATGAAGGTCCAGAGAAAATCCAGCGGCCCGTTCACCAGTTGTCCGAAGATGGCGTCAGTTCCCCCACCTGACGCCGCGGCCGTTTTCAGCTCCGTTGCGGTGCCCGCGGCTAGGTATACGGGAGATTTCCCCACTGTCGGATCCTCGCCGAACGTCTGTGTCGCAAGTTGAAAGGACAGGTTGCGTGACACGGTCGCCGCTGAGACTGCCGAAAGGGCATTCCGATAGTTCTGGAATGACTTGCTGGTAGCCATTTGAGTCTCCAACTTGCGCGCCGCCGCTTCCCTTCCGACACTCCTTCTGAGTCCGGCGAGGATTCTCTTCCCCCCCAGCCCGCTCTTTACCAATGGGCTGGAAGTCTGTACCGCGCCCTGTATTCTGACTCTCTGGAACTGATATACCTGGCGAAGCCAGGGGGGCATGGACGCCTCGACTGCAACCGGCTGAAGCTCGACGGCTATTCTGTTCACCAGCGCAAAATAGGGGCCTTGTTCCGTTGCCATTCTTGATGCAGCCTGTCGCCACTCCGCAACCCCGCGCAGCCGTTCCGCACCGCGCGGAAAATCAACGGCAAACCCCTGCCATGCGGCGAGGCAGGCACCGCGATACCACTCGTCAAAACCTGCTTTCCGGCCAGTGAGAATGACGGGATTTTCCAGCGCCGCCTCCAATTCCTTCATCAGGGAATCGATGTTCCCTTTTCCCTTCCGGGTGTAGGCGGGAGCAACGCTCTTCTCTCCCGCCACGCTCAGGCTCCCCCCCCAGAACTCGCCGAGGGTTACTCCGGGAAGGCCGCTCCGGGCGTCTACCCAGGCCACCATCCACTGGAGGCCGTCACCCCTGCTCGAAAACAGCCGTGTGAGCAAGGATCGGAGTTGAACCATCTCTCCGGCAATTGCCTGAGGGTCGGTTCGCCAGTCCAGATAGGAAAGATACAGGGGGCCGAACATCTTTCGTACCTCCTGACCGACAGCCGGATCCCCTTCAGCCTCAAGAAAGAGATACTCGGGCTGCGGCATCTTTCGAAGCGCCTCCGGAGCTGCGCCGTCCAGACGGGTCTTCAGAATATTGACGCGTCGGGCAAGATGGATGACGTAATCCCCGTAGACAAGGTCGCCGGTGCCGGCAGAGACAGCCGTAACGGCTTCCGTCATTCTCTTGTCCGAGGGAGCAAGGAGACCGTCATGGAACCGGCTGCAGTAGCGTGCCTTAACTGCGGCTTCAACCTTTAAGCTCTCGGTTAGTCCGAAACGGGGAAACCACCAGTTACTGTTTCGTTCCTCGACCACCAGTATCTCTCGGCGAAACCGTTCCGCGGTTGCGAGATCCGTTGCCGCCTCACCTCGCGGGGCAAGGGGTTTGGTGAATTCCTGAGAGATGTCCCGAATGGTTTTCAGATTTTTCACAAAGGAAAAGCTCAACAGGCCGCATAATGCGATACCGAGGATTATCCAGGAAGTCAGACCCAGATTTCCCGTAAGTGAACGCCATTGGATAGCCCGGCGGGTCGGAGCCAGCAGGGACCGGTCCAAGGGGAGGATTCTGCTGAAGAAGTCGTGCAGGAACAGTCCCTTGTTCGTGCCGGGAAGTGACTCGCCTTCCGTCATGCTCCCAATCGCCCTTGAGAAATGGGAGAGGGTATTCCCTTCCTGCCTGCCGCTGCTGAAGAAGATACCGCGCAGTACCGGCGTCTCCTGGTAGGGATTCGTGCGAAACGCTCCCCTGATAAAGGTTGCAAGACCATCCTTCAGGCGTTCGAATTCCTCGGGGAAGAGGAGAAGGGCCGGGTCCGGGTCTTTGGCTTCCGGCTGATGCAACAGTTGCAGGCGAAGGTTTCGCAGCCGTTCGTCAATGGTGTCGACGGCATGCTCAACGAACGAATCTACGTCAGACGACAGGTCCTGGTTGATGATTCCCATTGCCTGGTTAAGGCTCTTCTCCGGGAGAAGCTCGCAGAAGCGGTTTACACCCTGGACCAGATCGCACTTGGTGACCAGGAGATAGACGGGAAAGCGTATTCCGAGCGCCCGCATCAACTCATCTACGCGGCCGCGAATGGTCCGCCCGTTCTTTTCCAATTCCTCCGGATCCGCCTCCAGGAGTCCGTCGGCGGCAACAGTGACGATGAGTCCGTTAAGCGGTTCGCGTCGTCGGTATCTAATGAGAAGCCCGAGGAATTTCTGCCACTCATCCTTGTCCTGTGCCTCGTTGACGGGTATCGCGTAGCGGCCGGCCGTATCGATGACCACCGCCTGCTCGAAGAACCACCAGTCACACTGCCTCGTTCCTGAAACACCCTGGACCCTCCCGGCATCTGTAAAGGGGGATGCCAGCCGGGCGCTGTTCAGTGACGTGGTCTTGCCGGAACCGCTCTCGCCGATTACCATGTACCAGGGCAGGACGTACAGGGGGTTGCCGAGTTTCTTCAGATGGGAGTTCCGGAGAGTCTCGACGGCTTTTTTCCATCGCTCCCGCAGTTCCCCCGCCTCGCTTCTCTCAAGCGAGGAAAGCGCTTTGATGCGTGCCGCATCCTCTTCGCTGATCTCCCTGACAAAATTCTGTTCACGTCTCCGGACGAGGATTTTACGGATGAAGACAAAGGCGATTACCAGCCCGGCCAGGAGAAGCACCAGAAACAATCCCACCCACCAGGGCCAGTCCAGAACGAGCACGACACCGAGAATCAGCAGCAGAATGAGGATTGCCGCCGAAACAATCAGGAACACCTTGAAAACTTTCTGAAGCGTCTCTTTCATCTCAGTTGGCCACCGTTCGCAGAAAGTTATCACCCACGCCACCGAGGGTGAAGCGGTAGACAAGGTACAAGACGGCGAAAAGGAGCACGGGTGCGACGAGGCAGAAAACGGTCACAAGGTTGAATCGCAGCCTTCTCCGCCTGACAGCGGTGTCTGCGGAGGTAGCGGGATAGGCCTCGGGGAACAAATCCGCCCGCTCAAGGGAGGGAAGCCCCACCGAACTCCCCAACAGGAGTTTCAGGTTCGAGGTCCGGATCTGTTCCAACTGGTACTCGTCCCCCGGATGGCAATAGCGGCCGGTAA
Organism: uncultured Geobacter sp.; assembly: GCA_964432775.1. Taxonomy (GTDB): domain Bacteria; phylum Desulfobacterota; class Desulfuromonadia; order Geobacterales; family Geobacteraceae; genus RPRC01. Next base: position 7,364 of record CAYSPF010000029.1, read on the forward strand.
AGCCCAGGGCGAGGCAGAGATAATAGACCTCCCTCGCCTCCCTCTGATGGAAGCCGAGAGCTGTCAGTCGTTCGAAGAACTCCTCGCCCGCATCGGTTGTATTGTAGTACAGGCGTTGAAGCTGATCCTTAAGCCAGAGCCCCCTTTCCTGCCAGGGGGATTTGAGAATCGCCTCATCAACCCAGGCGCACACAGCAAAGCGCGCCGAGTCATAGTCATCTCGTGATAATCCTCCTCTGCCCAAGAATCCCTCGCTTTCTTTCAGGAGCCGCCTGACATCTCCTTTTACCTGCTCAAAGCCGGGCTGTTTCGCCTCCGCGGATCGGAGAAAGTAGGTGACATAGGCGAATACTTCCATGAAACAATCGCTGAGATGCATACGTTGTTATCTCCCCACCACCATGAGTTCGATTTCCCTATACTCCGGCGCGCTGTCCCGGAACAGGGGCTGGAGCAACAGACTCTGCTGCTGAAACAGCGGATTCTTCCTATACATGTTAGTCCTTGACCTCCCGCATTTCGTTCGGTCCAAGTTTAAGTTTGATGCGCAATTTCTTTGGACTGTTCATAAGTGAAAGGGGGATCGGGAAGGAGCGAGAGGAACTTTCCTTACGTAGATCGTAGTACCCGGCTATAATCCCGACATATTTCGCCCCCTCCGTACGATCCATTGACTCTTCGAGCTTCTGCTTCGGTTGAAGCACCAGCCTCTTGGAGTAAGTAACGCTCGGATCAAAGCGGCTGCACTCCAGCAGGGCCGACAATCCACCCTTCTGGTCGGCCAGTTGATTGAATCCGTTCAGGTCTTTCAGATGGTAGACGCAGAGAATCAAGGAATGAGGTTTCTGTTGATACAGATTCAACTGCGGATCGCCGGACATATGAAGCACGATTGCGTTCTTCTGATACTGCCACTCAGGCTTGCTGCTGCGCATGCAACAGGAGGTTGCAGTAACGGCGAGGGCGATGAGAATCGTAAGATGTCTTTTCATCCTTGTCACCTTTATTGCTTTGGTATGCACCCATTATTCGATTTCATAAACCTGATAAAGTGATACATTATTTAGTAATGTTCCATTTTGTGTAAATATATTAATAAAACTCAGCCGTGATTTAGTACCACTACCCATTACCGTATGTCAATATTTATTTATTATTGCTGGCTTATTTAACTCCAAAAGGCAGATTACCACGCTATTATCGGGATATACGCGTCATCACGGAACGCATGTTTGCCGTTTGCGTGGCGAACTTTTACATGCTGCTGAAATAGTTGGCTTTTACTCAGATTCTGCGGATGGGAAACAAGGGACAACCGACGGGTATCGCCAGGGGTATTTTTGAGCTTTCATGATGAAGCCCGAAGGTGAGTACGGGGCACTACCCATTTGAAAGGGTGTTAGGAGAGAGTGGGAATGCGAGAAGTTCGCCTGGCGGGGGCAATACCATTTGCCGTGCAGGACCGCGGCAAAAGCGGAGCGAGTGCGGGAACGGTGGAGAGAAAATGAGAACCTTTTCAGGACCTATTCGATCCCAACCCGAACAAGAACGGGCTTCAGGATCCGCTCTGCTTCCCGGGGGGAAAGGGCCACGAGAAAGCCGCGCTTTCCTCCATTGAGATAGATGATCGGAAGATTGAGGATGGTTTCTTCCATATAGACGGGCATTACGCATCGCGTGCCGAAAGGAGAGGTGCCTCCCACCAGATAACCGGTAAGGCGGTGAGCGGTTTCCGGGGAGCAGGGGGAGAGGGTCTTGACGGACAGGAAACGGGCAAGCTCCTTCGTGGACACCTGGCGATCGCCGTGCATCAGGACGATCAGTGGAGCGCCCCGATCGTCCTCCATAACCAGGGTTTTGATGACGGCGTGTTCGTCGAGGCCCAGTTCCCTGGCGCTGACGGCGGTACCCCCCTTCTCCTCATACGCGTAAAGGTGGGAGGTAAACGGTATCTTGTTTTCCCTCAACACCCGTATCGCAGGGGTTACCGGGAATTTGTCCTTGGCCATGAATGTCCTCCCGCAGAAGAATGAACCTGGATTCGGCAGTTGAAGTCATCCTCTGTTCTCATCGGACAACTCCAACTGCCGTTATTGGGATGAATGTGCCCGAAAGGTAGTTTGCGGAATCCGTTACCCATAAAAAAGCCCCGGATATCTCCGGGGCTTTTTTCGACCGTTGAAAAAACCGGTTACTGTTTTACAACGTTAGCCGCCTGGGGGCCCTTGGCGCCCTGTACAACGTCAAAGCTCACCGCCTGTCCTTCCGCGAGGGACTTGAATCCGTCCCCCTGGATGGAGGAGAAGTGCACAAAGACATCTTCACCGTTTTCCTGCTCGATAAACCCAAACCCCTTGCTGTCATTAAACCACTTCACCACACCTTTTGCCATTCCCGCTTCCTCCTGTGATTTGCTTCCGCAGTTTCCCTTTGGGCTTTTACCGGTGCCCGTTGCACGGCCGGGTTGCCGGCCGATTCTACCCTACTGCTATTTCATACGGTCCGCGTGGCCTGATCCGAACCGAGGCTCTCCTGCAGTGCTGCGTGGGCCGCGGCAAGGCGGGCTATGGGAACCCGGAACGGAGAGCAGGAAACGTAATCAAGGCCGACCTTGTGGCAGAAAATGACCGACGCCGGGTCACCTCCATGCTCGCCGCAGATGCCGATTTTCAGATCCTTGCGGGCGGAGCGGCCCTTTTCGCAGCCGATCTTCACCAGTTGCCCCACACCCGCCTGGTCAATGGATACGAACGGATCTTCCTGCAATATTCTATTTTCCACATAGAACGGCAGGAACTTGCCTGCGTCGTCACGGGACAGGCCGAAGGTTGTCTGGGTAAGGTCGTTGGTGCCGAAGGAGAAGAATTCGGCTTCACGGGCGATCTCGTCGGCAACGAGAGCGGCGCGCGGCAGTTCTATCATGGTTCCGATGAGGTATTTTACCTTCACGCCGTACTGCGCCAGCACCTCATCGCATACCCTGACGGTATTTGCCCTGATGCTGGAAAATTCCTCCAGAACCGCCACGAGGGGTATCATGATTTCCGGGACGATAGTAAAACCATCGTTCTTGTTCAGCTCACAGGCTGCCTCCATGATTGCCTGAACCTGCATGTCGTAGATCTCCGGAAAGGTGACCCCGAGACGGCAGCCACGGTGACCGAGCATGGGGTTGAACTCGTGCAGGAATTCCACCTTGTGCTTCAACTTCTCGACGCTTACTCCCATGGTTTTGGAGAGAGCCTCGATGTCCTTCTCTTCCTGGGGGAGGAATTCATGGAGAGGCGTGTCAAGAAGCCGGATGGTCACCGGAAGGCCCTTCATCTCGCGGAATATGCCGATGAAATCCCCCTTCTGCATGGGCAGGATTTTTGCCAGAGCCTTCTTCCGTCCTTCCACGTCATCAGCCAGGATCATCTCACGGACTGCGGCGATACGGTCCGCCTCGAAGAACATGTGCTCGGTACGGGTCAAACCGATGCCCTCGGCGCCGAATTCACGGGCGGTCCGGGCATCCTTGGGGGTATCGGCATTGGCGCGAACACCCAGTTTCCGGTATTTGTCCACCCATTCCATGATGGTCCTGAATTCGCCGGTCAGTGAAGGCGGGACGGTCGGAACCTGGCCGAGTATCACCTCGCCGGTGCCGCCATCCAGGGTGATAGTATCCCCTTTCTTTACGATAGTGCCGTTCACGGCGAATTCGTTGGCGGAATAATCGACCTTGATCTCACCGCACCCCGCAACGCAGCATTTTCCCATGCCGCGGGCGACCACGGCCGCATGGGAGGTCATCCCGCCGCGGGCGGTCAGGATCCCCTGTGCGGCATTCATACCGTGAATATCCTCGGGGCTCGTTTCCACCCGGACCAGGATCACCTTCAGCCCGAGCTTTGCCGCTGCCTCGGCCTCGTCCGCAGTGAACACGACGCTGCCGCTTGCAGCGCCCGGCGACGCCGGCAGGCCCTTGGCAATGACTGTACGCGGCGCCTTCGGGTCAAGGGAGGGGTGGAGGAGCTGGTCGAGTTGGTCGGGAGATACCCGCAGGACCGCGGTTTTCTCATCGATGAGCCCTTCTCTTACCATGTCCACGGCGATCTTGATGGAGGCGCGCGACGTCCGTTTGCCGTTTCTGGTCTGCAGCATGAAGAGTTTGCCCTTCTCAATGGTAAACTCGATATCCTGCATGTCCTTGTAGTGCTTCTCCAGGATATCCCGAATCTTCGCCAGTTGCTGGTAACACTCGGGGAGAACATCCTCCATGGCAGGCAGGTCCCCGGCTTTATGCTTGGCGCGGTTGATGGGCTGGGGGGTACGGGTGCCGGCAACCACATCTTCTCCCTGGGCGTTTACCAGATACTCGCCGTAGAAGTAGTTTTCACCGGTTGACGGGTCGCGGGTGAAGGCAACGCCGGTGGCGCAGTCGTTCCCCATATTGCCGAACACCATGGCTTGGATATTCACCGCTGTCCCCCATTCGGCAGGGATGTTGTGAAGTCTGCGGTAGGTGATGGCGCGCTGGTTCATCCAGGAACCGAACACCGCGCCGATGGCGCCCCACAGCTGTTCCTGGGGGTCGTTCGGGAATTCCCGGCCAAGGGTCTCGCGTATCTTTGCCTTGTATTTTGCCACCAGGTCCTTCCAGTCCGCCGCGGTCAGTTCAGTGTCCAGATGGACCCCTTTTTCCTCCTTCTTCTGCTCCAGGATCTCTTCGAGCAGAAATCCGTCCATTCCCATGACCACATTGGAATACATCTGGACGAAACGTCGGAAAGCGTCATAGGCGAAGCGCTCATCCCCGCTCTGGCTGATGATTCCTTTGACGGTGGTATCGTTCAGGCCCAGGTTCAGGACCGTGTCCATCATTCCGGGCATGGAGGCCCGGGCGCCTGAGCGGACCGAGAGAAGAAGGGGATTGTCGGGGTCGCCGAACTTCTTGCCGAGAAGTTCTTCTATGGTGCGGATATTCGTATCCACCTCATTCTTCAGAGAGGACGGATACACGCGGTCGTTCTTGTAGAATTCGGTACACACCTCGGTAGAGATGGTAAAACCGGGAGGTACGGGAAGCCCGATGCTCGTCATCTCGGCCAGGTTGGCCCCCTTGCCGCCGAGCAGATCTTTCATCTCAGTCGTGCCGTCAGCCTTGCCGTTGCCGAAGAAGTAGACATATTTTGCCGCCATACCAATCCTCCTATACGTATTTTCCTGAAAGTAACAGATCTGTATTTTGGAGTCAGGATCTGACCCCCTGTGTATCACGCGGATATCCGTGAAAAGTCGGCGATGACGCCGAAAAGACGTGCGATGCCGGTGAGCAGTGCAAGCCGGTTATTTCGCACCCGTTCGTCCTCCGCCATTACCATCACCCTGTCGAAGAAGGCGTCTACCGGGCTTTTCAGTCCGGCTATCTCCGCCAGGGCCGCCAGATAGTCTTTTTTTCCTATCTTCCCCCGTGCCGCGGATGCTACGACGTCGAATGCGCGGGACAATTCCCGTTCCGCGTCGTCCTGGAAGAGCCCGGCGTCCACGGGGATATCGGTACCCTCCTTCACGATATTGCAGACCCTCTTGAAGGTCACGGCAAGGGGCTCGAAATCCGGCCTTTCCCTGAATTCCGCCAAGGCGGCCATGCGCGCGTCGGCCTCGTTCAGGTTGTCGAAGGAAACGGCGACAACCGCTTCCACCACATCCGACGGATAGCGGCCGGCCATGAGGTTCACGTACCGACTGCGGAAGAAATCAAGCACATCACCACGAACGAGGGATTCATCCCGGGTAAGCTTGTGGCGCAGGAGGTCCAGAGACGAGTCGATGAGATCGGTCAGGGAAAGGTCATACCCCCGATCGAGAAGGATGGCGATTATGCCGATGGCTGAACGGCGAAGCGCGTAGGGATCGGCGGTGCCGGTGGGGATGAGTCCCACGCCGAAGCAGCCGCAGATGGTGTCCAGCTTGTCGGCGATGGAGACGAAGGCCCCGATATCGGTTGCGGGCAGGTCCCCGCCGGCCTGAGTCGGCAGGTAGTGCTCATGGATGGCCCGTGCCACGTCCGGTTCCTCGCCTGAAAGAAGGGCATATTCACGACCCATCACCCCCTGGAGTTCGGGGAACTCGCCCACCATACCGGTGACCAGGTCGGCCTTGCACAGGTAGGCGGCCCGGGAAACCTTGCCGGCGACGTCGGGACATAGCCGGGAAGCAAGGCTCTCCGCCAGCGTCCGGAACCGCTCCATCTTTTCATAGGAGGTGCCGAGCTTTGCCTGGTACACGACTCCCTTCAGATCTTCCACCCGATCTGCCAGGGAAAGCTTCTTGTCCTCTTCGAAGAAGAAGCGTGCATCGGACAGGCGGGCGCGCAATACGCGTTCATTCCCCCGCCTGACCACGGCTGGATCATCCGCCAGGGTATTGTTGACCGTGATGAAGTTGGGGAGGAGTCTCCCGTCTTCGTCCACGAGGGAGAAGTAGCGTTGATGCTCTCGCATGGAGGTGATGAGCACCTCCTTGGGCACCTGGAGAAAGTCATGCTCGAAACTGCCGCAGACCACACTCGGATACTCCACCAGGAACGTCACCTGCTCCAGCAGGCCCTCGTCGGGAAGCACCCTCCCTCCCGCGGCGCGGGCGGCCTGCTCCACCTCCCGGCGGATGATCTCCTTGCGCTTCTCCGGGTCGGGGATGACGAAGTGGCGTTCACATTCGTCCAGATAGTGGGCGTAATCACGGACCGGAAATGATGCGTCGGCCATGAAACGGTGCCCGCGGGAAGCGCTGCCGCTGTTGATGGAACCGAAGGAAAAAGGCACCACCACCCCGTCGAACAGGGCGACGATCCAGTGCATCGGCCGGGCGAAACGGACATCAAGGTCCCCCCAGCGCATTGACTTGCGGAACGGGATGGCGCCGATGACCCGGGGGAGGATCTCGGTGAGGAGATCAGCGGTGGGACGGCCGACGATGCGCTTCGTGACGGCGACATACTCCCCTTTTTCCGTGGATGCCACGGAGAGGTCCTGTACATCGACTCCCTGACCCCGGGCAAAACCCTCCGCCGCCTTTGTCGGTTTTCCGTCGGCATCGTAGGCGACCTTTTTCGCAGGACCCAGAGAGGTTACCTCCGCATCGGGCTGTTCCTCGTCCAGCTCCCGCACCAGGAGCGCGATCCTGCGGGGGGTGCCGAGTGTTTTTACTTCGCCGTGGGAGACCCTGGCGTGCTCGAATTCTTTCCGGATGAGGGCATCCAGATCAGCCATGGCCTTCGGCAGGAAGGCGGCGGGAATCTCTTCGGTGCCGATTTCCAGAAACAGTTCTTTCCTCATGCCGGCGCCCCTCCTTTCAGCAACGGAAAGCCGAGCCGCTCCCGGAGCGCCAGATACCCTTCAGCGCAGAGCCGGGCGATATTCCGCACCCGGCCGATATAGGAAGCACGCTCGGTGACCGAGATGGCGCCGCGCGCGTCCAGGAGGTTAAAGGCGTGGGAGCACTTCATGACGTAGTCATAGGCGGGAAGAACCAGCCCGCCTTCCGCAAGGCGAATGCATTCCTGTTCGTACATGGAAAACAGCCGGAGCAGCATATCGATATCAGCCTCTTCAAAATTGTAACGGGAAAACTCCACCTCGCTCTGGTGGTGGATGTCGCCGTATTTGATCCCCTTCACCCACTCCAGGTCATACACGTTATCAACGCCCTGCAGGTACATGGCAATCCGTTCGCAGCCATAGGTTATCTCGGAAGAAACCGGCTTCAGGTCGATGCCGCCCGCCTGCTGGAAGTAGGTAAACTGGGTAATCTCCATCCCGTCCAGCCACACCTCCCAGCCGAGTCCCCAGGCGCCGAGGGTCGGCGATTCCCAATCGTCCTCCACGAAGCGGATGTCATGCTGGTTGGGGTTTATGCCGAAGGCCTTCAGGGAATTGATGTACAGGTCGAGGATATTCAGGGGGGACGGCTTCATGATGACCTGGAACTGGTAGTAGTGCTGAAGCCGGTTGGGGTTTTCCCCATAGCGGCCGTCCGTAGGGCGGCGGGAAGGTTCCACATAGGCGACGTTCCAGGGTTCCGGCCCGAGTACGCGCAGGAACGTGGCGGGGTTGAAGGTGCCGGCGCCCTTTTCCACATCATACGGCTGTTGAATGACACACCCCTGCCCTGCCCAGTATCCCTGCAGGGAGAGAATCAGGTCTTGAAAGGTCAAAATGCTTCCTCCGGTTGATTAATGAAAGCGTGGTGCGGAGTTCCGTGAACGGAGATGCGCACAGTGCAGAATTTCAGTATTACTAAAAGTGTGGGAGTGGCTAGATTACCCGTAACTCCCTTTTGTGTCAAGGATTATTGGGTTTTATTTACTATCAGTGAACAGCCGGCACGTCTCTCAAAAAGAGAAGGGACGTGAGAGGACGATTCATGTGGGCGGCTATGGCGGTATCGAGAATCTCGCCAGCTTCATGCAGGGTTTCCGGAGAAAAACGAACGAGGCCGAACCTGCCGGTCTCCATGGCCTTTCGGAGGATATCGAGGGTGACGGAACTGACGGGGAGCCAGGTCCTGCCGCAGGTGTCGCATACCGGTTTCGCCGTTCTCGCGAAGGATGTTCCCCCTTCGGTGGAAGTGACCCCGGCCCCGCACTGTTCGCAGCGGTCCAGGGAAAGGCGATAGCCGACAATATTGAGCAGATTGACCTCAAAAAAACGTCGATCATCGGCACGGGCTGGGAAGGCGTCCAGGTGCTCAAGATAGGCGGAGAGGAGGCGGAAAAGCCTTGGATTGCACTGCGCTTCGGGAAGGAAGCGGTCGACCACCTCACATGCGTATCCGGCATAGCCTATTTTCGCCAAATCCTTACGGATACGGGGAAAGACAGTCATGATGTCCGCGTTCCGGAGACTGCATAACCCCTCCTTCAGGACCAGGCGGAGTCGGAGTCGGGCGAAAATATCAAGGGCGGCGCCGAAGCGCTTCACGCTTTTCTTCCCGTTGCGCGCTATGCCGCGAACCTTCCCGTACTCGCGGGTGAAGAGGGTGACAATCCTGTCCGCCTCTCCGTAGTCCATGGCTGCGAGCACGATGGCTTCACATTCGGTTGTCTGCATGGCGAAACTGTATCACGGGCCGGGAGAGTGGGTCAATTCATCCCCTTCGGCGTCCGGGAAATAAGTGTTTTGCAGGATTTCGCACTAACGCTTTCAGCGCACGCCCAGCTTTTTCAGCAGCATGCCGAGATATTTGTTCAGGGGATGATTTCTGTCCAGGTTCGAAATCACCGGATTCTTGCGTTCACCGATGAGGGTGATCTCGCGAAGGATAGCATCATTCTCCTCGCACTGGAGTCCCCGCCGGAGAACTCCCAGCGCCTTTTTCCTCTGACCAGCCATAAGGTGGATGCGCCCCAGGTGGAGGTAATGGACGGCGTTGTCGGGGTCTACTTTCAGCGCTTCCTTGCAGAGACTGATGGATTCGGGGAACTGGGAACGGACTTTTGCCAGACAAAAGGCGAGGTAGGAACAGTTACGAGGTGTCCTGTCGAGAGAAGCCGCCTGCTCGAAACAGGAGAGCGCCAGGTAGATGTGCCCGTTATCCAGGGCATCAAGACCCTTGCGGAAGATCTCCTCCACGTGTTGCTCCATACCCACTCCTCCCATGATATGCATCCTGCAGTGAAAAAATCTTACCGCACTTTCCGCAAAAATCGAGCCTCACATGAAAAAACTCGACAATTTTCCGCTTGTACGCCCCTGCATGAGTCCCAAAGAAGCGTAATTTCATGCCAAGACAGACGTAAGCTTCACCCTTGCTCCACGTAACATACTGTTTTACAATCAACTTGTCTCCCCGGGCGACATGTTCAACGAAAACGAGAAAGAAGCGGCACACGCGGCGCGATAGTGCGTCCACTCCGGAAATGTTACCGAAAAAGCGTCATACCGCTTCCTTCATTCTGCCGCTGATGTGCATCCTGTTGTTCCACTCTGTGCGGGGTGGAGCAAGGGAAGGCAGAGACGACATCTTCATCACAATCCGCCCTTGGCACGGAAACTCTCCAGGCGTATACTGTGAAGCCATGCAACCCGACAGGATTACTTCCTTCCCCGATGCGCCAGGGGTCTACATCATGAGGAACGCCGCCGGAGGAATCCTCTACGTCGGCAAGGCAAAAAACCTCCGGGCACGGGTTCGCTCCTACTTTTCCCCCACCAGGGACACCCGCTACCAGATCCGGTTTCTCATGGCCCGTGTGACGGACGTCGACTACCTCGTTACCGACACGGAAAAAGAGGCCCTGATCCTTGAAAATACGCTCATCAAGCAGCATCGGCCCCGGTACAATATCAACCTGCGCGATGACAAAACTTATTTTTCTCTGCGCATGGATCCCGCGGAAGAGTTTCCCCGCCTCACCATCATCCGCCGAGTGACCCGGGACGGGGCACGCTATTTCGGGCCCTATTCCTCCGCATCGGCGGCGAGGGATGTGCTGAAGCAGCTCTACCGCCTGTTCCCCCTTCGACATTATCCGATTGAAACCTGCCGCCGCCGGGGGCGGCCCTGCCTCTATCATCAACTCGGCCAGTGCGCGGCCCCCTGCCAAGGCTTGATCTCGCGGGACGACTACGCAGCCCTTGCCGAGGGCGCGGCCCTGTTTCTGGAGGGGAAGAACCGGGACCTGCTCACGGTCCTGAAAAAAAGGATGGCGAGCGCCGCCGCGGTAGAAAATTACGAAGAAGCGGCCCGCTTTCGCGACCTGCTCCGTTCCATCGAGATCACCGTCGAAAAGCAGAAAATGGTAACGGAAAACGGCGACATGGACGTGCTCGGGTGCGCCCGACGGGACAACCACCTTGAGATTGCCATCCTCTTCATCCGCGGAGGCAGTCTCATGGGAGGGAGAAACTATACATTTTTCTGGGAACTGGAAGACGCGGAAGGCATTTCGTCATTTCTCAACGAGTACTATAACCGGGACGTATTCATCCCGGCGGAGGTCCTAGTCCCGCTCCGCATCCATGAACCGGCGGCACTGGAGGAACTGCTGTCGGACAAAAGGGGAAAACGGGTCGGCATTGTTCTTCCGCGCCGGGGGACGAAGGCCGAACTGGTTCAGTTGGCCGTCAGGAATGCGGAAACGGCGGCCGACGAAGCGTTGCGTTCCCGGGAAGGCTCTGAACAGACCCTTGCGGAATTGCGGCAGCGCCTCCATCTTGCACATCTTCCGCGTCGTATCGAGTGTTACGATATCTCCACCATACAGGGAAAACATGCTGTTGGAAGCAGGGTCGTATTCCAGGACGGAAGGGCGGAAAAGAGGAGCTACCGACGCTACCGGATCAAAGGAGTGTCAGGATCCGACGACTACGGCATGATGTACGAGGTTCTTTCCCGCCGCTGTGCCGCAAGCGGGGACAAGGACCCCCTTCCCGACCTACTCCTTGTTGACGGCGGGCCGGGGCAGCTGAACGTACTGATTCGGGTTCTTATGGAACTGGGTGTCAGCGGACCGGATTTGGCCGCCCTGGCCAAGAGCCGGGTGGAAAGCGGGGTTGAAGAGGTGGAAATCCAGCGGAGTGACGAAAGGGTCTTCCTGCCGGGGAGAAAAAATCCGGTCGTGCTTCGGCAGAACTCCGCGCCGCTTCTCCTCCTCGCGCGAATCCGCGATGAGGCGCACAGGTTTGCCGTCACCTACCATACGAAACTCCGATCCATGGAGAGCCTGCGACCGGGTGGAGGTAAAATACCGGGAGTCGGCGAGAAAAGGTGGAAAGCTCTTCTGCGGCACTTCGGAAGCCTGAAAGGGGTACGGGAGGCAAACGTCGAGGAACTGATGCAGGCGCCGGGCATAAACAGGGGAACAGCGGAGGCCATTCGGGAGCATTTCCGTCATACATGAAAAACGGCGGCGCTTTCGGGTGCCGCCGCGTCATCACAATGAGAGAAACATCGGCTACTGAGCGAGGAGGGTCTTGATGGTTGCTTCCATCTTCTCCACTATCTGGGGGTTAAAACCCACGAATTTCTGGATAAGGACACCTTTCTTGTCAATGATGAAAATGGCGGGAATGGGCTGTATCCCATAGTCAAGAAGCAGATCGTTATCCGCCAGCGCAACCGGGAAATTGATCTGTTTCTCCCTGATGAAGCGCTGCACTACGCCAAGGGTATCACCTCGAACACCGGGGTTGAGGCCGAGAATCTGGAGACCCTGCTTGTTGTACTGCCTGTTGAAGGAAATCAGGTGAGGAAGAGACTCCTTGCACCCGTCGCACCACGTGGCGAAAAACTCCAGCACCAGCACATACCCC
>CAYSPF010000030.1:0-6029 GCA_964432775.1 uncultured Geobacter sp.
AAAGGAAAGGTCACATGGAAAAGAAAACTCTTTCTGTTACCGGGATGTCCTGCTCCGCCTGCGCCGCGCGGATTGAGCGGGAGCTGGCAGCAACCGGCGGTATCCGGAGCGCCGTGGTGAACTTCTCCCTTGAAGAGTTGACGGTGGAGTATGACCCCGGCCGGATCGGCCTCCCTGAGGTTGAATCTATCGTCGCAAAGCTCGGATACGGGGTCCGTCCCCGTTCGGATGAAGTAGATACGCATACCTCGCAACGGAACTGGTTCCTTTTCAGCCTCGCGGCATCCCTGCCGATCATGGCAACCATGTTCATGCATGACCATCCGGTTGCCGGCTGGGTGAGTCTTGTCCTTTCGACGCTCGTGCAATTCTCGGCAGGGCTCACCTTTTACCGTGGTTCCTGGTATGCCCTCAAGAATCGGGGCGCCAACATGGATGTGCTGGTTGCCCTCGGCACGTCGGCCGCTTATTTTTATTCGGTTTTCGCATTTTTCGGCGCTTTTGGCGTCCATGGCGCCGTCTTTTTCGAGACATCCGCCATGCTGATTACCTTTATCCGGCTGGGAAAATACTTGGAATCCCGTGCCCGTGGACGGGCGGGAGACGCCTTGAAGAAACTCCTGCGGCTCCAGGCGGACAAAGCCAGGCTGGTCACGGAAGCAGGGGAAAGCGAGGTCGCCGCTTCCACCGTCAAGGTCGGAGATCTCGTCAGAATCCGTCCCGGTGAAACAATTCCTGTTGACGGCGTGATCCTGGAAGGTCATTCATCGGTAGACGAGTCGCTGGTTACCGGAGAATCACTGCCGGTGGAAAAAGGGGTCGGCGACAGCGTGGTCGGCGCGTCCATCAACCGCAGCGGGGCGGTTACGGTGCGTGCCACACGGGTCGGTGATGAGGCGTTTCTCTCCCAGATAGTGCGGATGGTGCGGGAGGCGCAGACCGACAAGGCCCCTATCCAGCGTTTCGCCGATCGGGTCTCGGGTGTCTTTGTCCCCATTGTCATTGCCCTTGCGCTCCTCACGTTTGTCGTCTGGTTTTTCCTCCTTCACCATGATTTCCTGTTTGCCTTCCGCCTGGCCATTGCCGTCGTCGTTATCGCCTGTCCCTGCGCCATGGGTCTCGCCACCCCCACCGCCATCATGGTCGGAAGCGGAGTCGGCCTGGCTCGGGGGATACTCATCAAGCGGGGTTCGGTGCTGGAAAACATTTCAAAGATCCGGCTCCTGCTTCTGGACAAGACCGGTACCCTCACCCGGGGTGAGCCCGCCCTGACGGATATCGTCACCACGAACGGCGTCTCGCGGGACTGGTTCCTCGAATATCTTGCCGCGGCAGAGTCGCGGTCCAACCATCCCCTTGCCGTTGCCGCGGTCCGGGCTGCCCGGGAACAGGGCATGGAAACGGGAGAGGTGTCAGGCTACCGGGAGGATGAGGGTTTCGGGGTCTCCTGCGTCTTTCGGGGAGAGACCCTTGTTGCGGGAAATACGCGGCTTATGGCGCGGGAGGGTATCCTCTTCGATTCGTTGGCTGGCGACACGGAAAGGCTTTCCGCAGAGGGTAAGTCGCTCATTTTTCTCTCAGCCGGCGGTACCGTCCGGGGGATGGCCGCCTTTTCCGATCTCCTGAAGGAAAATTCCCGACAGGCGGTGACGGAATTGCAACGGCTTGGCATTGAAGTACGGATGATCACCGGTGACCGGTATGACGCCGCTGCCGCCATTGCCCGGCAGGCCGGAATAGACGGTTTCGAGGCGGAGGTCATGCCGGACCGGAAGCAGGAGGTGGTTCGGGAGTACCAGAAGAAGGGTATTTTCGTCGGCATGGCGGGGGACGGTATCAATGACGCGCCTGCGCTGGCGCTGGCGGATGTGGGAATTGCCATCGGCAGCGGGGCCGATGTGGCCAAGGAAACGGGCGATGTTGTCCTGATCCGCAACGATCTGATGGACGTGGTCCGTGCAGTCAGGCTTGGCAAGGCCACCCTTTCACGAATCAAGCAGAATCTGTTCTGGGCGCTTTTCTATAATGTGCTCGGTATTCCCCTTGCCGCCGGTGTCTTCTACTATCCGTTCGGTATTACGCTGAAACCCGAGTTTGCCGGACTGGCGATGGCCTTTTCTTCAGTATCCGTGGTAGTAAACTCTCTGCTGCTGAAGCGGGTCGGTCGAAAGCTGTAGAGCACGGGGACAAACCTGGTTTCAAAGGAGACGTAATGCCGGGAAGAAAATCTCTCACCGTAAAAACAGTTGCCCAGGCCCTTCTGAAAAAAGGGCTGCTGTCCGAGGAACAGTACCAGGATATCCTGGTTCAGTGCGACGCACAAACCGCGCGATTGCAGAGCCCCCAGCATCCCGGCTATTCGCGCAGGTTTGCCCAGACTCCGGTCATTCCTTCGCCCGCGGAAGTTATCTCCTCCTTTAATCTGGAGATCCCGGGCGGTACCGGCAAGGTCCTGACCGAGGACGCGATTACCGAGGTTATCGCCGGCCTGGTCGGGATGCCGTATCTGAAGATTGATCCCCTGAAACTGGATCTTGATGTGGTCACCTCGCCGATTCCACGCCCCTTTGCCATGAAGCATCTCATTGTACCCGTTGCCGAGAGCGGGGATCTTGTTACCATCGCCGTTGCCGACCCCTTCGCCAGTGGCGAGATCGAGGAACTCCTGCTGCTGAAACGAATCAGGATCAGGAGGGTGCTCAGCTCAAAGAGCGATATCCTGAAGATCCTGCGCGAATTCTTCGGTTTCAGGGCTTCGATACTTTCTGCCCAGAACGAGAAATCCACGACGGTGGACTTGGGAAACCTGGAACAGTTCGTCAGGATGAAGGGGCAGCATGAGATCGAAAGCACGGACAAGAACATCGTCAGCGCCGTGGAGTTCATCCTCTCCTATGCGTTTGATCAAAGGGCCAGCGACATCCACATCGAGCCCAAGCGTGATTTCTCTCTAATCCGTTTCCGGATGGATGGCGTGCTGCACAATATCCACACCATTCCGAAGCCCCTCCACCTGCCCATTGTCTCGCGCATCAAGATGCTCTCCCGGATGGATCTTGCGGAAAAGAGGCGACCCCAGGACGGGAGAATCAAGACCAACCACAAGGACAAGGAGGTTGAACTGCGTGTCTCCACCCTGCCTGTCGCCTTTGGCGAAAAGGTGGTGATCAGGATCTTCGATCCCGAGATCCTGATGCAGGACCTGGACCGGATAGGTTTCTATCCGCGGGAGTACCAGCTGTTCAATTCCTTTATCCGCAAGCCCAACGGCATCATCCTTGTTACCGGACCGACAGGCAGCGGAAAGACCACGACGCTCTATTCGACCCTGCGCACCCTGTCATCGCCGGAGGTGAACATCGTCACCATCGAAGACCCCATTGAGATGGTCATGGAAGAATTCAACCAGGTAGGCGTCCAGGCGGGTATCGGCGTCACCTTCGGCACCCTGCTCCGCAACATCCTCCGTCAGGATCCCGACATCATCATGGTGGGAGAGATCCGTGACAAGGATACCGCCGAAAATGCCGTTCAGGCCGCACTTACCGGTCATCTGGTCCTGTCCACCCTCCATACCAACGATGCGCCGTCTTCCATAACGAGGCTTCTCGATCTGGGCGTTCCGTCGTTTCTTATCTCCTCCACCGTCATCGGTATCATGGCCCAACGCCTGGTGCGTTGCATCTGCCCGGCATGCAAGCGTGAGAGGCGGCTTTCCGAGGAAGAGACTGTTTTTCTGGGGATGGAAAACAAGCCCTATCGCGTCTTCTATGGCGAGGGATGCACGGCATGCCGGGACACCGGATACCGTGGACGTACCGGTATCTTCGAGGTGATGGATTTTACCGATAATCTGCGATCGCGCCTGAATGATCGCATCGAGCTTGTTGAGTTGCAGGAAATTGCCGGACAGGATGGGATGATTTCGCTGCGTCGTGACGCGATACGAAAGATGCTGGAAGGGATTACCACCTACGAAGAGGTCATCTCGGTGACGTAAAGGCGGACACCGGGAGTTCGGGCACGAACAGCCGCTTTTTCCTGTTCCGGGAATGCTGAAACTGTGATAGCTTTTCTCCTCCGCCGATCTTCCGGTGGAAGGCGGCCCGGACAGCGGAGGAGAGGCCCCGTGAGGCGCCACACTGCACGCACGAGCTTTTCGATTGCGAGGATGCGAATGATTGAACTACTGAATGCGAGTAAGACCTATCACCAGGGTGAACAGGAAGTATGCGCTCTTCGCGATGTCACTTTCAGGATTGAAACGGGTGAATTTCTTTCCATCATGGGACCGAGCGGTTCCGGCAAGAGTACCCTGCTGAACCTCATCGGAGGACTTGACCAGCCGACCGCGGGTGAAATCTTCATCGACGGCAACCCTCTCCACGGTGTCTCGGACGACGAACTCACGCTGATTCGGCGCAGAAAGGTGGGATTCATCTTCCAGTTCTTCAATCTGCTCCCGATTCTTACCGCTGTAGAGAATGTCGGTCTGCCCTTGCTTCTGGACGGCGTGCCCTTTTCACGGATCAGGGAGAAGGCTGTCCATCTTCTCGAAAGCGTTGGTCTGGGGGCGCGCACGGAGCATCGTCCGGAGCAGCTCTCCGGGGGTGAAATGCAGCGGGTCGCCATTGCCCGGGCGCTGATAACCGACCCGGCCGTGCTTCTTGCCGACGAACCGACCGGCAATCTTGATTCCCACAGAAGCGAAGAAATCCTGCACCTGTTGAAGAAGCTGAACCGGACGGGTCAGACCATCGTCATGGTCACCCATGATTCCAACGCGGCTTCTTTCGGCACGCGCATCATCAAACTCAAGGACGGCAGCCTGTCGGAAGATATCGCACTTGGCGGGAGTCCTGCATGAATCTCTGGAACCTGCTGCGACACATCAGCCTGAAACATCTCCGCCTCCGCAAGGCCCAGACATTCATGTCCGTGGTCGGAATCTGCCTGGGTGTTGCCGCCATCGTGTCCATCGGGGTGGTTAACAGAAGTGTCCTGTTCTCCTTCGAGGATTCCTTTACCCGCGTGACCGGGAAAGCCAAACTTCAGGTCACCGGGGCCCAGTCGGGGTTCCCCGAGGCGCTCCTGGAGAAGGTGCAGAATGTTCCCGGAGTCGAGTACGCCGTGCCGGTGATTGAAACGGACGGCATGCTCGTCGCCGGCAAGGAACGATCCGTGATGATCCTGGGGGTGGACGTTCTCGTGGACACCCAGGTGAGGGATTACAGCATTACCGGGGAAAGCTCCGATGTCCCCGACCCTCTCCTGTTCCTGGCAAAGCCCGACTCTATTCTCGTTACCAAAACCATGGCCGATCGTGAGGGCTTTACCATTGACCAGAAGATTCAGGTGCAGACGGTCGAAGGGATCAAGACATTCCGCATCCGGGGTATCCTCAACCCCGAGGGTCCGGCAAAGGCCATGGGAGGAAATCTGGCGGTCATGGATATCTATGCCGCACAGATGGCCTTCGGTAAAAATGGGCGTATCGATAGAATCGACGTGAGCCTCCGGCAGGGAGAAGACCTGGAAACCGTCCGGCAGGCCATCGCGGGCGCGCTTCCGAAGGGATATATGGTCGACACCCCGGCCGGCAGGACGCGGCAGGTGGAGACCATGATCTCCAAGTTCCAGAACGGCTTCAATCTCATCAGCTATCTGGCGATCTTCGTCGGCATGTACCTCATCTACAACGCGGTTTCCATCTCCGTGGTGCATCGCCGCAAGGAGATCGGCATCCTGCGCGCCCTCGGCTGTTCCCGGAAGGAGATAGTGCTGCTGTTCCTGGGGGAAACGCTGATACTATCCGTCATCGCGTCGTCATTGGGCGTCGGGCTCGGCCTCCTGCTGGCTGATTCCCTGGTGGGATCCTTCGGTAAGGTTATCTCCGAAACCTATATACGGACCTCTGTCACCGGGATTCATGTCACCTGGTTCTATCCCGTGCTCGGCTTTGCCTGCGGCATCATCGCCAGCCTCTTTGCGGCCCTCTTTCCGGCCAGGGCGAGCAGTCGCGTCTCGCC
>CAYSPF010000030.1:6129-19536 GCA_964432775.1 uncultured Geobacter sp.
TCATCCGGCTTCGGCGCCGCGGGAAGGCTGGCAGGCCTCAATCTCCGGAAGAATCTGACCCGGAACGCCGTGGCCGTGGCTGCCGTTTTCTTCGGCATCTCGGTATTCGTCGGCAGTTCAGGCTTTGTATACAGCGTCAAGGAGTCGGCGATAAGCTGGCTGGATTCGGTGGTCAGGGCAGATATCATCGTTACCTCCGGCCACCCGAGTTCCAGCACCAACGCACAGACCATACCCATGCCGGTGAAGATGTCCCGGGAGTTGGAAGCCGTTCCGGGTGTTCTCTCGGCGGATCCCTGGCGCAAGGTCTCCCTTAATTACAACGGCAAGAGCGTTCTCCTTTCGACCATTGATGTCGCTCGTCGATCGAAGTACAGCAACTATGTAGTCGCTCAAGGCAGCACGAAGGACCTGCTGCGCCTTATGCCGAATCAGGATAATGTTGTGGTGAGTGAACCGTTTGCCACCATCTTCCGGGTCAAACAGGGGGACACCATTGACCTTCCGACACCCTCCGGGACAGTCCGCTTCGGTGTAGTCGGAGTAGTGGTCGATTACCTGTGCGATAACGGTACCATCGGCATGGATATTCATACCTACCAGCGACACTGGGGAGACACGCTCGCCAACCTGTTTTCGGTGAGAGTCAGGCCGGATGCCAAGGTCTCAGCGGTGCGGGACGAGATACAGAAACGTTTCGGAACCGAGCGCAAGCTCTACGTTCTGCCTGCGCTGGAATTCAAAAACGAGATTCGCAGGGTATTGGACGGCATGTTCGTTTTCAACTATGCTCTGAACATCATCACCCTGACCATCGCCTGTCTCGGCATCATCGTTACCCTGTTTGCCTCGGTGATGGAGCGGACCCGGGAAATCGGCACACTGCGTTCCATCGGCATGCTGAGAAGGCAGATTTCCATGGTTGTCGTACTCGAGTCGATTCTCATGGGGTTGTCGGGCGGTGTTCTCGGGTCGGCAGCGGGGATTCTCGTGGGGTGGGCAAGTCTGGAAGGCTTTTTTGTGGCGAACTACGGTTCAGCCGCCAGGTATCATCTGCCGATTGGCGCAATCTTCTGGGCGCTTGTCCTGGCAGCCGGCCTTTCCGCGCTTGCCGGAATGATTCCCGCGCGCAAGGCTGCGAAAACGAATATTGTGGAGGCATTGTCATATGACTAACGCGCGTATCGGGTTTCTCCTCTTTCTTGCCGTGCTCATGGCGGCGCCTTGTGCCTACGCCATGAATGGGCGTGATGTCTATGAAAAGGTGCAGGAGGTGCGCACCAGGGGGCTCGACAGAAAGACGGAGGCCACCATGGTTCTCTACGACAGGGGGGGCGGAAAGCGCACCCGGACCCTGACGGAATACGGCAGAAATGCTTCCCCGGAAGCCTACAAGGTCCTTTTGATCTTCAATTCTCCCTCGGACCTGAAGGGCGTCGGCTTTCTGATACATGCCCATACCTTCGCAGACCGGGATCTCTGGGCCTATTTCCCGGAATACAAGCGTGTCCGGAGAATTCCCACGGCATCCCAGGACGATTCTTTTTTCGGCTCCGATTTCACCTACGACGACTTCAGCGGGCCGCCGAACCTGAACGACTACTCGTATAAACTCCTCAGGGAAGAGACTTTCGACGGCAAGCCGTGTTATGTCGTCGAGGTGAAACCCAAGATAAACCGCAAGTATACGAGCTATATCGCCTGGGTGGCGAAGAACCTCTGGGTACAGACAAGGATTGAGTACTACCAGGATAAGGAGCGCTATCGTTCGGGGACATTCCGGGAAATTCGCCTGGTCGACGGAATCCCGACTCCGTTCAGGCTCGAGGTGGAGAACCACAAAACCAGGCACCGGACCGTCTTGACCGTCGAAAAAATCCGCTACCGAACCAGTTTCCCGAATGAGCTGTTTTCGCAGCGTGCTCTGGAGCGAGGCGGGCGATAATCGGCACATTATGTCGCAGCAGGTAGAGATCAGATCTTCTGTTTTCACCGTATTCAATTCGTTGGGGGGGATATCATGAAAAGTGTATGGATTGCGGCTGCTCTACTGGTTTCCTTTGTGTCGGTCGGTTTCGCCGAAGACTTTCTCTCCGTATCCGGCAGGGTGAACCTGCGCGGGGTCGTGCCGTTGAATAACAATAGCGCAACGGAGTACCCGAGTCTCCTGGGACGGGTTAAAATCGATACAACCCCTCCCACCTGGAAGTTTCATCTCTGGCTGGAAGGGGGGTGGGACGGGAGCGTTCATCTTCCGGTAAAGGACCATTCCGTCCTCAAAACCTGGGACGAGGTATACCAGAGCACCACGCCGTTCCTGGAATTCAAGGAATTGTACGGGGCCTACTCAACGGATTTCCTGGAGATTCGCGCGGGTGTGCAGCGCTTTTCCTGGGGAAGGCTCGATGAGTATCCGGTCAACGATCTTCTGAACCCCTGGGACTACACCCAATTTCTCAGGAAACCCCTGGAAGACAGAAAGATCGGGGTCCCTTCGCTGTCCGCGCGCGTGACCAAAGGGGATTGGAACGTGGAGGCGGTCTGGGTTCCTCTCTTTGTTCCCTATCGCCTCCCTTTGCCGACCGAACGTTGGGCGGGCAGCACTGAAATAACCGCGCTGGCGGATCAGTCGGGGGTGAACGTGCTCACCAGGGAGCCGGATCTTCCGGCTCGCACCCTGAAGAACAGTTCCGCGGGTCTGCGTCTGCAGAATACCGGACCCGTCGAGTGGGCCATCAACCTGTTCCACGGCTACGACCCCCGCCCCGTCTTCAAGGCGACCACTCTTGTTGTTACACCTGTGTCCGGTGAACTTCAGATTGATCCGGGGGTTGTGCCGGACTTCCATAAAATGTCGTCCATCGGCATTGACGCGGCCACGGTCAAGGGCAACTGGAGCCTGCGCGCGGAAGCCGCCTACGCCATCGGCCGCTACTTCAACACCAAGCGGGAACTCTGGGGATACCCGTCCGATATTACACCCGGTATATACGAACTGAACCCCAACGAACACAAGAGCGATACCATTGAATACGGTATCGGCGTTGATTATCGGCTGTTCGAGGATTGCCTCCTCACCATGCAGGCCCAGCAGACGGTCATCCTGAACAGGCCTGATACCCTCTATGACAGGAAATTCGAGACCCTGTTCTGGGCGAACCTGAAGAACGGTTTCATGAACCAGAAGGTGGAGACTAACCTCAATCTCGCCTACAACCCCGAGCATGGCGACACCATGGCAAAGGCAAACGCCTGGTATGTGTTCACGGATTCCTGGAAGGCTGGAATAACCGCGGTAGCATTCTGGGGGGCTTCCCAGTCGCTGTTCGGCAGATACGCGAACAACGATCAGATTGAAGCGGAGGTAATCTTTTCCTGGTGATTCGGTATCAGCGCTCTTTTCCGAAGTGAGCAGGCGTTTTGTCCTGCTCACATTCGGAACTCTCTTGAACCGACCGATGGATCTCGCCCACGAACATATTCAATAAGTCGTGCGCATTTTGTTCCGAAAGGTTGCGGGAATCATACTTGAGACCCAATTGCAGACGACCAGCATAGGTGTAGACCATGAATGATGCGTTCATGTGGGGACGCAACGGCGGTGGGACGATATCAACCGATTCAAGAAGAACATTCCCCGCGACCACCTTTCCATCTGAAAGTGGGAGCGGTACCGTGTCCAGCACCCGACCGACATTTGAGAAGCAGGTTGTCGCATAGCATTTGCTGTTTTGTGTAAACCGCTTTAAACCACCGGGCAGGAACCGGGCAGCTCCCACCGAGAATAGAAAGGTGTACTTGCGGTATAAACGATTGATGGACTTCATGAAGTCCCGGATGGATTGCAGGAGACATCCTCTGTCCGTGAAGTCCTCCATTCGCACGTCGAGAAATAACAGGCTGATGGAATTCGCCATCGGCATTTTTTCCTGTTCGGATCCTCGGAGATTTATCGGTATCGAGAAGCGTAACAAGTCTCCGGGGCGCCCCATTCCCTTCCTCTCTCGCCATGCTCCGACCGCCAGATAGAGATCCCTCAACAGCAGTTCATTCAGCGTTGCTTTGAAATACCTGGCCGCGGAAACAAGCTGCCTTGTTTCTTTCTGATCGAACAGGAAAAAGAGGGGTGCGGTGTGTGCGGCATGGGGCGCCTTCTCCGGGGAGACCTGATGCGTATCCGTGAGCGGCGCCGGAGTTCGCATCAAAAACTTCCGTATCTCGTTCAGTACGCCGATTTGCATGAAAACTGCCTTCAGGCATTTCCAGCCGTGCAACTCGGGGGTGGCCCTCTTGCGTAATCCATGCGGATCCAGTTGTCGCAGCGCTACCCCGGTTTCCGTAGGACTTTGATGCATTGTGTAGGCGATGAGCAGGTCCTCGATGAACAACAATAAGCCTTTGCCGTCCGTACAGCAGTGATGGAACTGCATGACACAATCGTGCCCGTTGTCATGTTCCAGAACCCATACCCGTATTCCCGGCTCTTTCGTCAGATCCATGAACGGTGTCTCCGGAAAGCCGTTCCTGTCTCCTTGTGCATGCCGGCGAATGGTTGGACGCCAATCAGGATAATCCGTCCATATCAGCCCGCCAAAACGCTTGCGGGAAACGGTCGCTCTCAGAAGAGGGTGTCTCGGCATGACGATGGAGAAGGCATTCCGGAAAGCTTCCGCATCGAGGAACCCGGAGAATCTGAGCCTGGAAGTCACTGTCATGGGGTATGCCGGACTGTCGTCGCTGAAGAGGTATTCCTCGAAGCTTGTCAGTGGAAGAGGATACAGGTGGCGTTTTCTATCCATGGAAGGACTCCCCGTTGTCTCAGTTTGCGAGATGGTTGGATACAGTAGTTCACAATGATATTCGGAGGAGTTGCTGTGAAGGAAGATTCCGGGAAGGGCCGACTCTCCCGCCCCTCCGGGAAACAGGTGTGTTATCGAGCGCCGTCATTGTCGGGCGTTTTGTTCCGGGCTCGCAACGTGGAACTCTCTTTTACTGTCCGACGGATCTTTTGCACATATATTTCCAGTAATTCTCCGGCATCTTGATCGGGAAGGACGAGAGAATTGTAACTGAGCACCAGTTGCAGGCTCCCTCCGTAGGTATACGCGGTGCACGCTACATCCATTTGTCGCCGCAGCGGCGGCGCGACAGCGTCCAGCGACTCAAGAAGAACATTCCCTGCGACGATTCTACCGCCGGACAGGGGAAGCGGGGTCCGGTCCAGTACTCTGCCGACGTTTGAAAAACAGGTCGTTGCATAACACGTGTTGTCCCGTGTCAGGCGCGTCATACCCCCCGGCAGGATACGGGCGCCGGCCACCGAAAAGAGGAACGTGTATTTCCGGTAACAACGTCTGATGTACACCATATAGTCCCGGATGGATTTCAGCAGGGATTCCCTGTTCGCCAAATCCTGCGGCCGAAAGTCGAGGAAAACCATGCTGATGGAATTCGCCATGGGCATGGTGTCTTTCCCCGGCTTTCGAAGGTCCACCGGTATCGAGAACCGCAACCAGTCTCCCGGCTGTCCGATTCCTTTTCTTTCACGCCAGGCGCCGATCGCCAGATACAGATCCCGCAGCAGCAATTCATTCAACGTAGCCCCGTACCTCTTGGCCGAGGAGACTATCTCTCTTGTTTCGTTGTGCTCGAATCTGAAAAAGAGAGGAACTGTGCGCGTGGCAGAAGACGTCCTTTCCCGGCGAGGGCGGTTGCTCCCGGCGACCGGCGCCGGTGATCGCATGAAGAATTTCCGTATCCCGTTTAGAACGCCGATCTGCAGGAAAACCGCCTTCGGCAGTTCCCGGGCTCTCAAATCAGGGGCGCCCCTCTTTCTCAATCCATGGGGTTCCAGTTGCCGTAGCGGTATCCTTTCTTCCGAATCACCCTGATAGGTTGTGTAGGAGATAAGCAGGTCCTCGATGAATGACATCATGCCTCTGCCGTCCGTACAGCAGTGATGTACCTGCATGACCAGATCGTTTCCCTTGTCGTTGTCCAGAACCCATAAGCGTATTCCCGGCTCCCGCGTCAGGTCCATGAAAGGAGTCTCCGGAAATCCGTTATCGTCTCCCTGCGCGTGCCAATGAACGATGGGACGCCATTCAGGATGGACCTTCCACGCCAGCCCTCCGAATCGTTTGCGACTGACGGTCGCTCGCAGGAGAGGGTGTCTCTGCAGTACGTTCAAGAGCGCATTCTCGAAAGCCGCCGGTTCGAGGAAACCGACAAATCTGAGTCTGACAGTCAGGGACATCGGGTATGACGGGCTGTCGTCGCAGAAAAGATACTCCTCGAAACAGGTAAACGGCAGCGTCGAAATGTTTTCTTCATCACGTCGATCGACAGCGGGTAGTATGGATTGGGGATTGCGCATCAGAATGTAGCCTGGAGAAAGTCATGGAAAACGGCAGGCGCGTCGTACTGAGCGCATTCCTGTGCTATCTTTCCGGCCGCGTTCCGGTATTCGGGGTTGGTCAGGATTCTTTGAGCTGCGTCACGCACGGATGTTGTGCTCAGACGTCCGGAGCGGAGCAGGATACCCGCTCCTTTTCCGACAACTGCCGACATGGTCAGGTACTGGTCGATATTATAGGCGATTCCCAGGACCGGAACTCCTGCGTCGAGAGCTTGGTATGCCGTGGCGCTGCCCCCGTTACAGACTACCAGAGAGGAGCGGCGCGCTGCTTCCGTGCCGGGCAGGAAGTCGGCGGTCAGAACGTTCCCGGGAGGATTGGAAAGGGTAATCCTCCCGGCGGTTGCCACCAGAAGGGTCACGGGAAGCTTTGCAAGCGCTTCGACGATAAGTGGCAGATATTTCACCTGGCCCGATGAACCGAGCGTCACATAGACGCAGGGTCTGTCCGTCGGCGTCGTGTTCCACCAGGAAGGATAGGCCACGTTGGGAGACCAGAGCACGGGGCCGAGAAAACGGTGATTGGGAGGCAAACCGTTTGCGGGGAAGAGGCTGGGTATGTCGGCATACAGGGTATAGTCACCATGGGTCATGACGTGCCGCATGTCACCCAGAGGCGAAAGTCCGTATTTTCGTCTGACCTGATTGAGCGGACGGGCGTAGATTGCCAGCAACAGCGGCTGAAAAAGCCGAAGAAAAATGCCCATCCCTCTGACTCCGATTGCCTTCACCAAGGGATTCTCCGGTACGGGAAAACGTTTAATGGACGCATACGGGCTCCAATGGAAGTTGGCAATGGCAACATGGGGGATCTTGCGCAGCTTGGCGCTCACCGTCAGCGTATGACGGAGATCTCCCACCACAACGTCGGGCTGAACCTGGTCGAGTATGCAGAGGTCGTCCTCAACGTAGTCCAGAAGGGCCTGCCGGCTATACGTGTGAAAACCTTTGGCCAGGGCGATCAGGAATTGCCGCGACGGAACCGTCCTGATGGATGTGACGGCAAATCCCGCTCCCTCGAAGA
The DNA here is from genome assembly GCA_964432775.1 of uncultured Geobacter sp. GTDB lineage: Bacteria > Desulfobacterota > Desulfuromonadia > Geobacterales > Geobacteraceae > RPRC01. The sequence goes on from CAYSPF010000030.1 coordinate 13,569, forward strand.
ACTGCTCATGTCCATGTGCGCAGGCAAAGTGTATTTCGTATCGATCCGGATCCAGGGATCGGGCAAGCAACAGCGGTCTGGTCAGGTGAGCGAGTGCTACCGTTTCTGCAATAAACAGAATCCGCAGCCGCTTTTTCTTGTCAGGCTTCATTATGAATCACCGCACTTCGCACGACCAAAGAGTCCATGGCTTTCCAGTTCTTCGACTGCCTTGTGATACAGATCCGCTGTTTCTTCCCGTCGTGCCCAGCCGACAAACTCGTCGATTCCCTCTCGCAGGCCGAATCCCGGCTGAAAGCCGAGAAGACTCTCCATCCGGGTCAGGTCGGCATAACAGCGGCAGACATCACCGACCCTGAATTCACCGCTATCCAGGATCTCAGGTGATGTGCCCAGACGCTCTCCCAAGAGCACTGCGACCTCCCGGACCGAAACCATTTTCCCCGTTCCGATATTGATGCATGTTCCCGGAGGCATATCCTTTTCCAGCGCAAGCAGATTTGCCCGGGCAACATCGGCCACGTGGATGAAATCTCTTCCGGGAAGGCCCCGTTCATAGATGGACAGTGGGCGCCGTGCGGAGATTCGGCTGTAGAATACGGAAAGAATCCCCGTGTAGGGATTTCTGAGGGACTGGCGGGACCCGTATACATTGAAGAAGCGAAGAATTGTTACCGGAAGGCCGAAAATGTCGGCGGCATAGCGACAGAGATCCTCCTGGTGTTTCTTTGTCCAGCCATAGAGTGAAAATGGATTGAGCGGCCTGTTTTCTTCCGTGGGAAGCGGTTCGAGGGCCTGGCCGCATGCGGGGCAAAACACCTCGAATCTCCCGTTTTCCATGTCGCAACGGTTCCGCATCCCAGGGTACAGGATTCCATGGGTTCGGCAGCGATGTGTTCCCTCGCCGTAGACCGCCCGTGATGAAGCCAGAACCAATCTCCTGATCGGGAGAGACATTTTGACAAGTGCCTCCAGGAGGGTTGCGGTGCCGGTACTGTTCGTGTCCAGATAGCTCCGCATATCATACATGCTCTGCCCGACACCGGTGAAGGCCGCACAGTGGAACACTGCGTCGATCCCTTCCAGCGCCTTCCTGATGTCCCCGGGGTTTCGCACATCGCCCTGTACGCATTCGACCGCCGGGTTCATGTAATCGGGAAAGCATTTACCGCTACCATGAATCTGTGGGTCGAGCAGGTCGATTATTCGTACGGAATACCCGTGGGCGACAAGCAGGTCTGCGATATGGGAACCGATGAAACCGGCCCCGCCGGTTACGAGAACATGGGCCATGCTGAATCCTTCACTCCAGAATACTCTGTATGCGGTACAACCCCCGTGCGACTCTTTTCCGGCAGAACAAGGTCTGCCGGAAAGCTCTTCGTTTCCACGTGCAAAAAGGTAACGGAATCTTTTACGCGGGTGTGTCGGTCTGCGACTGAATATCTTTTTTGTGATAAAAGTCTCTCTGATAGAGCTTCAACAGTTCCAGCTTGAGCACTTTTTCAGTGACTCCCCGGGGTATTTCACCCGGCGCCATAATGTGAATGCTGCGGGGTGTTTTGTATGGAGCCAACCGGCATCGGCACCAGGCGAGAATTTCCTCCGCTTGGAGAGAAAGACCGTTATGCATCTCAACGAAACCGACCGGGACTTCCCCTTTTTGCTCATGGGGAACGCCGAGTACCGAGGCGCGGGCAATTGCGGGGTGAGATGCCAGAACCTCTTCCACGTCGGCGGCAAAAACGGAGTAACCACCGCACTTGATCATATCCTTGCTTCTTCCCATTATCCGAATGAGACCGAAACGGTTGCGTAGCGCCAGATCGCCGGTGCGGAGCCAACCGTCGTCCGTGATGAGATTGCTTGTTCCGTCGGGGTTGTTCCAGTACCCCCTGGTAACTCCGGGCCCCTGCACTTGGCATTCCCCGACCTGCCCGTTTCCCGTCGTGTTTCCCTTGTCATCCACAATCCGGATGCGAAAGGGTGGGACGGGAAAACAGAGGTCTCCGCTTCCCGGGAACGCGGGAACATGTATCCCGATCATGGCGCTGCCGCCGAGTTCAACCATTCCGTATATGTTAATGAAAACGGGAGGTACAATCCTCCGGCCGAGTATGCGATACAGGGCGCCATAGCTGAGCAGGCGGCGGCGGTAAGGAATGGGCAGGTGATCGCTTGCCGAGATCCACAACCGGACGCCGGCGAGCTTTTCAGGAGGTGGTGATGCGTTCACAAGCTTGATGAACATGGCCGGAACGCCGATGAATGAGGTGATCCGACGCTGTTCGATCAGATCGATGACCCGTTCGGTCTCGAACCGTTCCAGGAAAAGAGCCGGTATGCCGGCGATCAGTCCGTATAATGCCGTGCTGACCGCCATGATGTGCGCCCAGGGGAGTGTGAAGAGCGCCAGTTCTTTCTTTCTGATAAAAGGGGCAATGAGCGATGCGGTTGACGCTCCCCCGAGAAGTGATCGGCTGGAGAGCATGGCGCCCTTGGGAACGCCGCTGGTGCCGGAGGTGTGGAATATGGCGATGGTCTCGTCCGGATCGATGGAAACCGCTTTGAATGGATGCTTCTCCAGGTGTTCGCCGGAGATGCGAAGAAAGGCTTCGTCGATGAGCGGTTCCGCGTCGGACTGGATCCAGACCGTTACCGGCAGGTTGTGCCGGGAGTGGATGGCGGCCGTGAAGGTTTTGCTGTCGGTGATGAGAATGCGCACACCACAGTGGTTAAGAATAGCATGAACCTCCGACAGCGTGAGAAGGGGGTTGAGGGGAACGGCAACGCCTCCGGCGCGAATGATCGCCATGAACCAGCGAAAGCAGCGCGGGTCGTTGGTCTTGAAGATGGCGACTCGTTCACCTCGCCGAAGACCGGCGCCCTCCACCAGAAATCGGCCCAGGATATCGATCTCGCGGTGAAGATCGTCAAATCGTTGAACTTCCTGGGGCGAGCCGTCCAGGCCGGTGAGATTCTCGTGGTAGCTTACGATGCGATTGCCGCGCATCGGCAGCATCTCGTCGAGGAGTGACGCTACGGTGATATCCTTCTTGCGGAGCAGTCGGGTTGTCTGGTTCATGGCTCATGGTGAGTGCGGAGCGGCTTGCTGCCCCAATCGGAGTCCAGGCAGTAGCTGAACAGTTTCTCCAGATAGTCGGAAACGGCGGGGGGGTGGATACCGACAGGCTCAAGACGCTCTGCGGCGCCGCGATGATCGAAGACGGTTCTCACTAAAAAGTAGGGACGGTAGGCGCGTAGTTCCCGCAGGTAACGGCGGTTTTTTCCCCAGACCGTTGCGTAGAGAAAAGGACGGACCAAGGCGAAGAACAGGTGTGGGCTGATATAGCGGGGCGGCGGTACCGTGAAGAATGTCGATGCGAATTGCGCAATTTCACCGAGGGTGGAGTCTCTTTTCGGGCCTGCGCAAAGGTGGAAACACCCGCCCAAGGCCCTTTGGTCGAAACTCAGGGCAACAGCCGCTTCTGCTACGTAGTCCACCGGCACCAGGTCGATAACGGCATCGGGATACCCCGGCACGGTGCGCCAGTGATACTTAGCGTAAATTTTGAGAGGCCAGTAGAGGGTTTTGAAGCTGGTGGTGGCTCCTGTACGGGAATCACCCACAATAATGCTCGGTCGGGCGATTACCGTCGGAATGGTATCCATGCGGCTTCGTACCAGCTTTTCCGCTTCGCACTTTGTCTGCTCGTACGTATTACGGAATGACTGGCCGACATCCAGTTCGTCTTCACGCACCAGCCCTTTCCTCTCCCCGGCGACAAAGGCGGTACCGATGTAGGTGAAGCTCCTCAGTCCGCCGTTACGTGCAACATCTTCCGCAAGATCCAGAACATTGCGGGTGCCTACCACATTGATGCGTCGTGCGAAGTCGAGAGGGTGATCGAAGCGGACGGTTGCCGCCGAATGGACAATTCTCGTCAGTCCCGCGGCAACAGCCGGGTAGTCTTCGGCTGAGAGACCGCAGCGCTCCTTACTGATGTCGTCGGAGGTGAAGACATCAATGCGGGTAAGGGCCTCATCGCGTTTTCCCGGCGCGGAAACCTGGTCGATAATGGCGTGGAGTCGCTCCTGAACGGACAGCCCTTTCTTTTCACGCAACAGAACCACCAATCGGGCCTTGGGAAACTTCTCCAGGAGAACACCGATAATCTGCTGGCCGAGAAAACCCGTGGCGCCGGTGATAAGTATCCTTTCGCCGGCGCCTGCCGGCGGCATATCCAGGGGTGTTTGCGGCTGTTCGGATGTGTTTGTCATTACGCGGGCTTCTGCTCGGCCAATCTGTTCCAGAACTCCCTTTTGGAGAGACGGCAGCGCGCCGAGGGGCCTTTGTAGAGTTCGCTTTTTGTCATGCGATCCCAGATTTCCTTCAAAGGCAATTCCCGGATGTTGCCGAAGGAGTAGGGGGTAAAGTCGCAGGGAGAAACATCGCCGTTTGCCCGCAGGTGCATCTGGACCATTGCCGCGGGGCAGCCCTCTGCCGCGCAGGGATAGGCGATGCTGGAAAACATTGTCTGGTGGACGATTCTCGGATAATCGGACTTCTCGTTGTATCTTTCCCGAAAGTCCCGCAGCTGATCGATCTCATCGTCGGTGAGGGTGCACTCGTGATGGTCGAGGAGGCGACCGGTCGGTACGACGTCGAAAATGAACACTTCCAGCACATCAAGGGCCTTCGCCAGATCCATCATGGCGTCCATTTCTCCGGAGGCGAGCTTTTCCCTGGTGGCGAAGGTTGATATCCCGGTGGGGATACCTGCCTCCCGGCACCGCTTCAATCCCTGGAAGGCCATGTCCGCCAGGCCGGGTCTGCCGCGGTTGATATTGTGTTTTTCCGGGTTGGAATCATCGAGGCTCACATAGATGCCGAAGAGCCCGGCTTTCTTCAGGCGAGCGACGTTTTCCCCGGTAAGGAATTCTCCGTTGGAGAACATGGTGCAGACGCTTCGTTTCTTGTCGACTGCCTCGACAAGATCGAAGATTCCGTCGAAAAGGAGGGGTTCTCCCCCGGTCAGCACCACGCAGGTGGTACCCAGGTCGACTGACTGCTCAACCGCGCTTTTCAGTTCAGCGAGGGTGAGGGAACTGTTGTTCCTGCGTACCTCTTCCTGGTAGGGCGCGGCGGAGCAGTGCTCACAGGAGCACTGGCAGTCGTAGTTTACCGCGATGGTGATAACATGGGGCGTTCTCTTCTCAAAAGAAGCGGGCGCGTCGTCCTGACCCTCAAGTCCCGGTTGGATATTGTCTTCCATAATGAGCTTGATCCTCCTGCGGGCCACGGGGGATCCGACAGGGGGGCTGACCAGGGAAAATGCCTTGTAGCCGTTTTCCAGGTCAATTACCTGTTTATGCATAACCGCGTAATTGTCCTGGGCGCGCCGGTAGTTGGCCATGTTGTTTCTGATAGCGGTCCGCTGCCAGGATTTGAGATTCGAGCTCATGTTCCATATCTCCTTACGATGTGAGTCACTGTATGCCTTTGGTGTCTTCCCGGGACGGAGAAAATGGTACCGGGGAGCCTGTGGTAACATAGCGGTTTTATTGCAGGTCCTGACAAGTGCCCATGGGCGGAAGGGGTAAAAGATGGTTTGCGGCAGTACAGGGGGCACCGAAGAACGACTGTGTGTGCTCGTACGATTTTCGCTACTATAGCGGAGGGTATCTGGAGAGTCAAGATTGGTGATGAGAGTGAATCGTAACTGATATTTATTAATGAGACTGACCCTGTTTGCGAGCCGGAGAACATTGTCGCCGAGGGGGATACAACGGCATACTCTCCGACGGAACGGATATACTCGGACCATGTCAGACACCCGGACCGCTACGTCCAGTCATGCTTGTTCGTAAAGGCGGGAGGCTTGGCTGAAATCCCGATGCACAAGGGTTACTTCTTCCGAAATATCAGTTTCGCGGTGGGCATCTGGTCATGGAGCCTCTCTTCCGG
>CAYSPF010000031.1:0-19335 GCA_964432775.1 uncultured Geobacter sp.
CCCCCTTCCGCATCCGGTTCGCCCCGCTCACAAGCGCCATATCCTAACAGGAACGATCGCTTCATGCAAAATAAAACCGCGTTAAACCGGCCATGTTTTGCCTGAAAGGCGCCCCATCATCCGGACCGTTACCCTCCCCCATAGCTGTGCAATCCAGAAAGAAGGAGGTTCACCCCGAGATAGCAGAATACGGTGGCGGCAAAACCGACGATGGAAAGGATTGCAGCCCGCTTGCCGACCCACCCACGTGTGATCCGGGCATGGAGGAATGCCGCGTAAATCAACCAGACAATCAGGGACCAGGTCTCTTTTGGATCCCAGCTCCAGTAGGATCCCCAAGCGTAGTTGGCCCAGACGGCGCCGGTAACAATCCCGAGAGTCAGAAGCGGAAAACCGATCATGATGGCTTGGTAATTGATTTGATCCAACAGCCTGGCCGGGGGGAATAGCGAAAAAACACCCCCGGTTTTGACGGCGCCGGCGCCGTCTTCTTTTCCTGCCCTTACAAGGTACATGATTGACACAGCGGCCCCCACCGCAAATCCCGCATACCCGAGAAAGCAGGTCACGACATGGTAGAGGAGCCAGTCGCTCTGCAATGCGGGAAGCAGCGCCTGAATCCCGGTAGGGATGGAGAAGTTCCCGAGCGCTTCGCTCCCGATGATCAAACCCGCCGAGCGCACCAGGGGAGCGCCGTACTGGGCAAAGGCCATTGCAAGAAAGGCAACGGGCAGGACGAAAGCACCCACGGAGCGGTATTTGTATCTGGCTTCAAACAGCCCGTAGAGCAACAGCACCGTCCAGGCGAAAAAAACTATCGATTCATAGAGATTGGACAGGGGGGCATGTCCGAACCCCATAACGTAGGAAGCCTTCCAGCGCAAACCGATGGCCGCGGTATGGAGAAAAAACCCCAGATACGCAAGGGAGCTGGCAATAATCCCGACAGGTCCCTTTCTTCTGACGAGATAGACGATATACGACACCATGGCCAGAAAGTAGCAGAGTGTCGTAAAGGTGAACAAGGTGACCGATAGCAGGCCGGCCTGTGTGCTGGGCATCCGGATTACCTCCAAAAGCTCACTGATTCAGGGTTTAGTGGAATTATCAGATACTGTGTACGATGTTTTCAGCTTCTCCGCCAGATCGTCGAAGAACATCCGGAACGCCGACTGGTTCCTGGCGGAGCTCCCCGCCATCACGATACGCCCATCGCCGAACCGCATCCAGATCCGCCGGTGGGACATCAGGAAAACCATGCCGAATCCGACAATCAGGAGGAAGCAGCCGATCCAGACAATCCACACACCCGGGTCCCTGGTGACCTGGAGGACAGTGTTCCATGCGGAGACCCCTCCGTAGGAGAACTGATACGCCCCGCCCCGATCAGCGTTTACCTCCGGATACTTCTTCAGCAGAATGAACGTTTCGGAACTGCCGCCCGCCGAAAGAACCGCCACATGGACAGCCGGACCCGAGTAGCGGGGAGATTGCGCCCTGATCTCGTCAATGAATTCCATTACCACCAGCTGGTCCCCATTGGGAAGGGCAGACCTCTCTCCCGCCCGAACATTCACCTGGCCGGATACCCCGGTTTTCCTGTCCCGGATGGTGAAAAGGAAACCTGCCCCATTGTAGCCGGACTGGTAAAAAGATATTCCCCGGTACGTCAGGGGATGGTTTACGACGACAGGTCTCCTGTCCACCACTGTTTTGCCGCCATCCACGACGCTCAGCACGCTCCTGTATTCTTTCGGGGCGCCTGTATCGTAATGGGAAACGGAAAACTTTTCACAGCGGACCGTGAATCCCAGGTCGATGGGCTCCCCCGAGCGACTGTATGCCGTTGTGGCGGAACCTTTTTCCTCTATCTCCACGAACGCCTTCGTGAAACCGAACAGCGAGCCGATCACCACGCCGATAAGAATTACGACAATGCTTGAATGGAGCACATAGACGCCGAGACGGCCGAGAGACTGTTTCTGGGCAAAGAGGTGGACTTCGTTACCTACCCTGGTGAAGCGAGGCGCGGCGAACTCCCGTCGCAGGAGGTCGGCCGCGGTATTCTCGACGTCTTTCGCTCCTGATGCCGCTGTCCAAGCATGGACGCACGGGAGGGATTTCTCCAGGTCCGCATCAAGAACGGTCATCGGTGCGCTGATCATCCTCCAGTCGTAACGGATTCTGCGGAGCGAACAGACAATAATGTTCAGCGTCAGGAGGGTGAGGAGGAGATAAAACCACCAGGAGTGGTACATATCGGTAAAGTTGAAAGAAAGGAAGAGACGTGCAAGCGGTGCGCCGTATTTCTCCACATACATCTCCGGCGCGGCGTTCTGAGGGATCAGCGTTCCAATTACTGAAACCGCGGCCAGTCCTACCAGGAGAAAGAGGGTGAGCTTCACCGAGCAGAAGAATCTCCAGGGAATCATGAGCATGCTGTTCGTAGTACCTTTCAAGGGCAGTCTCCCGACGCGGTCGCTTCGGACTATCGTAACCGGTCTTAACCTCTCGTACGCGAAATATCCATCATTGTTATATTCAGTATCTTTTCTGTCAAGAATATTCACGTTATTCCGGAACAGACTCGTGACGGCCCACGGAAAATCGAAACCACAATTCCAGCGCGAGATCTCGCCGGAGGACAATGCGCAGGAACGGGATGGAAATCGAATCTTCCGTTACTGCAATAAAGAAAGACATTTCAGATACATCCCGTGCTCAGGAGCTTTTTTACCTTGAAAAAAATGACTTGTGATGCTACAAGTGCACAAGTTTTCATGACTTTTGCCCGTAGTTGCCGCAAGATTTTCCCGCTGCGGGATACGCATGGGCGGGGTTAGTGGAGCCGGATTATTCCCGCTCGATGAATACTCCGTGAAACAGGGGAGATGCGATGGGCTTTGCCTTTGTAGACAGATTCTGCGGAATGATGCGACTGCGGACAAAAATGCTCTTGCTGATGGCCCTGTTGGTTGCCGGTTTCCTGATAATCGCACTTACGGGGATTCAGACAATCAACCGGGTCAGGATTGGGAGCGCCGGTTACCGGAACATCTCACTTCTTCATGAAAAACTGGCCGAAAGCATCCTCCTGAAAGCGGATATTTTCCGTTTGCGCGCTGAAGAGTTGCACTTGGCGGAAGAAACCGACAACAATAAAGTCCGTCAGGCAATCGCTACTCTCGACAAACTCACCCACGACATTCCCGCGCGGTTTTCCGCTCTGGCAAACGGCATCGAACCTACACGAAAAAAAGAGAGCCTCACCGAAACGCGCAAGACATGGAGCGAGCTATCAGCCGTCGTGCTGAACGAAATCATTCCTGCCGTGCGGCGAGGCGACAAGGCTCGGGTCAGAGAACTTACAACGGGCGTTCAGGCTGCACGCTACGAAAGAATTGTCGCGGAACTGGAAGCCCTTACGGACAATCTGCGGGTGGAAGCCACGGCCGGTGAATCGAGAGCGGCCGGATACACCCGTAAAACCATTGCCATGGGTTCCGTCGTCGGAGGCGGCACCTTTCTTCTGTTACTGCTCATCGCCTGGAGCGTGCTGCATTCCGCGGTCCGTTCCGTGGCGGCCGAGGCCGCTTTCGCGCGCTCGGTGGTTGATGACGGCAACCTCTCCGATCGTCTCCCCGTAGAGAGCAAGGATGAGATCGGTCAACTGGCGGGCTCGCTGAACAAGCTGGTGGATCTCCTCCACGTGATGGTCTCGAAGGTCGACACCTCGTCCCAGGAGCTTGCCCGCATCTCCGGGACCCTTTCCGAGGCTTCCAAGAAGGTTTTCCGAGGCGCCGAACAGGGCAATACGCGGGTCGGCGAGACTTCCTCCGCCATCATGGAAATCAACGCCTCCATCAGGGAAGTTTCCCAGGGCGTCGACAGCCTGTCCCTGTCGGCATCGGAAAACTCCTCTTCGGTACTGGAAATGGCCGCCAGCGTGGAAGAAGTGGCAATTAACGTGGAGAATCTGGCGCAATCGGTGGATGACGTCAGTTCCTCCATCATCGAGATGGCAGCCGCCGTCAAACATATCAGCGACAGCGTGAACGGCCTCATTGACTCGTCCACGGTAACGGCGTCTTCCGTTATCCAGATGGACAGTTCCATCCGGCAGGTGGAAAAGAACGCTCTGGATACCGCCGCCATATCCGAAGAGGTGCGGCGTGACGCGGAATCCGGCAAGATATCCGTAGAAGCCACCATAACCGGGATGCAGGAGATCAAGCGTTCCTCGTCCATCACCCATGAGGTGATCGTGACACTGTCGGAGAAAGCCCATGATATCGGAGCGATTCTCTCGGTAATCAATGATGTTGCCGAGCAGACGAACCTGCTGGCGCTGAACGCGGCCATCATTGCCGCCCAGGCGGGCGAGCAAGGCAAGGGATTCGCCGTGGTTGCCGATGAGATCAAGGAACTCGCGGACCGCACCAGCAGTTCCACCCGCGAGATCGAAGAGCTCATCAAGGGTGTCCAGGAGGAGACCCGGCGGGCGGTCGACGCCATCAATGCAGCGGAGAAGAGCATTGCAGATGGGGAACTCCTGTCCCAGAAATCAGGGGTAGCTCTTGGAAAGATTGTCTTCGGGGTGGAAAAGGCAACCGAACAGGTGGGAGAAATTGCCCGCGCTTCAGCCGAACAGGCCAAGGGAAGCCAGATGATACGGGAGGCCATGGAGCAGGTAACCGACATGATCATGCAGATCGCCAACGCAACCCAGCAGCAGAGCAAGGGGAGCGAACTGATCATGACGGCGGTGGAAAGGATGAAGGTGCTCACTTCCCAGGTACGCTCTTCCACACGTGAGCAGAGCAAGGTCGGAACACTGATCGCCGGTTCCACCGAGAATATCACCAGCATGATACATCAGATTAAACGCGCCTGCGATGAGCAGACCCGGGGTAGCGAGCAGATTGTTTCCGCGGTGGAGGATATCCAGAAATCCACCCACGAGAACCTGGACGCGGCGGGAACCATGGAAAAGGCGGTCGGGGGTCTCTCCCGGCAGGTTAACGAGCTGAAGAAGGAAATCAGCGGATTCACGCTGACGGAAAACAGGTAAAAACTCTATGGGCAGAATTGCCGATACCTTCAAAGGACTGAAAAAAAGAAACGAGAAGGCGCTCGTTACCTTCATCACCGCCGGAGACCCTGATCTGGAAACAACAGCCGAGATCGTTCTGGAACTGGCGGGAGCGGGAGCGGACATCATCGAGCTCGGGGTGCCCTTCTCCGACCCCATGGCAGACGGTCCCACCATCCAGCTCTCCTCCGAGCGCGCCATCGCATCCGGTACGACCCTGCCGAAGATCCTGGATATGGTCCGGTCGGTACGGAAGACTACCCAGATACCCATCCTTCTCATGGGATACTATAACCCCGTCTTCTCCTACGGAATGGAGCGGTTTGTCGCAGACGCCGTTGAATCCGGAGTGGACGGCGTGCTGCTTGTCGATCTCCCGCCTGAAGAAGCCGAATCGGAAGGTTTTTCCGCACTGGCACGGGAGAGTGGACTGGATGTGATCTTCCTCCTGGCGCCCACCTCGGACGAGGTCCGCATCGGAAAAGTTGTGAAGCGGGGGCGGGGCTTTCTCTACTACGTGTCTGTCACCGGTGTGACCGGAGCGCGCAAGGATGTCTCGGCATCCCTTGGCAGTGAGGTACAGAGGATCCGGAGCGCCTCCGACATGCCGCTGGTGGTGGGTTTCGGCATCTCCGATCCTCGCCAGGCAGCGGCTGCGGCACATCATGGAGACGGCGCCGTAGTCGGCAGCGCCTTGGTGAAGTTCTTTGAAGAGTACCGTGGGGAGGAGCTGAAGCACAAGGTGCGCGAGTTCGTTTCTTCCCTCAAGGCAGGCATCGGCTCACCTGTTTCCTGAGACAGGGACAGCCGGCCGGACACCACAAGTAACTCCGGTGCGTCCGGTTCGAATAGTACGCAAATCGCGAGAAGGCGGATATATGGGCTGGTTTACACGACAAAAAGCACCGATTGCAAAGAACGGCGAGAAGAAGGTGCGGGTCCCGGAAGGGCTCTGGACGAAATGCAAGAGTTGCGGCGAGACTATCTATACGAAGGAAGTAGAGAAAAATCTGAACGTCTGCCCCAAGTGCGACTACCATTTCCGCCTCTCCGCAAAGGCCCGGCTCGACCTGATCCTGGACAAGGGAAGTTTTACCGAGTTCGACCGGGATCTGGAGTCCGTCGATTTTCTGGATTTTCAGGATTCCAAGAGCTATCGGGACAGAATTCGCTCCGCCATGGAAAAGGGAAATGGAAAGGAAGCCGTTCTCTGCGGGGAGGGGATGATAGACGGAACCCCTGTCCAGATAGCGGTATTCGACTTCACCTTCATGGGCGGCAGCATGGGAAGCGTCGTCGGGGAGAAAATTACCCGGCTCATTGAGCGGGCAGGTGAACGCCGAACACCGGCGGTAATCTTTTCGTCATCCGGCGGCGCGCGGATGCAGGAGAGCATCATCTCCCTCATGCAGATGGCGAAGACATCGGCAGCACTGGCCAGGCTGCGCGATGCCGGGCTGCCCTACATTTCGGTCCTCACTGACCCTACTACCGGCGGCGTGACCGCCAGTTTTGCCATGCTCGGGGACATCATCATAGCGGAACCGAAGGCGCTGATAGGTTTTGCAGGCCCCCGCGTCATTGAGCAGACAATTCGACAAAAGCTGCCCGAGGGGTTTCAACGTGCCGAGTATCTTCTGGAGCACGGCATGGTTGATGTGATTGTCCCGCGAAAAGAACTGCGAACACGACTCTCCCAGATCGTGAAGATGCTGTTCCGGACACCCTCGACCCGTCCCGCGAAAGCCTCCCGGAACTGAAGGCCTGCCGCTCGCGCATCAACGGTACCGCATCCGCCATGACCTATCAGGAAATACTGACGCATATCTACGGGCTCGGCCGCTTCGGCATGAAACCGGGTCTGGAGAGGATACACACCCTCCTGAATGCGCTGTCGAACCCCCAGGACAGCCTGCGGGTGATCCATGTGGCGGGAACCAACGGCAAAGGTTCAACGGCTGCCTTTCTTTCCGCTATCCTGACTGCGGCGGGTCACCGGGTGGGACTCTTCACCTCTCCCCACCTGATGGCCTTTCCGGAGCGAATCCGCATCAACGGCAGGGAGATTCCGGAGCAGGAGGTGGTCCCGCTCGCCGAACGGGTGTTGTCGGTTGCCCTGCCGGGTACTACCTTTTTCGAGATAGTCACTGCCATGTCGTTTCTCTATTTCGCGGAACAGGGAGTTGGACCCGCAATCATGGAAGTCGGCATGGGTGGAAGGCTCGACGCGACCAATGTGGCCGAAGGCGTCCTTTCCCTCATCTCACCCATAGCACTGGACCATTGTGAGTATCTGGGGGACAGCATCGCGCGGATAACCGTGGAAAAAGCCGGGATCATCAAGGCCGGTCACCCTGTCGCAATCGCACACCAGCACCCTGATGCCCTGATGACCATCTCCGGAATATGCGCACGCCTCGGCAGTCGTGTTTTCCGCGATGGTCACGATTTTACCGCGGACTGGGAAACGGACGGCCTCGCCTACCACGGCATCAACTGGCATCTGAAAAGCCTCAGGCCGGGCATCCCCGGGCGCTACCAGACTACAAACGCCGCGTTGGCCCTCTGCGCCTCCGAACTGCTTGACCAGCAGGGATTGCCGGTGACGGTGGATGCCGCGCGGAAAGGGATAGAACAGGCTTTCTGGCCAGGCAGAATGGAAATGTTTCCGGGGCCTCCGCGGGTACTTCTCGACGGCGCACATAACCCGGCAGGAGCCGAAGCCCTGGCAGAGGCACTGGAGGACATCCCCCGGGAGGCACTTATCCTGATGATCGGTGTGGTCGGCGACAAGGATGTGAATGGCATCCTCGCTCCCTTGCTTCCCCATGCCGACGGTATCATTGCCGTCAGTCCGGCTGTTCCACGCGGGCTCCCGTCCCACGAACTCGCTGAACTGTGCCGGACATTCGGTCACCGGACCGTCGATGCCGGCGGGGTGTCCGCCGGGCTGAAGATCGCATTTTCAAACTCGTCCGCCAATGACCTTGTTCTTGTCTGCGGCTCCCTCTTTACAGTCGGCGAGGCACGGGCACAAATACTTGCACGAAGCTTCGAACCCTTTCGCGGATAGAGCACGGATTTCATGAGAGACAGAACGTCACTAATCCTTTTTATCTTCCTGTTCCTTCTCACCAGTGCCGCCCCATCCTCTGCACTGGAAACGAATCTTGCCGGTTCGGGAGAAATGAGGATCAACGCCGACAGCATCGGACACGACGCACGGAACGACTCGTACACCGCTGCGGGAAAGGTTCGCATCGACCGGAGCGGGACCAGCCCCTTCGCTGACACCGTCTCGCTTCTGCAAAGCGGCACTCTTGCAAACGCTGACGGAGACGTCCTGAGGATCAAGGCCGACAGCATCGGATACGACGCACGGAACGACTCGTACACCGCTATGGGAAAGGTACGTATCGACCGGAGCGGGACCAGCCTCTTCGCTGACACCGTCTCACTTCTGCAAAGCGGCACTCTTGCAACCGCTGACGGAAACGTCCTTTTTCAGAAGGACGACAATACAATCCACGGCGATAGCGCGTCCTTCAACCTGGAAACGGGAAAGGGAGAAATCACCAACGGGAAGATGTTCGTTACGCAGGGAAACTTTCGCCTCTCCGGCAAGAAACTGCAGAAGACCGGTCCGGATGATTACCGTATCGAAAACGGTTTTTTTACCACGTGTGACGGCGATGTCCCCAGTTGGAAATTCGGCGCGGCGCAACTGGACGTTACCAGGGAGGATTATGCCGTCGGCAAGCATGCATTTTTCTATATCAAAGACGTTCCCATCCTCTACTTCCCCTACATAGCGTATCCCATTAAAACAGAGCGCCAGTCCGGATTTCTGATGCCTCGAGTCGGGAATTCCACCAAGAAAGGTTTTTCTCTCCAGGTCCCCTATTATTTTGCGATCTCTCCCAGCCAGGATGCCACCGTGTATCTCGATATTCAAACTAAGAGAGGATTCGGGGCCGGAGCGGATTACCGGTACATCATGCCTTCCGGAGGGCACGGAGAGCTGGACGCCTACCTGATCTATGATACAAACAGGAATATGACGCGGGGGACCCTTCTCGCCAAGCATCAGCAGTCCTTTTCTCCCACCCTCTTCTTTTCGGCGGACATCAACCTGACCCTGGATCGCGACTTTTACCGCGACTTCGGTGAAGTATCAGGGGTATACAACAAGCAGTATCTCGAAAGTACGGCATTTCTTACCAAACAGTGGGAACGCTTCTCCCTGACCACCGAAATGAGATATACCGACGACCTGTACGCCAAAAACAATACCCAGACGCTCCAGAAACTGCCGGTCATCACCTTCACCGGCATTAAACAGAGAGTTGGGGCTACCCCGTTTTTCGTGTCCTTTGATTCCAGCTTTACCGATTTCTATCGGGAAAACGGACTGAAGGGGCAGCGGCTCGACCTCCATCCCAGGCTTACCTACTATACCTCACCCGGCGGTATTCTTGAGGGATCGGCTTGGATCGGGTACCGTCACCGTCTCTACAATACCTACGGCGCAGACACCACCACGGGGTTCAGCAATACCGGAATGCCCGACGCGGGTGCTTCGCTATCAACAACCTTCTCACGTGCGTACGATATGGGATGGGGCGAACTGAAAAAGGTTAAACATACCCTGATTCCTGAAGTGACCTACTCCTACCGGCCCCAGAAATACCAGGAAGGACTGCCGTTTTTCGACTACAATGACAGATTGGTAGCCCAGAATATGATCGGCTATTCCCTTACGAACTACCTGACCGGCAAGTACCTCTCCGGAGACAATCCGGCAACCTACCGGGATCTCGCCTACCTGCGGATCTCCCAGGGATATGAATTCAGCGGAGCCAGACGTGACATCCTGACCCTGGTTGACGAAGGCAACCCCTTCACCGATGTCCGGCTGGAAACAAAACTCTACCCGACAGAGCGTGTTTCGCTTTCCATTGACAGTCGGTTCAACCCGTATCAACTCCATTTTTCAACCTTTGCCGTTGCAGCGGATGTCGCCGACGGCAAAGGCAACTCAGCAGGAATAGGATACCGTTTCGCTCAGGATCAGGTCCGCTACCTGGAGGGGAAATTGGCGCTGAGCTATGTCAAACCCTTTGTATTCCAGTACCTCACCCGCTATTCATTCGATACGAGAGATTTTATCGAATCCTACTATTCTCTGGAGTTCAAGCAGCAATGCTGGGGAATAGCGTTTTCCTACCGGGAACGGCCGGGAGATCATGGTTTTATCATCAGCTTCACCCTGTCAGGGCTCGGGTCCATCGGAAAGTTCAAGGCGTTCTGAAAAATACCTTTTCCAGCAACGGCGCCCTTTACGGGGAGCCGTACCCGGTTTCTGCCACATCCCCGATTTCCTTGATTTCCCTTTACAAAGAAAAGATAGTTCTATATTCTTTTCGTTTTTAACGTGAGGTTAGGCATACACTGCATGACAATCAGCGCCATTCGCAATTTTTCCATTATCGCCCATATCGACCACGGCAAATCGACTCTCGCCGATCGTCTCCTGGAGTTCACCGGGGCGCTTAGCGACCGGGAAAAGCAGGACCAGTTCCTGGACAAGATGGATCTGGAGAGGGAACGCGGCATCACCATTAAGGCCCAGACGGTCCGGCTCTCCTACCAGGCACTGGACGGGAAAGAATATATCCTCAACCTGATCGACACGCCCGGCCACGTAGACTTTACCTATGAAGTCTCCCGCTCACTCGCCGCCTGCGAAGGAGGACTGCTGGTGGTTGACGCATCACAGGGGGTCGAGGCGCAGACACTGGCCAACGTCTATCTTGCCCTTGACATCAACCTGGAAGTCTTTCCCGTCCTCAATAAGATAGACCTTCCCGCGGCCGACCCGGAGAGGGTCATCCATGAGATCGAGGAGATCATTGGTATCGATGCCCACGAAGCCGTGCTTGCGAGCGCAAAGGAAGGCATCGGTACCCGGGAAATTCTTGAGGAGATCGTAAAGAAGATCCCTCCTCCCAAAGGCGACGCCTCGTCTCCCCTGAAAGCGCTCCTGTTTGATTCCTGGTACGACCAGTACCAGGGGGTCATCATCCTGCTGCGCATCTTTGACGGTACGCTGAAGAAGGGTGACAAGATCCAGCTCATGTCCACGAACCGGGCGTACGAAGCTCTCAAGGTCGGGGTATTCGCCCCCATGATGCGTGAGGTTGAGAGCCTCTCCGCCGGCGAGGTCGGCTTCATCATCGCGGGCATCAAGGACGTGGCCGACGCAAAGGTAGGAGATACCGTCACCCTTCTTCACCGCCAGTGCGAGGCCCCGTTTGACGGCTTCAAGGAAGTCAAGCCGATGGTGTTCTCCGGCCTCTACCCCATCGACACGTCCCAGTACGAACAACTGCGCGATGCCTTGGCAAAACTTCGGCTGAACGATTCCTCCTTCTCCTACGATCCCGAGACGTCGGTGGCCCTCGGCTTCGGTTTCAGGTGCGGCTTTCTCGGACTCCTCCACATGGAGATCATCCAGGAAAGGCTTGAAAGGGAATTCGACCTGCAGCTCATCACCACGGCCCCCACGGTCGTCTATCGGGTTCACAGGACGAACGGCGAGGTCTTCACCATCGAGAGCGCGAATCAGCTGCCGGAGGCACAACACGTCGAGTTCGTGGAAGAGCCGTTTATCCTCGTCCATATACATGTCCCCAACGAATTCGTCGGCGGCGTCCTGGCCCTCTGCGAAGAAAAGCGCGGTGTGCAGCGGGAAATCAAGTATCTGACCCAGACACGGGTCATGATCATTTACGAATTGCCCCTGAATGAAATCGTTCTCGATTTCTACGACCGTCTGAAGTCCATCACCAAGGGGTATGCCTCCCTGGATTATGAGTACCTGGATTACCGCCGCAGCGAACTGGCGCGTCTCAATATCATGATCAACGGCGAGGTCGTTGATGCGCTGTCCCTGATCATCCACCGTGATAAGGCATACTACCGGGGCCGCGACCTTGTCTCCAAGATGAAGGAGCTCATACCACGGCAGATGTTCGAGGTCGTCATCCAGGCTGCCATCGGCAACAAGGTAATCGCCCGCGAGACAGTAAAGGCGCTCCGAAAGGATGTACTGGCCAAATGTTACGGAGGGGACATCACCCGCAAGAGAAAACTGCTTGAAAAACAGAAGGAAGGGAAGAAGCGGATGAAAAACGTGGGGAACGTTGAGCTCCCCCAGGAAGCGTTTCTTGCCATTCTTAAGGTGGAAGACAAATAACATCACCCGGGGAAACAGACTTCATGGAAAAAAACAGATATCGTGACGACAAAGACAGCTCTGAGACGAAATCCGAAGCACCGCAAAAGAAGAAACATCTTGTAAGAGAATACGCCGAATCGATCGTCATTGCCATTATCCTGGCGTTAATCATCAGGGCATTCGTAGTCCAGGCTTTTAAAATTCCCTCCGGTTCCATGGAAGACACGCTGCTCATCGGCGACCACCTGCTGGTGAACAAGTTCATCTACGGTCCAATGATACCCTTTACCGAAAAACGCCTCTTCAAGATTCGCGATCCACGGCAAGGGGATGTAATCGTTTTCGAGTATCCGGAAGACCCGAGCAAAGACTTCATTAAACGGGTTGTCGGCGTGCCGGGGGACACCGTGCAGGGAGTAGACAAAAGAGTATACGTGAACGGCAAGCTCTATCAAAATCCGCACGAGATCCACAAAGAGCAGGATATCGTCCCGAAGGAACAGAACCCCCGGGATACCTTCGGCCCGGTGAAGGTACCGGAAGGTTCCTACTTCGTCATGGGCGACAACCGGGATCGTTCGTATGACAGCCGTTTCTGGGGTACCGTCAAGAAGGAAAAGATCAAGGGTCTCGCCTTTATCAAGTACTGGTCGTGGGATAACTGGCGGGTGCGTTGGGGGAGTATCGGCAAGCTGATAAAATAGCTTTCCCCGTTGTTACACAGCAAGAAAGGCCGTTCAGACGTCCAGCGCGTCGGACGGCCTTCCCTTCTTTTTCTTCCGATATTTCACTATACCGAAAACTATTGGTGGAGCAGGGAGACCTTCTCCATACTCTACCGTGACTTCCCCACTCCCAGCCGATCACACAGACGACACAGCCTACAGGTCGAGCATTTCGGGGAAATCGGTGCGCACTGGTTCTGCCCGAAGGTTACGAGGAGATCGTTGATCACGATCCAGTATTCCGCCGGGAGTTTCTCTCTCAGGGCGAACTCGGTCTGTTCCGGAGTCCTGGTCACCACGTACCCCCAACGGTTACAGATGCGGTGCACATGGGTGTCAACACAGATGCCGGGCTTTCCGTAGCCAAGGGTGATTACGAGATTCGCCGTCTTTCGGCCGACCCCCTTCAGTTTCAGCAGTTCCTCTATCTCATCCGGAACGGCGCCTCCGTACTGCCCGACCAGGGTCCTGCATATTTCCAGGATATGGGAGGTCTTGGTACGGTAGAAACCGACCGGATAGATTGCCTTTTCAACAGTATCAGGACGCAACACCATCATCTTTTCCGGAGTATCCGCCAGGGCGAAGAGCCTTTCAGATGCAGCGCCGGTCGTCTTGTCCTGAGTTCTGAGGGAAAGAATACAGGATATAAGGACCTTGAACGGGTTTCCTTCCCGTTGGGACACGATAGTGACCGCTGGGGTCTTCCACCCGGTCACCTCCTCCGCCAGCAGCGACATTGCTTCATGGATCTGATCCGCATTCATGGCGTCACCTCCCGTCTACACTGAGCAGAATGCAGTGTAAACGAAGCGGTCTGCACGGGCAACTGAAATGAGGCGGAACCGCGTAAGGAGTTTTTTCCACAGTTGAAGTTCATTTTATTCTCGCCTATACTGTAGTCCATTTTGGACCCGAAGGAGCGTTTCATGGAAAGATACATGGACCTGCATATCCACACCTTCCATTCCGATGGTGTCCATTCACCGACCGAGGTCGTTGAGATGGCCGCCGCCAAGGGTTTGAAGGCACTGGCCATCGCCGACCACGATTCGGTCTCCGGGGTGAGCGAGGCAGTGGCGGCAGGTCAGCGACTCGGCGTTGAAGTCGTTCCTGCAGTTGAACTATCGATAGGGTACAAAAACTTTCATGACGTACACCTTCTGGGGTACTTCATCGAGTACCGTGACAAAAAATTCTTCGCCAGCCTTCAGGAATTCCGCAAAGCACGAGACATGCGGGGCAAGGCCATCATAGAGAAGATTAACTCCAAGCTGGCCATGGAACGAAAAATACGCATCTCCCTTGACGAGGTAACCGACACCGCCCAAGGGTCGCTGAGCCGCCTGCACATCGCCAGGCAGCTTGTGGACAAAGGGGTAGCCCGCCACGTTCAAGACGCCTTCACCCGCTATCTGCAGCCCTGCGATGTCCCCAAACGCTACTTCGCCATGAGCGACGCACTGGAAGAGATCCGAAGACTCAAGGGGGTATCCGTCCTGGCTCATCCGCCAAGCATATCCGATGACCGAAGGGTCATGGCATCACTCATCAGGGAACTGGCCGGAATCGGGCTTGACGGTATTGAAGTGTTTAATAACCTCTGCTATAAGGACGATATGATATTTTATGAGGGGTTGTGCCGGGAACTCGGCCTTGCAATGACCGGTGGCTCGGATTTCCACGGCGTCGAGGACGATGTGGAGATTGGCATCGGCAGAGGAGGCCTTGCGGTTGCATACCATCTGCTGGAACCGTTGAAAAATATTTCCCGCTCACGGGGAGCGGTCCTGTAATCCTCTACCGCGGCCCATTCACGCCGCGCACTGTCTATGGGTAGGGTGATGGCTGACGCACGAGAAGTACTCGAGACCATGAAAAAAGTTGCCAAGATTCGCATCGAGATGTTGAAGGAAGGCACAACTTTCCACAACAAAAGGAAGCGGGCATTCTACCTGAAAGAATATGAAGCAAAACTGCGGGAAATTGAAGGGTTGATTCGGCGAATCAACATCAGGCTGGTGTACAGCAAAGGTTCCCGACAGGAAAACATCCCACCCGAAGAATGAATCGGAAACAATGCGAAGCCACTGCCCACCCCCAGACCGGCACGTTCAGCATCTTTATCTCAAGAATACGATCATTCCGATCCCTGCCGCGCTTTTTTCACTGCTGCCCCCGCGTACAACGTAACGAAACATGTAACCGGGCAGGCAAACCGTCGGCCTTCGCCGTTTTCACGGAGAAACGGTAACGAGCGTGTCCCCGGAAGCAAGAGAGAAGCACGAATCATGAACCAGTCAGACGCCAATAGCTTCTCTTCAAAAAAGACCCTTGCCCAATGGATTGCCACGGTCATGCCGATCGTCGAATGGCTGCCGAGATATCAGTCGCTTTGGGTGTTGCCGGACTTTATCGCGGGGATAACACTCGCCGCGTATCTTATCCCACTCGCCATGGCCTATGCTTCGCTCGCCGGATTAACGCCCGAGGCAGGCATGTACAGCTGCATCTTCAGCGGTGTCGTCTACTCGCTGTTTGCATCATCCCGCCATCTGTCAGTCGGACCCACTGCGGCCATATCACTGATGGTTGCCGGCGTGGTCGGCGCCATGGCAGGCGGCGACATGGTACTCTACTCGGCCATCGCCGCCATGACCGCAGCACTTGTGGCTCTCATCAGTTTCCTGGCCTGGATGCTGAGGTTGAGCACGTTCATCAGTTTCATTTCCGAAACAATCCTCCTCGGCTTCAAGGCAGGGGCCGCACTAAGCATTATCTCCACGCAGCTCCCCAAACTGTTCGGCGTGCCCGGCGGGGGGAAGAATTTCATCGAACGCATCATTCTTCTCCTCCCGCAACTGGGAGACACAAACCTCACCGTTCTTGCAATCGGCATGGGAGCGCTCGTATTTCTCCTGGTCGGCGAACGATTGTTTCCCGGCCGTCCGGTTGCGCTGGTTGCGGTCATTATCTCCATCGTCATCGTGTCCGCGTTCGGGCTTACCGGACACGGCGTCAGCGTCGTGGGTCTCCTCCCACAGGGGCTACCACGGCTTGATATCCCGAAAGTGGGGGTTGAAT
The DNA here is from genome assembly GCA_964432775.1 of uncultured Geobacter sp. Taxonomy (GTDB): domain Bacteria; phylum Desulfobacterota; class Desulfuromonadia; order Geobacterales; family Geobacteraceae; genus RPRC01. The sequence continues at coordinate 16,142 of CAYSPF010000031.1, forward strand.
ATGCGGAGGGGTTGTTCGAACTGGCGTTGGCGTGCTTTCTGCTTTCCTACATTGAAAGCATTTCGGCGGCTCGTGCGTTCGCACAAAAACATCACTATTCCGTGAGTCCCCGCCAGGAGCTCCTGGGACTGGGAATGGCGAACCTTGCCGCAGCAATCGGGCAGGGATACCCCGTTGCCGGAGGGCTGTCACAGTCGGCGGTGAATGAACAGGCCGGCGCACGCACTCCGGTCTCGTTGATTGTGGCATCGAGCATCATTGCCGTTACGCTGCTGTTCCTGACCGGCCTGTTTCGAAACCTGCCGGAGGTAATGCTTGCCGCGATCGTCATCGTTGCGGTGTCGGGATTCATCAAAACCACCGACTTCAAGCGCCTGCGGGACATAAGCCGGCTCGAATTCCATGTTGCACTGGTCGCTTTCGTGGGAGTGCTGCTACTCGGGATTCTGAAGGGGGTATTGATTTCGGCGGTTGCTTCTATTCTGCTGCTGCTGCGTATGATGGCGAATCCCCATGTGGCCACGCTGGGGCGTATTCCCGGCACCCAGCGGTTTTCAGATGTGGCTCGCCATCCCGACAATGAACTGCTACCCGGTATTTTTCTGTTTCGCGTGGAAGCAGCGCTTCTTTATTTCAATGTGGAAAATATTGATGCAACCATACAGAACCGCGTTTCCGCCTCGAAATCAACCGTCAAGCTGGTTGTCTGCGACCTTTCAACATCACCCTACATTGATGCCGCAGGTGCACGGATGCTGGCCCAGTTGCAGGATCAACTCTCCGCTGAAGGCATCATGTTCCGAGTTGCCGAAGCCCATGCCGAGGTACGGGATATCCTGCGCGCCTCGGGAGTTGATCGGCAGATTGGTGGGGTAAGCCGCCGCACATCCATCTCCGACGTGATACATGATTTTACCTCCCGGATGAGCGAACCGCCACCGGAGAGTTTCTGAAAAATACGTCGTGGCGGGGGATAGCACCCCGCGACGACGGTCACTTACATGCCGGATTTTTCAAAGGAGATGTCAAGGGACAGGGCTGTTTTCACTTCCCTGTCGCCGACCCGTATCACGAGTGGAAGGCGAAATCGGCCTGCCCCGAGGTCTACCATCTCGCCCGCTACTTCAATCTCCGGTTCAGCAGGGGCGGCATCGCCAACTTCCTCCAACAGAGGGAAGTCTTCGCCGGGTCTATCAGTCTCTGATACCACTGTCTGTTCCGTGACCATTCCGACGGGTTCATCCATGATCATTTCTGCAGTGATTTCCTCTTCCTGCAACGCCTCGGGAATCTCCAAGGGAATTTCGGAAAGAGCGAACTCCGCAACCGGTTCCGTAGACAAGGCAACCGTTTCCATTGGTTCATCAACAACGGAAACATGCGGTACTTCCGGTTCCTCAGAAAGAGAAATTGATTCACCCACCGGCTCAACAGCCGGTGCAATGGTTTCCACATGCGGTTCAGCCGCAGTTTTTTCCGGCTCCGCGGAGACAACGGGCTCTGCTTCCTCTGAACCGATGGGCAAATCCCGCAGTTTCTGCAAGACCATCTTCACCATCTCGGAAAGGGTAGGGAGGACACCTTCTCCCGAACGGGCCGACGCAGGGACCATGCGGAAATCAGCCGTATCCAGCAAACTCTTTAACTGCTCCATGGAAGACAAATCTGCGACGTCCTTCTTATTGCACTGAAACAGACAGGGCGTTTCCCCCATTGATGTTCCATAACCTGCCAGAATATCCTTGAGGGATTCAAGACTCCTCAGGTTCTGCAATAGCCGCGACGGTTCCTGATCCGCGACAAAGACTACTCCATCCGCGCCTTTCAGGACATTTTTCCAGATTGCAGCGTCAACAACATCACCAGGGACGGTGTAGATGTGAAAACGGATACTGTAATCCCTGATCCCCGCAAGTTCCGGTCTCATGAAATCAAAAAAGACAATCTTGCCGCTCGGCGTGTTCATGAATTTGAATTTGCCGCGGTATTCCGGTTTCAGTTTGCTGTAGATAAACTCCAGATTCGTCGTTTTGCCACCCTGACCAGGGCCGAAGTAGACAATCTTGGCATGAATCTCCTTCTTGACGTCATTTACGAGAGCCATGGGAAACCTCCCTATTTCTCCTTTTTTTTGTTCAACAGCGATCGCCTCGCCTGGGTTGCAATAATGGAAGAGATATTCTTGCTCTTTGCGAGCACTGCGAGATCCTTGTCCGTCAGGCCGGGAAGAAACCGGAGTGCATGATGGAGCGGTGTTTTGTGATTTTCCACCAGTGCTTTTCTAATCTGGTAATTCTTGGTCCACTCCTTATCGGTGCAAATATCCCGAATAATATCATCATTGTTAACGGGGGACTTTGCAATGAAGAGAATTTCGGCCTCGGTCAACCGGGGATTCTTGATAACCGCTCCCGACACCAGTTTATTGGTGTCCTTGATGAGAAGCATCCGCCATTCCTTGTCGCCGGTAATGGCCATCTTGATCTTTTCCGATATCCCCATCTCCTGGGTGAGCTGGTACTTGCTCCTGAACTCTTCCTCCTCCTCTTCAATGGCATTTTCACCTTCTTCCACACCAAGGTTTTCGGAGGACGTCTCCGCCTCAGGTGGAGTTTCCTGTACCACCCCGGAAGACTGGATCCCGATGCTTTCGCCGGTGGGAGAAACTCCTTTTCCCGCAAGAAAAAACCGGGTCGACTCATCGGAGGAAGGATTCCGTGAAATCGCCACCGACACCGCTGCATTCCGGAAATGCATTTTTGCAAGAAACCCAAGGATGCGGGGATGTGTCTCGGGTGAACTGCAGATTGTCACCAGGAAATCCTCGGAAAGGTTCCTCAAACCCTCCAGTGCCGTGGCGCTGATCTCGGGATCGGGATCACGGCTCAGTAAAAAAAGAACAACGTGCAGATCGGAAAGGGGAATATCGGCTGCGCAGCGGGCCGCCTTCAGGCGCTCTTCCCGTGGGGTATCGGCCTGAACGTACCGCGCGGAGGACTGCGAAATCCGTATTGTTGCTTTCCGGGTGTCATCCATGCGTACAGGCCTTATTTCGTTCCCGACTGAATCAGGAAGGGCTTGAAACCAAGCTTACGAAGCCGCGCCGCCTCACCTTGCGCCGCCTCCCGTGTCGGGAATCTCCCGACCGTCAACTGCGAGGATCCTACGGGCGCCACCGCCTTTTTCAGAATCGG
>CAYSPF010000032.1:0-19058 GCA_964432775.1 uncultured Geobacter sp.
AGCCAGACGATCCACTCCCGTTCCACCGGCCAGCCGAATTCCTCCAGAAGGGAGGCGGAGACCGCCTCCGCCAGTTCTTCCGGGGGAGTGGTGTAGCCGAAGACCCCATGGGAGACTCTCCTCTGCAGAGCTTCGATAACGGCGGGTGGGGAGCGGAAGTCCATGTCGGCGACCCAGAGCGGGATAATGTCCCGGCCCCGGTACCGCTCCCATTTTTCGCTGGATGTCCCGCTTCTGTCAATGATTTCGTCAAAGTCGGTGGAAATCTGCGCACTCCTTTTTTCCTGCACGGTGATGCACGTGGAAATGGCGCCTTTGATATGCAAAAGGCCGGGAGATTCTCTCTCCCAGCCTTTTGTGAGTTTTTTGTGTATACGCGCTTCCCTTTACGAAGGGGAATATTCAGGAAGGATTTTACTCCCGCCCGACATCTGAACTTCTATGAGGATGTGAGACAACGTCCGAGAATCATCGCCTCCTTTCTTGATTTCAAGAATACCATGGGATTTTCCGGTGGCAAGCGGAAATTTTCGGATAAAATACATGACGGACAGTCGTTGGACGCGCTTCATTCCGCGATGAAGTATTTGCGTCTTCGTTGAATGATGAAATTTTCCTTCTCCAGCTGCTCCATGATCCTCGCAATCCGTTCCGCATCTCCGCCGATGAGACCGACTATTTTCTCGCGGGATGAAGAGGGCTCTCCGAGAAGAACCCTGAGTATTTTTCCCCGTATCTGACGGTCGGATCCCTCGAAAGGGCTCTGTCGGGTGTGGTGGGCGCTCCTGCGGGAGGGGTTCAGCATCTGCCGCTTCAGCATGACACCGAAGTCCATCAGTGCGTAGTACCATTCGCGGGGATTGCCGGAGTCGAGCGTTGACTCAACGAGGGGAAGGATCTCGCTGTCCCGCACTCCCACCCGGTCGTGGAAGAAGCAATGGATGAATACCGTCCGGACATTGGTCTCGATGAGCGGAACGGGACGGCAAAAGGCGAAAGCGGCAATCGCAGCGGCAGTGTAATCACCGATTCCGGGCAGGGTCTTCAGCGCCTCCGGGGAAGCGGGGAGCGAACCTGCGAACCGTTCGACCACATGCCGTGCCGTTTCCTTCAGGGAGATGGCGCGACGGTTGTAGCCGAGACCTTGCCAGGCGCCGAGAACCTCCTGGAGCGGCGCTCGGGAGAGCGAGTCGAAATCGGGAAATGCGGCAAGAAAGAGACGGTATTTTTCCAGGACCCGTTCGACTCGTGTCTGCTGCAGCATGATTTCCGAGACCAGGATATGGTAAGGGTTTCCGGTTTCCCGCCAGGGCAGGGGGCGGGGATTAGCGGCGAAATGATGGTACACCATCGCCCGGAAGCGGCGGATTGTTCGCTCCGTCACCCCTTCACGGGCGACCAGGCCGGGGAATTTTTCGTAATCGTTCATGGATTGGCAATTGTAGCGAAAAAGAGAGTGGAATGAAACCATGCCGTTCATGAAAACGCTACTTCGCTTGACGGACCCTTGAAAAGTCCGGTTTACCGGGCATTATCAGGAGAACGGCCGAACGGCAGACCGATGCCGGATTGTCGGAATTCCCGGCATGGTTGCATTCCATTCCGGGAGTATGCTATGAGAGAAACCAACCGGTCCCCCCGGATCTGCCAAACCACTCCAAGGAGTTGTATCTATGCCGGTTTATGAGTTTTATTGCGTTGATTGCCACAGGATCTTCAGTTTCCTTTCCAGGCGGATAAATACGGACAAGATCCCCGCCTGTCCCCGGTGCGGACGCCCCGGGCTGGAGAAACAGGTCTCCTCGTTCGCCGTCTCCCTCGGGCGGAAGGAGGAGCCGATGGACGGGATGCCGGACATGGACGGCGAAAAAATGGAGAGGGCCATGGAGGCGCTGGCAGGGGAGATGGACGGGGTCGACGAAAATGACCCCCGGCAGATGGCCCGTTTCATGCGCAGATTCTCGGACGCGACCGGGATGGATCTCGGATCTGAGGTGGAGGAGGCAATTCGTCGACTTGAAGCGGGAGAAGAACCGGAGAAGATCGAGGAGGAAATGGGGGACCTCCTGGATGGTGAGAATCCCTTTTCCCGGGAAGGCGTCAAGGGCTTACAACGGAGGCTTACGCCGCCGGAACGTGATGAAATCCTCTATACGCTGTGATTCTCCAACGGTGCGCAGGTCAGTTCTACCGTTCCCGGTGAGCTTTCCATTCCGGATCAGGCGCCGGCGTTGATAATCTGTTGCAGTGTTCTGCCCAGAACTTCCATGTGGTAAGGTTTCTGCACCACACCGCGGAAGCCGTACTGCTGGTATTTGGCAAGAATCGGATCGTTGGAATATCCGCTGGACACAATTCCTCTTGCGTCCGGGTCGATTTCCAGAAGACGCTTCATGGTCTCTTTGCCGCCCATGCCGCCGGGTATGGTCAGGTCCATCAGGACCGCGGTAAACGGTTCCCCCGCTTCAACGGCTGCCAGGTATTTTTCAATCGCTTCGGCCCCGTCTCCGCAGAATTCGACTCCGTACCCAAGATGGGCCAGCATCTCTCCGGCTACTTCCCTGATGATCTCCTCGTCATCCATCACGAGGACTTTTCTTTTTTCCGAATCGAGCGGACCGACTTCCTTCTCCGTCGCGACCGGTTGCTCTTCCGAGGCGGGCAGGTAGACGTGGAATGTCGAGCCTTCTCCGAGCCCCGAATCAACGGTAATGGCGCCGCCATGTTTTTTGATGATCGAGAATACGGAAGACAGCCCGAGGCCCCTTCCTTTGGCTTTGGTGGTGAAATAGGGGTCGAATATCCTGCCGAGATCCGATGCGGGAATGCCGATGCCTCGGTCTTGGACGGAGACCTTGACATACCTCCCCGGTGCAAGGGCGGTCGCTTCACCCTGCCCGATGATCACATTCATGACGCTGACACTGATGAGCCCGCCATCGGGCATTGACTGGTCGGCATTCATGATCAGGTTGTTGATTACCTGGTTTATCTGCCCGCAATCCACATGGACGGGCCGGATATCGTCGGGAATGGAGAGTTCGCATCTGATGTTCGAGCCCCGCAGCACGAACGAAACGGAGTCCCTCACCAGTTGTTCAATGGAGGCGGACCTCCTGACCGGCTCGCCTCCACGGGAAAACGTCAGGAGCTGCTGTGTCAGGTTGCCTGCCCGTTTTGACGCCTTTTCCGCTTCCTCAAGTCTCTTGGCCAGTTTGCCGCCGGGTTCCGCAAGGGTTTTAGCGAGATAGATGTTTCCCATGATGCTGGTCAGCAGATTGTTGAAGTCATGGGCTATTCCTCCCGCCAGCACCCCGACCGATTCGAGTTTCTGGGATTTCAGTCTCTCCTCTTCCAGCGTCCTCTGTTCCGTTATATCCCGGATATGCTCAATAACCATGACCACCTGTCCCGTCTCATCAATAATTGGGTAGGCGCGTATCTCCACATGCCCGATCCGGGGATTGAGTTTCTCCTTGCACACTGTTTTCCCGGTGGTGAAGGCTTCGTGCGCATGGCACGGTTCACATCGTATCCCTTGAGAAGGGTAAAAGGCGTCATAGCAGAAAGGATGGGTACCCCGCATCTCTTCGGGTACATAATCGTATCCGCCTCCCCAGTTGGAGTGTACAATACGGAAATCCCGGTCGATGACGCTAATCATGTCCGGAATTGCATTGAACACAATACGGCGGATATTTTCTTCCTTGCGCAGCGCCGTCTCTACCTGTTTCCGCTCCTCGATATCCGACTGCAGGTGGGCGTTGGCTTCGGAGAGCTCGTTGGTCCGGATATCGACCCACATCTCCAGTTCTTCATTAATCGTGCGGAGTGCCTTTTCAGCCAGTTTCCGATCCGTGATGTTATGGACGGAGAGACACGCTATCTCCCTGCCCCTGAACCGGACCCCGACCGACCCCACTTCCGTTTCTATCGTACTCCCTTCCCTGTGCCGGAAAAGTCGTTCCGTTGTCCGGGCATACTTTCCGTTCGCCACGTTCCGCAGCCAGTCATGAAGGGGCTGCGTTACGTCGGCTGCAATGGCGGAGAGCGGTTTGCCGGTGAGTTCGCCGTTTCCATAGCCGAGCATGGTCTCCATGCCGCGGTTGGCTTCAAGTAGTACTCCGGTTTCCTCGTCCACGAGCAGAATGCCTTCCGATGTCCGGTCTACGACCGCGCGATACAGGGTGTCCTTCTCCCTCTTTTCCGTAGTTGCCAAGGATAGCTTCCGGTACAGAAATAGTCCGATGGAAACAGCAAGAGCGGTAATTCCGAGTATCCAGGCAATGAAGTAGAGTACCGCCTCCTTTCCCGTGCGGTAGACAGTTCTCGGAAGGTCGAGTTGTACCAGCAGGGCCGGTTTCCCGTAGATATCCCTGATTAAACCGTATCCGACGGATCGCGTTCCGTCTACGGCGCTGACCAGTGCCGATGGAATTCCGGCCGGCAGGCGCGCAAGTCTCCCTGTCAACGCCGGCGGCATAAGGGCAACAGGCTTTATAGAGACGGAGGAATGGGAGATTCGTGAGAAATCGGCGATTTCCGCCGGGCCAAGCCTGCGTCCCATGAAGAAAAGGCCGCGGCTCGGCCCGTTTCCTTTGGAATCGACGACTCGGCGGGAGGATACGAGGAGCGGACCTTCAGGCAGGAGCAACACCCCGGTAACGTTTTTGTGAGGTCCGGAAACCGGGAGACGTCGCAGGAAGGAAAGTATGTGTCCGGACAGGCCGCCCCGAAGCGGGACCAGGCTTTTTGTTTGCCGATCGTACTCTCTGCCGAAGATAATTCGGCCACCCGTTCCGGCGTACACGAGTATGTCCGCCTTCAGATAGGCATATGTTTCAGGTGTACAGTTGTTTTGAGGGAAAAGAGGGTTCTTGCCTGCAAGAAAGGCGTAGGGCTCATCCCACGTGGACCAGTCCGTGGCGCTTCGTTCGATACCGGTGAGCTCATTGCGTACGATATCGAGCACCCGCTCAACGCTGCGCAGATCCTGCTGTTCCTCTACCCTCTCGAAACCGCTGAGTATGACGACCTTTGCGGTCAGCAGCAGTAGAAGTAGAAATATGGCGGCAGAGCCGACGGACAGCAAGAGAGTGGTTCCGGATTTGTTCATGTTCGGCGCCTATTGTGGAGAAACAGATAAAAAGTATCTCTGCCCTTCATATCGGAGAAAACCGGGAAAACTTTAACCTCGAGGCAGGAAAAGGGATGGAAACTTTTGTTATCTGCCGGCGGACTTCATGAACACGAAACTGAGCGCAGAACCTGGTATGCCGGGATATTCCAAGCCCCTGATGGAATTTCAGTAATCACGGGCGAATCGACGGATTGGCATTCTGGTTTACATGCAGGGCGAAGAGGTGGTGAAGGAGGCCCCGGGTCGTCCTCCGGGGCTCTGGAGTTCTATTCATCTTGCTGTGAGTCGTTCGAGGGCTTCATGATATTTTTCGGCGGTTTTCCTGATGATATCATCGGGGAGCGGAGGCGGTGGCGCTTTCTTGTCCCAGTCGAGAGTCTCAAGGTAATCCCGGAGGAACTGCTTGTCGAAGCTGGGCTGGGAACAACCGGGTCTGTAGCCTTCCCTCGGCCAGAAACGGCTCGAATCGGGAGTGAGGCATTCGTCGATAAGGATGAGTTCGTTCTCGTGGACGCCGAATTCGAACTTCGTGTCGGCGATGATGATCCCGCGGCCGGCGGCGATTTCCCGGGCTGAGGCATAGATGTCCAGCGTTGCCCCACGGGCCTTCTCGGCAATTTTTATCCCGCACAGTTCAATCATGCGTTCGAAAGAAATGTTTTCGTCATGGTCGCCGAGCTCAGCCTTGGTGGAAGGTGTGAAGATCGGTTCCGCCAGCCTGTCCGACTCAAGGAGTCCGGTCGGCAGGGAGATGCCGCAGATGGAGCCCGTTTCCCGGTACTCCTTCCAGCCGGAACCAGCCAGGTAACCTCGGACGATACATTCCACGGGCAGCGGACGGGATTTTTTTACCAGCATGGAACGTCCACGGAGGGTGTCGGCGTATTTCCGGCATTCTTCGGGAAAATCGTCTACATCGGTGGAGATCAGATGGTGGGGAATGATGTTTTCCATCTGACGGAACCAGAATGCGGAAATACTGGTGAGCACATATCCCTTGCCGGGTATTCCTTCGTTCATGATGACGTCGAAGGCGGATATGCGGTCGGTGGTGACGATGAGGAGTTCATCGCCCAAGTCATAGATGTCGCGGACCTTGCCGCGCCCGGCGCGCTTCAGGTCGGGGAAGTCGGTTGACAGTACGAGATTCGTCAAGGGAGTTCTCCTTGTTTTAGTGGAAACAGTACGGGGATGCCGAGCGGCATCCCCTGTATGTTCTGCAGTAGGTGGTGAATGGTGAGAGGGAACCCGGCGTTACTCCGCTGCGAGAGCGGGGTTTATGACAATCTTCGCCTTGTCCTTGAGGCCTTTCAACCACGTTTCAACCGCTTCCTGCCGTTTTCGTGGAAGAATTTCCTCCGTTATCTGCTTCTTTTCCTTCTTGAATTCAGTCAAGTCGGTTTCGACCCTGTTTTTTAGACGAACAGCGTACCAACGGCCGTTGACAAGAAACGGGGTCTTCGGTACGGGTACCGTTGTCGTCATAAGAAAGGCAGCTTCCATGAGCTCAGGGGATACCCCTATCTTGGGAATTTCACCCTTTCCCGAATACTGAAAGTTCCCCGTTTCCTGCATGGTCCCGTTTTCGGGCCCTTTGGCGAGTTGCGACTGGGCGTCGGCGGCCTTCTTGCGGGCAAGGTCGGTCGATTTTTCAGCAATGACAAGTTTTTCAACCTGCCCGCGGACTTTTGCAAGAGGCGGCACGATGGAGGGGTTGCGGCTCTTGACCTTGAAGAGATACACTCCCTTGGCGGTTTCTATCGGTCCACCCAACTCTCCCTGTTTCAGGAGAAACGCCTTTTGGAGAATCGCGGTTTCTCCGGCAAGGGATGCGGGGGGAGTCTTCATGGTAAACAGGGATGTATCGGTTACCGTTGTCCCGAGCATCAGGGCCGAGGCTTTCAGATCCGCGGTCTTAAGGTTCTTGTTGAGCGCGGCGGCAGCCATTTCATAGGCCTGTTTCGCCGACTTGAACTTCAGAGTGTCGCCTTTTACCCGTTCTTTCACCTCTTCGAAGGGGAGGATACCCTCTTTCCCCTGGTATCGGTCTCTGTTTTTGTCATAAAAGTTCTGGATTTCCTCCGGAGTAACGGTGACTTTGGAAGCTACTTTGTCCGGGGTGAGGAGCACATAGGAAAGACTGATCTCTTCCTGGGTCCTGAATTCCTTTTCATGCTTCTGCAGAAACCCGTTCAGATCCTGATCGGTTACCTTGATCTGGGTCTGCATTTCTGCTGGAGCGAAGGAGACGAACTGAAGATTGATCTTGTCCCGCTTCTTTCTGTACGCCTGAATCGCCTCCATGTCGCTGACTTTTACCTTGTCCATAACCGACTTTCGTGCCTTACGCATCAGGATCTCTTTACGTTTTGCCTCCTCGAAGGCGCTCGGGGAGATCCGGTTCATCTTGAGTACTTGCTCATACTGCTGTTTGTCGAAAGAGCCGTTCTTCTTGAAGTAGGGCATCTTGGCGATGTCCGCGATGACCTCCTCGTTGGAAACCTTGATCCCCATACGTTCTGCTTCCTTTTGCACGAGTGTAGCGCCTACCAGGGTATCAATGACCATCTTCCGCACACCAAATTGTTTTTCCAACTCAGGAGTAATCGGCTGGCCGTACATCTGCTGGAAGGAGTCTTTGACCTGTTCGTAGCCCCTGGCATAATCTTCATACGGGATCTTTTCTCCGTTCACCTTGATAGCGTAGCTGGAACCCTTCAGACCTTCATCTCCCGTTCCCCAGATCAGGAAGATGGTTCCGACAAAAGAAAGGACGATGATGATGAATACGCCCTTAATGATGAATGACTGTTTATACTTCCGCATGATTCCAAGCATTGGTCGGCAGCTCCTTTTTTGTTAATAAATAAGGGAAATATTCTAAATAGCGGGACGGAATAGTAATATAATCGTGGAGCAAAAGCAACTGGTTAGATTGTTATCGTTTTTCTCTCTTGTCAGCACAAGCGGTTTTTGCTACATTCTCCATTCCGATACAGATCTAAAGCGGCCATGTATTTCATGGCGAAGGGAATAGGAATAGATAATGCTCAAGATTTTCGATTATATATTCGGAATGTTTTCCAATGACCTGGCCATCGATCTGGGGACAGCCAACACACTTGTCTATCTGAAGGGGAAAGGGGTCGTGGTACGGGAACCGTCGGTGGTTGCTGTCCAAAAGACCTACGGCGGACAACAGAAAGTGCTGGCGGTGGGTATGGAAGCGAAAAAGATGCTCGGCCGAACTCCGGGGAGCATTACCGCCATCCGTCCCATGAAGGACGGAGTCATCGCCGACTTCGACATTACCGAGGAGATGCTCCGCTACTTTATCCACAAGGTCCATAATCGCAAGACACTCGTCCGTCCGCGTATCGTCATCTGCGTCCCTTCCGGGATTACCCAGGTGGAGAAGCGTGCGGTAAAGGAGTCAGCCGAGTCGGCGGGCGCCCGTGAGGTCTACCTCATCGAGGAGCCGATGGCGGCCGCGATAGGCGCCGGTCTCCCCATTACCGAGGCGAGCGGCAATATGATTGTCGACATCGGTGGGGGTACTACCGAGGTTGCCGTCATCTCCCTTGCCGGCATCGTCTATACGAAATCGGTTCGTGTCGGCGGGGACAAAATGGACGAAGCAGTGGTTCAGTACATCAAGCGGAAGTACAACCTCCTGATCGGCGAACGGATGGCCGAGCATATAAAGATAGAGATCGGTGAAGCGTATGCCGGTGATACGGTCCTGACAATGGAGGTCAAGGGCCGCGATCTGGTTTCCGGGATACCCAAGACCACGGAAATCGATTCCAATGAAATCCGTGAAGCCCTGTCCGAGCCGGTAAACGCCATTGTCGAGGCGGTGCGCATCTGTCTGGAGCGAACCCCTCCCGAATTGGCCGCCGATATCGTTGACAAGGGGATCGTGTTGGCGGGGGGCGGCGCCCTGCTGCGGAATCTGGATCTCCTGCTGCGCGAGGAGACCGGCCTGCCGGTGGTGATCGCTGAAGACCCCCTTTCCTGCGTCGTTCTCGGTTCCGGAAAGGTCCTCGATGAGTTGAATCTGCTGCGCCGGGTGGCGATATCCTCATAATTCCACCCCGATGCCGATGGTTTCTTCCGTTGTGGCGCATCCCGCGACCATGGTAATACGATATCGTTCTTTTCAGGGACGATATCCAGTCATCCCCCCTTCCGACAATCCGTTTATCCGTCTCAGGAGAGCGCGTTCAGCCTTTCGGAAGAACGCGACTTCCGTCCTGGAATACTAGAAATGAGCAGTTCAGAAACCGATATCATTCTGCCGGTCTGGAACAGGCCGGCAGAAACCCGTGAATGTCTCGCGGCCCTTGTGGAGCACTCCGACGACGCCCGCCTGATTCTCCTGGATTTGGGCAGTGATACGGAAACCGAGCAGTTGCTTCATGAATTCGCCGAGTTTCTCGGCGACCGGGCAATCCTGTTCCGTTCCGAACAGACGCGCGGCTTCGTGGAGACGGTGAACAGGGGGCTCTCGACGGCCTCGGCGCCTCTCATGATAGCTTTGCGCGCCAGTTCCCGGGTAACCTCAGGCTGGCTCGAACCACTGCGGGAAACGGCGCGACGTCCCGACGCCGGGGTGCTTGTTCCCCGGCTTCTACTCCATGGCGGTGGGCAGTCGTCCCGGAAAAGAACTGAAGTCATGGCCATGGAAACATCCCACGGAACGTTCTCCGCCATCGGAATTACGCGCCGTCTATACGCAAAGGTTGGCGGTTTTGACTGCGGACTGGACGGAAACGTCTGGTGCCTCAGGGACTACTCACGCCGCGCCGATCTGGCCGGATTTCGCACCCTGCATGTTGACGGGCCTCCGCTGCTGTTCCGGGATGAGGCTGTTTACGGCTCTGCGGCGAGGCGGGAACGTCTCCTCCGGGAGAGTGCGGCTGCCTTCAGCGCCCGATGGGGGGAGGCTCAGACCTACTCACTGTGCCTTTCGCGGAACGCGGATCAGGAATCTCTCTCGCGCGTCTTCGCCGTGATTCTCGCCGGTGCGCGCCGGGGGCACCGTTTTTTTGTCCTGGTACCCTCCGGCATGTACCGGAGGATTGAAGGCGCCGGTCTGCATCGCCTGCACGAAAATATAACCCTGGAGCGGCTTTCCCGGTTTTTTCCCTCCCGTTCCGTCCGTTTGGCCTTTGCCCGTTTTCGGGATACTCATCCGGACATGAAGTTGCTGAACGGGATTGAGGGGCTTGTTGAGCTTGACGGCGAGGTCGGCGTTTCCATTGCCGAGATGGAAAACCGTTTCACCGCAGTGGAGGTCTGAATGTCGGATATCATACACAGTTGCTTTACGTCCCATCGAGAGATCCTGGCCGCGGTTGAACGGGATCTGACCCCCCGGATCGCCGAGGTTGCCGGAATATTTGTCGAGGCCTTCCGTGGAGGCAAGAAGCTTCTTGTCATGGGGAACGGCGGTTCCGCCGCGGATTCCCAGCATCTTGCTGCGGAAATCGTGGGAAGATTCCGCCGGGAGAGGAAGGCGCTTCCCGCTATCGCCCTGTCCACCGACACCTCAATCCTCACCGCAATCGGGAACGACTACGGTTTTGAGTCGGTATTCCGGCGTCAGGTGGAGGCCCTGGCCGTGGAAGGAGACGTGGTGGTGGGCATTTCCACCAGCGGTTCGTCGCCGAATGTGCTCTCGGCGCTTCGTCGTGCCCGTGAGATGGGCTGCCGGACCGTCGCTCTTCTCGGACGGGACGGCGGGGCAATCAAGGGACTCGTGGATACCGAGCTGACCATTCCCGGACAGGATACGCCGCGCATCCAGGAGGCGCATATCACGATTATTCATATCCTGTGTGAACTGGTGGAGCAGGCGCTCTTCGGAGATGCGAATACGTGAATAACGTGCGGGTCTGCACGAGGAACTCCAAGGGAATTCAGAGGAGCGATCATGGATCGTAAGGATGTGGAATCCATATTCACCCGTGCGCGGAATATCAGGACCCTGATTGTCGGCGACCTGATGCTTGATGAATATCTCTGGGGCAAGGCCGATCGGATCTCTCCCGAAGCCCCGGTGCAGGTCGTGGACGTGAACCGCGAAGACCTTCGCCTCGGCGGGGCCGGCAATGTGGCCAACAATATGGCGGCATTCGGTTGCAGGGTATTCATCTGCAGCGTTACCGGTGGTGACGAGAACGGCGCCCATCTCCGACGGGTGTTTACCGACAGGGGTGTGGATGTTACCGGGATCTTCGTGGACCCGTCACGCATGACCAGCAAAAAGACCCGGGTGCTTGCCTCGAACCAGCAGATCGTACGTATTGATCGTGAGACCCGCGGAGATCTCACCGCTGAACTGGAAGACAGTCTTCTGGCATTTGTCCGTGATCCGTCCCGTGCATGGGATATCATCCTTATCTCCGATTACGGGAAAGGTGTTCTGACTGCGAGGGTGCTCAATGGTGTCATCGCATTTGCCAGGGAGCGCGGCATCCCGGTGATAGTCGATCCGAAGGGGAGTGATTTCAGCAAATACCGGGGCGCAACCATCATCACGCCGAACCGGAAAGAGGCGGAGACAGCTGCCCGTATCCCGATTCTGGACGACGAGAGCCTGGGCCGGGCAGCCTCCCTTCTGCTCAAGGAGGGGGAGTATGACGCCCTTCTTGTCACCCGGAGCGCCGAGGGGATGTCCCTTTTCCCACGGGGACGGGGACCGGTCCATATTCCGACCGTCGCCCGGGAAGTTTACGACGTGACCGGCGCCGGGGACACGGTTGTTGCCGCGCTGGGACTCGGTCTGGCCTGCGGGGCCGGTTTTGACGAAGCGTCACGTCTGGCGAACGTGGCGGCGGGGATCGCGGTCGGCAAGGTGGGGACATCCATTGTCTTTCCCGAGGAGATTATCGGCTCCATTCGTCACGAGCATCCTGACAGCGACAACAAGATCAAGAATCTGGATGCGCTTGCGGACGTCATCGAGGGGGAGAAAAGGAAGGGGATGCGGGTTGCCTTTACCAACGGATGTTTTGACCTGCTCCACGTGGGTCACGTGAAATACCTGCAGAAAGCCAGGACCTATGGCGATTTGCTGGTTCTCGGGCTCAACAGCGACGCCTCCGTGCGGCGCCTCAAGGGTGAGAAACGTCCCCTCATCGGACAGTCAGAGCGGGCGCACATCCTCGCGGCACTCGACTGCATCGACTACGTGGTCATCTTTGACGAGGATACCCCTATCAGGCTCCTGGAGACCCTGCGCCCCGACATCCTCGTGAAAGGGGGCGATTATACCCCTGACCGGGTGGTGGGCAAGGATCTCGTTGAGTCCTACGGCGGCAGGGTCGAACTCGTTGATTTCGTGGACGGAAAGTCGACGACCAATATCATTGAGAAGATCCTCCAGAATTACAGCTGACAATGTCGCAGGCATGCATGCGGGATATATCGTGAAACACAGCAATAAGGCAGTTTTCCTTGATCGGGACGGGGTCATAAACGTTGAAAAGGGGTACGTGCACAGGATCGAGGAATTCGAGATTTTGCCGGGAGTGCCCCAGGCCATAAGGCTCCTGAAGGATGCGGGGTTTCTGGTCATCGTGGTAACCAACCAGTCGGGCGTGGCCCGGGGGTACTACTCCCTGGAGACGGTCCGCTGTCTTCACCTCCACCTTGACACGGAACTTGCGGTCTTTGGTACCCGCGTCGACGGCTACTATATCTGTCCGCATCACCCGGAGCACGGCATCGGCGATCTGAAGGTCGACTGCTCTTGCCGCAAGCCGATGCCCGGGATGCTGGAACAGGCTGCCGTCGATTTCGGCATCGACTTGAGCGCATCGTACATGATTGGAGACAAGTCGACTGATGTGGCCGCGGGTCTGGCCGCGGGTTGCCGTCCCGTATTTCTCACGACCGGCTCCGGAGGCGCTGAAGAGGGTGTCGCCGACGATATACCCGTTTTCTCCGGCCTGCTGGAGGCGGCCCGCGCCATCATCGCCAATGGGAATCTGCAATAGTATTTGACGGTCTTTCTCGCCGTGTGATAATAGAGCAGGGTATTGTTTTCAAAATATCGGGATTCGCTGATGAGAAACCGGTCGGCAGGGAAGCTTCCTGAATCGGCTTGGAATTCTTCAAGGACGGGTACGGCCGTGGCTATACAAAAAGGGATTATCCTTGCCGGGGGTGCAGGCAGCAGGCTCTACCCGTTGACGCTGGTGGCCAGCAAGCAGCTCCAGCCGGTCTATGATAAGCCGATGATCTATTATCCCCTGGCAACGCTCATGATGGCGGGTCTGCGGGATATCCTGGTGATTTCCACCCCCCGTGACACCCCCAGGTTTATGGCTCTCCTCGGTGACGGTTCCCGCTGGGGAATCCGACTCAGCTACAAGGTCCAGCCGGAGCCGAAGGGGATAGCCCAGGCGTTTCTCGTGGGTGAGGAATTCATCGGGAATGAGTCGGTCGCTCTCATCCTCGGGGATAATATCTTCTACGGAAAAATGGGTCTTGACAGGGCGATAGCCGAATTCACCTGCGGAGCCGCTATTTTCGGCTACTACGTTAACGACCCGGAACGGTACGGAGTGGTCGAATTTGACGAGAAGGGCCGTGTGATAGGCATCGAGGAGAAGCCTGCCAGGCCGAAAACCCATTACGCCGTTCCCGGACTTTACCTGTACGACAGCAGGGTGGTCGGGATTACCAAGACCATGCGGCCCTCGGCGCGGGGGGAACTGGAGATTACCGACTTGAACCTGGAGTATCTTCGCCGGGGCGAGTTGCGCGTGGAAAAGCTGGGACGGGGAATCGCTTGGCTCGATACCGGCACCCACCAGAGTCTCCTGGAGGCGAGTCACTTCATCGGAACCCTTGAGGCGCGTCAGGGTCTGAAGATCGCCTGCCTGGAGGAGATTGCCTACCGTCTCGGTTTCATCGACGACGCGGGGATGGAAAAGGCTATCGAGGGTACGCCAAGGTCGAGCTATCGTGACTACCTGGAGAGGGTCTTCACGGAAATCACGCAGAAGGAGTTGTAGTGTGTCGGATTCGAATGTGACATTCAAGAACGGGCGGATACACGACGTGGTGGTGCGACCCCTTGCCAAGTTTCTCGACGAGCGCGGCTGGTTGTCTGAGCTGTTCCGCCTGGATGAACTGGACGGCATGATGAAACCGGCCATGGCGTACCTTTCCATGACCAGGCCCGGAGTTGCCCGTGGACCCCACGAGCATGCGGAACAGACGGATTACTTCTGCTTTCTCGGTCCCTCCAACTTCAAGATCTACCTCTGGGACCGGCGACCCGAATCTCCGTCTTATGGTGTCAGGCAGGTTTTCTATGCCGGCCTCGATGCGCCTGCGATGGTAGTCGTTCCGCCGGGAGTAGTGCATGCTTACAAGAACGTGGGGATCGAGAACGGTCTGGTATTCAACGCCCCTGATCGGCTGTACGCCGGGGAGGGGAAGATGTCTCCGGTTGATGAGATCCGGCATGAGGACCAGGACGGGTCGCCATTCCACCTGGGCTGATGGAGTGAGTTTTCGGAGGATACGGGGATAGCGGGGAGGAGAAGTTTCGCCTCCCTTTCCTGTTTTGGGATAATGGTAGAATTTTTCAGAAATAATGGTTTCCGCATAATCGCCGGGTGTGTACTGCTGGCTGCGCTCCTCTTTTTTTCACTGAATCTGCGCCACAAGGAACGCTCAAACGTTTTCGAACGCTCGGTGCTTAACGTCGTGGCGCCTGCCGGAGGCGCAGCTTCCCGGGCCAACGGATTCTTCTCCGGCATCTGGGAAAACTATATTTACCTTGTCGGAGCGCGGAAGGAAAATGAGCAACTGCGGCAACTCGTCAATCGGCTGAATACCGAGGTTGTCAAGAACCGCGAGGCTGTCCACTCCAATGAGCGGTTGCAGAAATTGCTGAACCTGAAGGACGCAGTTCAGGCCCCCACCATTGTCGCTTCCATCATCGGCGATGATGTGACCCCCTGGTTCAGAACCGTGATTATCGACAGGGGCGCGGTGGACGGGGTCCGGGAAGGAATGCCCGTCGTCGCCGCAGAGGGAGTCGTCGGGAGAATCGTGCGGGTTGCCGCCAACAGCTCCCGTCTTCTCCTGGTGACGGATCATGCAAGCGCCATTGCCGCGACCGTTCAACGTTCCCGGGCACGGGGAGTTGTGAAGGGGAAGAGCGGGGGGATCTGCTCGCTGGACTTCTCCCAGCGTGGCGAGGATGTGAAGGTGGGTGATGTCATCGTCACGTCCGGTATCGGCGGCGTCTTCCCGAAAGGGCTTCCCCTTGGCGAGGTTACCATGGTAAAAAAGGGAGAATACGGTATTTTCCAGAGCGTTGAACTCCGACCGTACGTCTCAATGTCGCGGCTGGAAGAAGTTCTGGTCCTGGTTCGATAGCACCATGGCCACCTATCTCAATATATTCGTCCTCGTCACTGTGGGGATACTTCTTCAGACCATCCTGTTTCCCGCCTATCTCACGGACCCCTTTCAACCCAATCTACTCAGTGTATTCATTGTCTACCTGGGATTCCGGGCCGATGTACGCTTCGGCGCCGGTTCTTCCTTTCTCCTTGGGCTGATCCAGGACTCCCTCAGCGGAATCTACTTCGGACTGAACGGGTTCTGCTATCTGCTGGTATATTTACTCTATCACGAAGCAGCCAACAGGCTGTATACGGAGAGTCGTATCCTCATGATTCTGGGAGCGTTCCTGGCAACCGTGATTATCGCCGTTGTCCAACTGCTTCTTCTGCTCGTCTTTTCCGTGTCAGAGGGGGCGTATGCATCCCTGATCGGGGCCATCCTTCCCCAGGGCCTTGTGAATGCCCTTGCCTCTGCTGTTCTCTTTTCGGTACTGCCCCGCGCCGGAAAGGAGGAATCTCCATGAGAGAGCAACGCCTTGTCAGAGAACCGCGGGAGGCGCCCCGGCGGCTGATCGGTCTGGCAGTGGCCGTCACGGTACTATTTTTCTTTCTGCTGATGCGTCTCTGGTATCTCCAGATTGTAAAGGCGGAAACGTTCCTGAACCTTTCGGAGAGCAACCGGTTGCGGCTTGTGCCTGTAGCCGCTTCCCGGGGGACTATTCTCGACAGGAACGGCGCGGTACTGGTGGACAACAGCCCTTCCTTCAGTATCGCCGTGCTGCCCCAGGAGGTTGCGGACAAGGATGCCCTCATCGAAAGGCTTGTTGCCCTGATTGGCGCAGACTCTGCGGAACTGAGGGAAAAGTGGGAGAAGGGCAGGAAGCGGAACAGGTACCAGCCCGTCATTCTGGCCTCGGGAATCACCCGTGACCAACTTGAAATCCTCGAGGAAAATCGCCTGTTCCTGCCGGGACTCGATGTTGAAATGCACCCGATTCGGGAGTATCCCCACGGTGTCCTGGCATCCCACCTGTTCGGTCACCTGGGAGAGATGTCGGAGCAGGAAATGGGAAACATCCGTTTCAAGGGATACAACCCGGGTGATTATGTGGGAAAAAGCGGCATTGAGAGAAGCTGGGAGAAGGACCTGCATGGCGCCGACGGTGGAAGGCAGATCGAGGTGGATGCCATGGGGCGGTTCCTGCGCACCGTCAGCGAGAAGAGTCCGACCACCGGTAACAGCCTCGTCTTGACCGTGGACCTGGAACTCCAGAAACGGACTGAGGCGGCTTTCGGCGAACAGGCCGGGGCGGCCGTGGCCCTGGACGTGAATACCGGGGAGATCCTCGCCTTTGTAAGTAATCCCGGGTTTGATCCGGCTCAGTTTGCCGGCAAGCTGTCTCCTGATTTATGGAAAAGCTACCTGGAGGACAAACGCCATCCCTTGGAAAACAAGGCCCTGAAGGGCCAGTACCCCCCCGGTTCCACGTTCAAGATCATTATGGCCATCGCTGGTCTGGAGGAAGGGCTCATCGACGAGAATACCACGGTTCACTGCTCGGGCTCCTACAAGTTCGGCAACAGGGCCTTCGGGTGCTGGAATAAGCATGGCCACGGCGCCGTGAACCTGCGGAAGGCGCTTCGCGAGTCCTGCGACGTCTACTTCTATCGGTTGGGTGAACGGCTCGGAGTGGACCGGATTGCCCTGTACGCGAAAAAGCTCGGTCTCGGGGCACCCTTCGGCATCGGTCTGGAGAACGAGAAGGGGGGGATTATCCCCTCCACGGAGTGGAAACTGCGGCGATACGGGAAAAAATGGGTCAGCGGAGAAACCCTTTCCGTTGCCATCGGGCAGGGGTATGTCCTCGCAACCCCCATCCAGCTTGCCGTCATGACCGCGACCGTCGCGAATCACGGGACGCTTTTCCGTCCCTACCTGGTGAAAAAGGTTGTCAGTCCGGAAGGGAAGGTGCTCCGGGAGTATTCCCCGGAGGTTATCGCCCGGGCTGCTATTCGGCCGGAAAACTGGAAAGCGGTTACACGGGGGCTGTCCGCGGTTGTTAACGAACCGGGAGGTACCGGCGGTAGCGCAAGGCTCCGTGAGGTCATGGTGGCCGGCAAGACCGGCACCTCCCAGGTCGTTAATCTACGAAAGGGGAAGGGCGCAAGTCTGTACCAGTACCGGGACCACGCCCTGTTTGTCGCGTTTGCCCCGGTTGAAAAACCGGAGATCGCCGTTGCGGTCGTGATTGAGCACGGCTTGCATGGCGGTTCCGCCGCCGCTCCCATTGCCGGAAAAATCCTTCGGACGTATTTCGAGGGGAAGGGTGTCATCAGGAAGCCGGTTCCGCGAACAACGGATAAACCGGAGAATTCAGGTGAGCCGCCCGCGGATACCGAGGCAGCAGCCCCGGCAGGGGAGGAACAGAATGGGAATGATTGATAGAAGGCTCTTTACCAACTTTGACTGGGGATTGCTCATCCTCGTCCTCCTGATCGCGGGAGTCGGCGTGATGAATATCACCAGTGCCACGGCCTCCTATGCCCTGGTAGAGACTCCCTACCAGATACGTCAGATCTACTGGATAGTAATCGGTTTAATTATTGCGGTACTGGTGTGCAGTATCGATTACCATCTCTTCGCCGATGTTGCGTACTGGTTCTACGGGATTGTCCTTATACTCCTTCTCGTCGTCCTCTTCATGGGCAGGAGTACCATGGGGGCGACCCGCTGGCTGCATCTGGGTTTTATCGGCTTTCAGCCGTCAGAACTGATGAAGATCGTCATCATCATGGTCTTTGCACGGTATTTCTCCTCCAGTAGTGCGACGCCGGGCGGGCTGACGGTAAAGGAACTACTCTATCCATTTCTCCTCCTGGCTGCGCCGGTGCTGTTCATCATGAAGCAGCCGGACCTGGGGACTGCTATCCTGGTGGTGCTGATCGCCTTCTCCATGATCCTGTATGTGGGTATCCGTATCAGGACCGTTCTCTCCCTTGTCCTTGCGGCAGTCCCCGCCGTTTTTCTCGGATGGCATTTCTATCTGCGCGATTACCAGAAGGCGAGGATCCTGAACTTTCTGTCACCGGAGCGTGACCCCCTTGGGAGTGGCTATCACATAATCCAGAGTAAGATTGCTGTCGGTTCGGGCGGTCTGCTGGGAAAGGGTTTTCTGCAGGGCACCCAGACCCAGCTCCGCTTTCTCCCCGAACAGCACACGGACTTCGCCTTTTCCGTATTCTCCGAGGAATGGGGTTTTGTGGGCTGCCTCTGCATGATTGCTCTCTATCTTGCCCTCGTATTGTGGGGACTCAACATTGCCCGCCGGTGCAACGACCATTTTGGCGGGCTGATGGCAGTTGGGGTAACGGCTATGTTGGCCTGGCACATCATCATCAATATGGGGATGGTTATAGGCCTCTTTCCGGTAGTCGGTGTTCCGCTTCCGCTCTTTTCCTACGGTGGAACCTCCATGATTACCTCCATGATCGGCCTTGGCATCCTGTTGAATGTCCGGATGCGACGCTTCATGTTTTGATGC
>CAYSPF010000033.1:0-1702 GCA_964432775.1 uncultured Geobacter sp.
TTGTAACACAGTTCCAAAGAAGAATACTATCACCCAAAAGGGTGGCTTTACTCCCGGGAATGCGTCGTTACGGGGTCGGCACTTCTTGATGAGCAAATGAATCTGAAGAGATGAAGCGGGCGGCGGAGAGCATTGAGCCCCCACGATAAAACGACGTTCCCACGTTGAAATACCGCCGTAGAAAGGGTGACGTGCCCGGATGAAGGCGTGGGCACCCCCCCCTCCCCCGCACGTCAGCAACGGAAGAGGGTGTATCACAAGAAAAAGGGGGGGGAAAGAGCTTGCTTGCACTTGTGAGAAGTGATCAGCTCGGCAGCGCATCAATTTTGAAAAAACGGGCATACTAATGCCGCAGGAGATCCGTGATCCCGGTTCACGCCTTCTCCGCGTCAGCCTCTCCCGCCACGTACTTCGCCCGCTGTTTCGCATGGTCCGTGGCGATGAACATGTACATGGCCGGGACCACGAACAAGGTAAACAAAGTGCCGATGGAGATACCGGTCACGATGACCAGGCCCATGTTGTAGCGGCCGACAGCACCGGCGCCGGAAGCGAATACCAACGGCAGGACACCGAGCACCATCGCCGCGGTGGTCATCAGGATCGGCCGGAGACGGATCCCGGAGGCTGTCTCGATGGCCTCACGCTTGCGCTTCCCTTCTTTCTGCAGGTCATTGGCGAACTGCACGATGAGGATACCGTGCTTGCTGATAAGCCCGATAAGGGTCACGAGCCCCACCTCGGTATAGATGTTCAGGGTTGCCCCGCCGATGCCGAGGCTGATGAAGATCATTGCCCCGCAGATGGACATGGGAACGCTGACCAGCACGATGAACGGGTCGCGGAAGCTCTCGAACTGGGCCGCCAGTGCCAGATAGATGATGATCAGGGCAAAGAAGAAGGTGACGATGAGCGCGCTGGATTCCTGCGTGTACTGTCGCGACTGGCCGGCATAGTCGATGCTGTACCCCTGGGGGAGCGCTTCCTGTGCCAAAGACTTCAGCGTTTCGAGCGCCTGTCCCAGCGTAACGCCCGGGAGGGGAACCGCGGAGATCGTCGCCGAGTTGAGTTGCTGGAAGTGATTGAGCGACTCGGGTACGACACTGGTCGTCAGGCCTGCCACGGTGGACAGGGGCACGGGCGTTCCGCTGCCGGTAGTGATATAGTAGTCCAGCAGCTGCTGGGTTGTCAGCCGATCCTGCTGGCTCACCTGGGGTATCACCTTGTAGGATCGGCCGGAGATACTGAAGTAGTTGACGTAGCCGCCCCCCAGCATCGACCCGAGACTTGAGCCGATATCGGACATGGAGAGCCCCAGCTGTGAGGCCTTGTCCCGGTCGATGTTCAGGGTAGACTGAGGTTTGTCGATCTTCAGGTCGTTATCCATGTAGGCAAACAAGCCACTGGCCTGCGCCTTGTCCAACAAGGTCTGGGATACCTCATACAGCTTGTCGAAGGACTCGGTGGTCCCCACCACGAATTGCACCGGCAGACCGCCTCCCCCTCCGGGAAGGGGCGATGGCTGGAACGCAACGGCCCGGCCGCCCGCTATTCCGGAAAGTTTCATCTGTATCTCCGGATTCAATACCATGGTGGTCCGGCTGCGATCATCCCACGGCTTCAGCACCATCCCCGACATTGAGGAGTTGAGACCGCTCATCCCGTCAACCTGGAAGATATGCTCGGTTTCCGGGTACGAGGC
>CAYSPF010000033.1:1712-5904 GCA_964432775.1 uncultured Geobacter sp.
CCCTTGTCCTCCTGGGGGGCCAGTTCACTCTGGGAGGTGGAATAGAGGAAGTAGATGCTCGCCAGGATAATCACCGAGAAGACCGCCGTCACCGGCAGAGTATTCAGGGAGCCATGCAGCAGGCGCTCGTAGGAAACCCTCACCTTTTCGAACTGGCGATCGATGAAATCCACGAAGCGTCGCTTCTCGCCCTGGTTATGGGGCTTCAGGAATCGGGAGCACATCATGGGCGACAGGGTCAGCGCCACGACGGCCGACACGCCCACCGCCCCTGCCAGGGTAAAGGCGAACTCGGTAAACAGCGCCCCGGTGAGACCGCCCATGAACCCGATGGGCACATACACGGCAATGAGGACAATAGACATCGCCACAACGGGCATGGCGAGTTCCCGGGCGCCCTGGATCGCCGCCTTGAACGGCTGCATCCCCCCCTCGATGTGGCGGTGCACGTTCTCCACCACGATGATGGCATCGTCCACGACCAGACCGATGGCAAGCACCAGGGCAAGAAGGGTCAGCAGGTTGATGGTGAAGCCGAAGGCAAGCATCAGGAAAAATGTCCCGATTAGGGAGAGAGGCATGGCGATGGTGGGAATGACCACCGTACGAAACGACCCGAGGAACAGGAAGATCACCATGGTCACGATGAGGAGCGCCTCCACCAGGGTCTGGATGACCTCGGCGATGGAGCTGTTGACGAAATCCGTGGCGTCGTAGATGATACGCCCCTTCAGCCCTTCGGGGAGTTGGCTCTCAATGGCGGGAAACGCATTGCGCACCCCTTTGATAACCGACAGGAGATTGGCCGTCGGCGCAACCTTGATACCGATGAATACGGAGCTCTCGTTATCGAAGGAGACGGAGGAATCGTAATCCTCCGAGCCGAGGGTCACGTTCGCGACATCCCTCAAGCGGACGATGGCCCCGTTTTTCGACTTGATGACCAGGTCGCGGAACTCGTCCACGGTGTGGAGGTTCGTCCCGGCCACCAGGTTCACGCTCACCATCTGCCCCTTGGTTCGCCCGATGGCGGAAATGAAGTTGTTCCCGGCCAAGGCGTTGCTCACCTCGGTGCCGGTGATGCCGTAGGCGGCCATTTTCTGCGGATCGAGCCACGCCCGCATGGCGAACTGCCGACTCCCGAGGATCTCGGCGGTCTGCACGCCCTCCACCGCCTGCAGCTTGGGCTGCACCACCCGGATCAGGTAATCGGTTATCTTGTTGGTGGGGAGTTCCTTGCTGTAGAAGCCGATATACATGGAGTCGACGGATTCGCCCACTTCCACGCTGATCACCGGCTCCTGCGCCTCCTGGGGAAGCTGGTTTTTTACCGCGTTGACCTTGGAAGATATCTCGGTGAGCGCCTTGTTCGGGTCATAGTTCAGGCGCAGATTTGCCGTGATCATGCTCACCCCCTGGGTGCTCGAGGAGGTGAGGTAGTCGATGCCGTTTGCCTGGGAGATGGAATTCTCCAGGGGCGTGGTGATAAAGCCGGAAACCAGGTCCGGGTCGGCGCCGAAATAGGTTGTAGAGACGGTAACCACGGCGTTTTGCGTTTCCGGGTATTCGCGCACCAGCAGAAGGTTCATGGAGCGGACGCCGAGAACGAGAATCAGCAGGCTGACCACGGTGGCGAGCACCGGGCGTCGGATGAAGATGTCGGTGAAATTCATGTAATGCCTTCCATGCTGTGAAATTGTGCGTTGTCAGGGATCATCAACAGTCGTATCTGCGTACCGTGCGAATGCAGGGTTCACCCCGGCTCGTCAACCGGCTTGGGCGCCATATCGTTGCTCGGCCGGACCTTGTTGTTGATGACGACCGGGCTGTCGTTCTTCAGCTTCAGCTGACCTGCGGTGATGACGGTGTCGCCCTCCTTCACCCCCTTCAGGATCGCCACCTGGTCGCCCCGGGTCCCGCCGGTGGTGACAAAAACCTGCTTGGCTTTCAAAAGCGCCTTGCCGTCCTTGCCCTTGCCGTCTTCCCTGACGAGATAGACCGTTTCGCCGTAGGGATTGAAGGTGACCGCCGTCTGCGGCAGGGTCAGGTAGCGGCGCTCCTCTCCCGCCTGAACCGTGACCGAGGCAAACATCCCCGGAAGGAGAATGCGGCCCGGATTGGCAATGGTCGCCTCGACCTGGACATTGCGCGTTTCCGGATCCACCTTCGGATTTATGGAACTGATCCTGCCTACGAAGGTGCGACCGGGACAGGAGTCCGAGGACACCTGAACCTTCCGGCCGAGGGACAGGTTGGAAAGCTCCTGCTGCGGGAGGTAGAAATCGGCGTAGAGGGTATCGAGCGCCTGCAAGGTGACAATCTTGTCACCCGGGTTGATGTATTGGCCTGGATTAACGGTGCTGATACCGAGACGTCCGCCAAAGGGCGCCCGAATGGTCTTTTTTGCCACCATCGCAGCCTGCTGTGCGGCAAGGGCGCGCTTGCTCTTAAGGTCAGCCGCGTCCGAGTCCAGCACGGCCTGACTGACCGCCTTGATCGCGAACTGCTTCTTGTCGCGCTCATAAACGGTCTGCGCGAGTTCCGCGTCCGCCTCCGCGGATCGCAGCTGCGCTATATCCGAATCTGCGTTGAGCTGCACCAGAACCTGGCCGGCCCTGACCTCATCACCGGATTTGAAGGTGACGGTTTTTACCAGACCGGTAATCTCGCTGGTAACATCGACGCCCCGCACGGCACGCAAGGTGCCCACGGCCTTGAGCTGGGGCTGCCAGGTGTGCATCTCGGCCCTGATGGTGGAGACCGTGACGGCAGGCGCCTGCTGAGAAGCCATGGACTTTTTGATCATCTGCATCATGAAGATCTTGAAACCGAAGATCCCGCCAAACAGCAGGCCCACGACCGCCAGCATAATGAACATGCGTTTTTTCATCTGATGTTTCTCCCTTTGGGGATGAGAATTGTCATGGTTCGTTATCATTTCGAGCCCGGCACTGTTTCCCGGTCTGTCTGCACCGGCCGGTTCCACCACCCCCCGCCGAGGGACTGGAACAGGGCGGCGGTATCGGCGAAACGCGCCGCCTGCGCGCGAACCAGATTGATACGCGCCAGATGGTACTGGTATTGGGCCACGAGAAGCGTGAGGTAGTTCACCGCGCCCAACCGAAACTGATCACGGGTAAGCGAGAGACTGTCACGGGCTGATGCCTCCGCATCCGCCTGGGCTCGCAGTGTGCGGGCGTCTGTTTCAAGTGCGTACAAGGAATCAGCAACGTTCCGGAATGCCTGCAAGACGCTGTCTCGATACTGTGCAAGCGCCTGGTCATAGGCAGCTATTGCTGCGCGACGCTTGGCGGTCAGTTCGCCGCCGCGGAAGATGGGTTGCGTAAGCCCGGCGGCGAGACTCCAGAGAGCCGTCCCTCCGCTGAAAAGATCCTCGATCCTGACGCCGGATGACCCGAGGCTGCCGGTCAGGGTGATCTGGGGGTACAGGTTTGCCGTTGCAACGCCTACCTGGGCGCTCGCCGCATGAAGCAGTTCCTCGGAAGCGCGGATGTCGGGCCGTTGGCGTACCAGAGACGACGGCAGGCTCACCGGCAGTTCCCCGGGGAGGTGCAGTCCCTCGAGTTCGAACTCGGGGAGCCCACCCTCGCCGGGAAATCTCCCCAGATAGACCGCCAACTGATTGCGGGTGGCCGCGAGTTCCTTTTCAAGGGGGGGAAGCGTCGCACGGGTCTGTGCCAACTGTGTCTGCTGAACGAGGACATCCGTCTTGGAAACTCCGCCGAGCTCGAACTGCGACGTTACGATATCCAGCTGGTTCTGGAGCATTTCAATGATGTCCCTGGTGGCCCTGATCTGGGAGCGGAGCGAAGCCTCCTGTACCGCGGTGGTAACGATGTTCGAGGTCAGGGTGAGATGGGCGGCTTCAAGCTGGAAATTCTGGTAGTCCACCTGCGCCCGCAGACCCTCCAGTTCACGACGGCCGCCTCCGAAGATATCGAGCGTATACGAGACACTCACCGAGGCATTATACAGGGTAAAGGTGTTCGGCTCCGCGCTCGGCTGCCCGGAGGAAGCCCCCGTATATCTCTGTCGATCAACGGAAAATTTTCCATCCACGCTCGGGTAGTACACCGTTCCGCTCCTGGCCCGCAGGTTCTCCTGCGCCTGCCGGAGCGATGCCTCCGCCGCGGCGAGCGTCGGGCTCTCCTTCAAGGCCTGGCGGACAAGG
>CAYSPF010000033.1:5914-8472 GCA_964432775.1 uncultured Geobacter sp.
CTCCGCGGGTATGTCCCGTCCGCTGACGAAACTCTGCGTTTCGCCTCCGTGAACCGGAACGGACACCGTCTCCTTCGGGAGAGGTTCCGGAGTATACTCCCGGACAACCGGCGCATCGGGGCTCCGGAAATCAGGACCCACCGCGCATCCTGTTATCATGGCGCATGCGACCGCGACAATACATGCTCTTTTGCATCGGAAATATTCTTTCACCATTTTTCTCTCAATACGTAACCAGTGGTATCAAAGATATGTTTGTTCAACCCTGGATTTCCAGTGTTTCAATAGAATTCCGCGGCCCTTCGAGGCGCCTCAAACCTTTCTCAAAGACAGCACGGTGCTTTCGTCGTGCGGAAACCACTCAGCAAACCCTCGACCATTGTTTCCGCAAGCAGGCCGGGAGCGACCAGGGGAAAATCCTGCGTGTAAATTGCCGCCGCGACGACCCCGTGCACCCCCGCCCACAGAACCTGGGCCAGGAGTTCGGGGTCCATGGGCCGCAATGCACCGGCCACACAGCATTCTGTCACCAGATCACGATACTGGAAATAGGCTCGACGGCTCATGGTGTCCTGTTCCAGATACTCCTTGGGCGAACCGTAGACAACCGGGCTCGTGAAGAACGCAACCCGGTAGTGCTCCGGATTCGCAAGACAGAATTCCACATACATCAGGAGCGCCCTGCGCAGTATCTCCAGCGGACCGCCACCCTCTTCCGAGAGCTGCTGGAGAGCTTTGTCCAGCTCATTGAATAACTCTTCGCTGAGACAGAACAGCAGATCGTCCTTGTCGACAAAATAGAGATAGATAGTCGTGGGCGAGTAGCCGATGCGACGGGCCAGCTTACGCATGGAAAAATTCCCGTAGCCGTCGCTGGAAAAGAGTTCCCGCGCGGCAGCAAGAATCTCCCGCCGGAACTCTTCCTTATCCTTGTGTCTCACATCGCTCATTGTCGGCGCCTTAACGGTGTTAAGTGAAATTGTGAGCAGATTACTAGAACGGGCATCCTGGTGTCAAGATCATATTCCGGAATATTTCATGCTATGCTGTGTCCTGTTGATTCATTCAATTCACTTCCCTCTCCCGTAAACGTTGGCGGCGCCGTTCAGCGCCGCCAACTCCCCATATTACGCCGCACCGCGGCGGATCTCTCCTATCTTCTCGGCCTGTAAGCCGAGCCATTCCAGAAAAGACTGGTGTCCTTCGGGGTTCTCCCGCTCAAAAAGAGTATGCCATCGTCTCATGGCGGCATCATCCAGACCGATCGCCCGAAAGCGGGCAATCCATTCATCCACTGAAACCTTGTGTTCCATCTCTCTTCTCCTTTCACGTGTCGATTTGGTATCACGGCCATGATGGAAACAAAGCTAAACCGTGAAGCGATAGACGGGTCAACTGTTTTTTCATAAAAAAAAGGCCGTGGGTTGTACCCTCGGCCCAGGCAATGGCGATGCCTGATTGTGAAAGCTGCCTGTCTCCTCGTGTCGAATCTCAGTATGCGTAAAGAACAGAGATATTCGCCTTTTCCCGTGGATTCGTCTCCTGTTCGGCCATGACTTCAACACGATAGGTGGTCGGAATGGTGACCCCGGTGCCTTCAACCTCAGCGGATTCGATGACGTTTTCTCCCTTTCGCAGGTTCGGCTTATCGGCCTTGTCGGTATTGCCCTTGACCGGAGTGCCGACAATCTTCGTATACACCTTGAAGCCCTGATTCGATGCGAGCCCCGTCATCGATGATTTCAGAACGAAGGTCATGTCGGGGTTATCCTTGGGATCCGGAGTCTTGCTGCACGACGCGCTCCAGTCTGCCGTGGCGTTATCCAGCTTGTCCCGGAGACACGCAGCTGAAGGGATATCAAGATTGATGGTCGAGGCGTATTGTCCTTTCAAAATGGACAACCCGCTTTCCGAACCCGATGAATAATTTCCGAAAATGGCATTGTTGAGACGGGGAATGAATTCGTTTACGGATAACGACACCCCACCGTAGGCCGCTTCCACGACGTTCTTGTATCTCTTGTTCGCGGCGCTCACCTGAATGTTCGCGGTAATGGAATACATGAGCACCATAATAATGCCGAGGGCGATGAGCGTCAGCAGCAGTGACGTTACGAGCGCAATTCCTTTTTCGTTTCCTATGGATTTCATGGTCCACCTATTGGAGTGTCTGTCCGAGATTTGCCGGTTTCACAATCACGCGGTATATTTTCCAGCGATACTGTTGCCAGCCCGTGCCGATATTCGTAGCAAGGTTGAATGTCCTGCCCGAACCGGAGGTGAGCCCGTCAACAGTCGGCCCCACGCCAATGGTCGGGTTTGGATAGGTGTACAAGGCATCCTTCCCCCCCTCATGGGTGAGGACGTACACCTGTATTAGCTTCAGCTGCTCGCGAATCTCCCGGGCCGTCAACGGTAAATATGGCGGTGTATCCGCAGTTAACCGGTCGGTGTCCCTTGTCACTCCATTATTCAGGGAATCCAGGGTATACACGACCTGCATGTCGGCGACACAATCAAGGAGAGGAGCCTCGGCGGTGGAAGAAACAGTGCCGTCC
>CAYSPF010000033.1:8572-18883 GCA_964432775.1 uncultured Geobacter sp.
AGGGATGTCGGTTTCGTCGCACCGGTGTAGTTAATAAAGCTCCATCGTTGGGCCGCCGTGGAAGTACCGAGGCTTGTCGCCCTGAGGACCAGGTAGTCGGAACCCTCGATGAGCAAATTCGCGTTACCGGGCGCCACGTTATTACCTCCCGACACCGGGCTTGGTACTCCGGTCTGTGTTTCGCTGTTCGGGGTCCCGTTATAGGCCGCGGCAAGAGCTTCCCTGGCGCCCGCGCCAGGATTGACCTCATTGTAGATGATGGGATTCTGGAATGACCACGGCAGCCCGAAACCGGCTGAAGCCAGGTCCTTGCGCATCATTTCCAGCCCGATCACCCCCTCGATATTGCTCTCGGCCGTCTTGGACTGCTGCGACGAGAACCTCATAATTCTGGTAAAGGTATCACCGGCAACGGCAATGACGATGACGAACATGGCCATTACCATAATCAATTCGATAAGACTGAAACCCCTGCTGGAACGCAGCATTGTCTTTCCCTTCATTGTTCTCACCCGAGAACCGGGTGCTTCATCGGGCAGTTGGCGCCGCAACCACGGAAGATACGACATGCTCATAGATGTTCCCCCGGTGGCTCCAGCGGACACGCACATCGATCTTTTTTGTGTTTAAAGGAATATCCGTAACCAGCTTTGTCACACTGAAGTTTACAAGAGTACTGCGCATGGCGACCGGTACGGTAACAGTCTTCTCAACAGATGCCGATATGTTGTCAAATGGAAGGCTTTTTATCCGTGCCATCCGGTCTTCTCCGATCATGGTACCCTGGGTCCTCATCTCGCTCTGCAGGTTTGTCACAATGGACAGATTGACTGTCTGCAGCAATGCAAGCAGTCCGACCATGAGGATGACAAGTGCGACAACGACTTCCACCAGGGTGAAAGCTCGATTACTGAAGTTCGATATTATTCTTGGTACATGCCGAGACATCTTTGCTCCCCTGATTTTTGATTCTTCCCATGTTTATCTTGGACGAGGTTATCACCAGAGCATCCAGGGAAGGGCTTACATCGCTGAAGATGCACATCATCGTATCATCCCCGACCGTCACCCCCCGATGATTGAACAGAACCGGGTCCGTTGAACTTTCGACGACCGCATTGGATACACCCTTTCGCATCACCAGGGTTCCCAGGCTATCACCCTCGGAAGAGTAGCGGTGAAAGGCCATGTTCTTGGAAGTGGTGAAAACGGCGTCATGATTCTTGCCGGTAACCATGGCCTGCTGGCGTATGGACATCAGATCGGCATACATTTCCTTTACCTGCCCGGAGACACTCTGACGTCGCACCCAGTTGTTAAAATTGATGGTCGCCATTGCCAGGAGAATGGAAATGATACTTATAACGACCATCAACTCTATCAGGGAAAACCCGCGTCGGTTCATCCTATCTCTCCTGAATATGCAGCACCTTCTTGACCGGCTTCTTCAGCGTATCGGCCGGAGGAGGAGGCGCCGGAGGCTTTCCTGCGCCAACATCGATCTGCCTGCCCCCCCGGGAAAACGAGCTTGAGGTAAGCTTCGAAAGATCAATAACCACGATAGCGCCGGTGGAGAGCTGAATAGTTATTTTCCCCTTCAGGGTTCCTGCCGGGGGCGCCGCGCCGGTCGCGTAATTCAGCAGCCAGAACATTGTCTCGCCGCCGAAGCCGCAGATATCGGCGGTCGGCTTGAAGGTAGTGAACTGGAGCAGTCCGTTGGTCCGGACGCTCGGCGTTGTTATCACCCGCTCAGCCTTGAAACTCTTACCGCCGTACGTGCCTGTTGCGTCGAGATCAATAAACCAGCCTTTTGTCTTGCCGGTTTGAAGAGCATCGTTCGGAGTGTTTGATGACTGGTTCGTCAGCGTCGATGCTGAGATGGATGTGGTGCATGTCTGATCCATGTCCTTGGGCGGGCCGGTCGTCGTGTGATAGCACGGATCCTTGACCCCGTAGAGCGCCATCTGGTTATCGGCGCTGTCGATACCGTCCACGCTGTTCTTGTAGTAATACCTTCCGGATCCGAAATACAGCCAGAGGACCGGTTTGTGGTCTACGCTGTCGTTATCGTCATAGAGCTTATCAATGGAGGCCGTTACCGGCCCGACGCCGTCGATTACCTTGCTCAGCACCCATTTATCCGGATCCCGGTCTTCATTCGTCAGCAACCGCAGAAGCCCGCCGTCGGTCCAGGTGGTGACACCGGAGACGGTTTTCGGCTTCACGTATCCGGCGTATACCACGTCCGTGCTGTAGAAACCGGCGGCAAACCTGTTGCCCTTGTCGGTGTCGATGGCGTTGGAGGCAAGCGACCCTCCGAAAGCGTTATCGATAGTGGTTGTACCATCGCTGAGCTTTTCTTTAATCCAGTAATTGCTACCAAGCACGAACGGCGGCTTGGCATTGATGTCCACGACAAAGAACTTGAGGGTCTTGTCCGATCTACCCATGAACTGGTGTGAATCGTTATCAATTGGGCCCGTGGGGCCGGATGCAAACACCGCGAACCATCTGCCGTTCTTGCTCGTATCAGGATCGTCGGAAGAGTCCTTTTTCCCGTTGATACGCACGATGGCGGGCTCCGCAGTGGTATATCCGAGATCCGGATGGCTGAATTCCCACAGCAGGGTCGGATTCTTCGGGTCGGTGACATCCAGCGCAAACACGGACGAAAGACCATGTTCAGTGAAATTGACAACATTTATAGGCGCTTTGACGCAATCCGTACAGGTCGCACCGGCGCCCCGACTGGCGCCGCCGAGCCCCATGCTGCCGATGACGACCGTGCGCCAGCTTGTATCGGCAGCAACAAGGTTTCCTGAAGATGTCGTGGTCTTTCTGTCACAGTTCCAGTAATCAGCGGTTGCATCGCATCCGGACGGCTTGTTGATACTGGCATCAAACACCAGGGGAGAGGTATCCACATAGTAGAGGTGGGTATAGTTCGGGTCGGGCAAGGTCAAGTACTTCAGGTACGGAAGCGCGTTCGCGGGGACAAATGCCCACTCCTCGGTTCCGAGCCCGGAACCGGTCAGTTTCGCCTTCTGGGTACCGCTGGTAAGACTAACTACCTTGCCCATGTTGATGGCGTGGAGAGCTCCGTCATTGGCGCCCACGTACACCATGCCGCGGCCGGCGTAGTCCTTGGATGCAATAAAAGATTCATAGGACGTGTCGCCGTAATCGAGATGGAATCCACTCAAGGGCCGGTTTGACTGGACCTTGGGTGTTGAGCTGATAATATCGCCCAGCTTCCAGACGCCTTTTCCCTTGGCGATGTCGGCGGCGGGTACGGTCACGCCCTTGTATTTGCTGATCGTTCGCGAACGGTACCCGGCGACATCAAAACCGTAGACGAATTTCATGACATTTTCAGCGTTTGGCTTGCCGACAACATCGAGGTAGGTCTCGAGATCCGTCCACAGGGAGGACGTCAGGGTGGAGAACTTGTCATTGGTCAGAGTGAAGAGCGACCCGGACTTGTTGATCAGGAGTTTTCTGTACGGTGTGGCGGTCAAATCCCGGTTGTACAACTCAACGCCCGCCTTCCAGAGCGCCTTGAGCTCATCGGGGTCCACCGTGTCTTGCAGTGTGTAGGAGCCCAGGCCGTTATCCTTGTACCTCTTCACAATCGTCTTGGTCGTCGACTCATCAAAGATGAAGTCGATGCGGTAATCGTTTGCCAGGTCAAGAACCTTGTCGCTGGTAGCGTCGGTAGTGTTTTCGCGGATCGTGCTGTTGGAGATGTAGGGATCGAAATAGTACCAGTAGTTCTGCAGGTCACCAATCCAGGTGCGCTTCTGTTCATTTCCGTCAGCGTCGGCACCGAAATCCTTCGACGTATAGAATATTGCGGTAATCAGATTGGCGCCGCTCTGTCCGCGGTTGCTCACGATGGACGCGGCGGTACCGGAGGAAGCGCCGGCGGCTACCTCTTGAAGCGCACTCGCCAGATTGGCCTTCAGCGTATCAGGGTCTGATGCCTGGTACAACGTAGTGCCGCCATTACCGGCCGTCTTGTACAGCTGGTCATAGGGATTGCACAGATTACCCGTGCTGCCGCCTGTCCCGGTAAACACGGCGTAGGTCTTTATCGTCTGGCCGGTCTCGCAGGTGTACGTGCTCCCCGTGGGCGCCGGACATTGTTTGGTCGGATCAAAGATATTTCTGTGGTACGCGTAATAGCTCAGGTCATGGAGATAGGGGCTCCCCTTATAATTGCCGCAGCTGCTCGCCTCGGCCAAGGTGTCGGGGTCGCGGAAATTGTTGGAAGCGTCGGTCACCTTGGTGGTCATGGCGCTGTTTTGATCAGTGGTGGACGCGCCGTCGGTGATGAGAAGGATGTTGTTCTGCTGACAACGGACCTGGATGGGGTTTTTGTTGGTATAGCTGTCACTTCCGGAAAGGGGAGCGTTTATTGGAACCTCGGCGCTTGCGGTGGCTGTGCTTGGACCGAAAGTTGCCGGTAAAGCCGGGGTTGTGGCGGTCGCATCCTTCACGAAATAGGCGATTGCATTGTAAAACGCCTCGGCATGGGGGGTCCAGGTTGTGGCCTGCACATCGTCAAGGGCCTTGATGAGTCCCGTTGAATGGTCTCCGACAAAAGACTGGCAGGACTCGCCTGAAGGGCAGTCGGAATTTACCGTACACGCGGTGGAAGTTGTGGCGGAGCATTTTCCCGCGCCGGTAAAGGCAATTATTTTTCCGCTATCGTAATTATTCGCGGCGCTGTACGCCGGGCAGGTTTCGCCCGTGGGGCAGTCCGTATCGAAGTAGCAGAGCCTGGTTCTGGTGGTGGAGCAGTATCGCGAGCAGGGGACATTCCCCGTTCCGCACTCGCTGAGAGACCCGTCGGTGTTGAAAATCATCGCCCCGAAGCGTATCTGGTTCTTGAATTGGTCGATAAGACCGGTAGGCGCCGCTGCGAGGCCGACCTTGACGGTCAGGGTTCCTACAGAGGTCAGATTCGTCAGGCCTTGCTGCATGACGAAGCCCGGGATGCTGGCGCTGGCGACGCTGCCGGTAACGGCCGTGGCTGACGGGTCTATGACCGGGTTCGAGTTGACGTTTATCTGACAGAAATTCTGCATCTGCGTCACGTCGTTCGGTGTACAGGGGCCGGTAAAATCAGTGCCGTTCCAACAGGCGCCCAGATACCCCTTATAGGAAATGCCGCCGATAGCGTAATCCAACACGCTCGAGCAAACGGAGACCGCTGAATTCGGGTCCGTGATGGCGGACCGATCAATGGTGGCATAGACGGACTGGCACTCACCTTCCAGGGAGTGCAGGTTGGTTTCGTAGCCCTGGGCGCCGCCGGTCATCCCCTGGTAACAGTTGTGAAGTGCATGGTTCCACATGTTTGTGGGGTCGAGAGGCCCGCTCCCCGATCCCACACAATCCTTGGTGTCGTTTTGAAACGTGCCGAGATTTGGCGGATTGCCGCTGGCCACGTTCATCCAGTCGTTCATGGCGGCAAGGCAGGCGCCTGCATTATAGACTCCCGCATAGATCTCGATGTAGGTCTGGCCATACTCGGTCGCCAGACTCTGGGTCGAACCGATGCCGCCCGGAGTCCCCCCCCTGATGGAGAAGGTCAGATTCACACCCGCTACGGACTTGAGAAATTCCCTCCCCGCGCAACCGCGGGACTCGGCGACCAGATCATTCGTCGCGGTATTGAACTTGCCGCCGGTCAGTATCTTCTTCTGTATGTCGAACTTGGATGCGGTAAGCCAGTTCAGAAAGCTCCCGCTCGCGACAAATCCCGTGGAACCGCTGTTCACAACCCTTTCCGCTGTGCCTGTGCCGGTTGTGTTTACGCACAGATATTTGGTCGTTCCGGCCGAATAGGTGCAGGTTCCCGGCATGGCGGCGCCGCTTGTGAACTTGTTGTTCGTGAAATCATAGCTGTAGGTGACGCCGGCATCGAAGTAGCCGGAGTACGTGGTTGCGCTGTTGAAGGTGGTATCATAGCACTGGCGGGTTACATTACATTTGTTGTTGCAGGTATCGCCTGCCGTTATGGCGCTGCAGGTCGCATCCGTAGTACATGATATCGGCGTGACCGTGCTTACGCTGACGACAGCGGCTTTACACGTACCTTTATGGCAGGGATCGCCGGTAACCCCGCCCGGCTTAGGTGGTCGGCAGTCGGTATCTGTCGTGCAAGCTGCAGCCGTTGTCGTGGTGGTGGTAGTGGTGCTTGCCAGACAGTAGGCGGTACCTGAGCAGGTGCTGCCGGCAGTGCACGCGGTGGTCGGGGAATTGGCACAGTAGGTATGGGTGGTGTCCTGATATTGCAGATCGTACATACTGGCCGAGTTGTCTATCATCATGAGCAGGTTCGGCTTTATCGTCTCCAGCACGAACGGCGGTGTTATCGAGTAATCGTTTATGTCCGCCGCGGACGCCGGACCGGAAAGCCCGAGAATCAGGGCCAGCATCGGCACGCCAACAATAGCCGCTATCTTCGCTTTCATTTTCCACCTCTCTCTTCCGTACCAACCGGGCCATCAAGCCTGGACAATCCTGTAATCTATGGATGACCGATACATTTCACCTGGGTATGGCAAGGCGAATTCATAAAACCATCTCGTTTCGCTTCCTTTTCAAACAAAAATAGCATAAATTATGCCGTGCACAACCCCTCGTACAATATATAATTATACAAATAATTTCAACATTTTACGTATTAATTGGTATGGATATAGCTATATTTAATTATTATATTTATTTATCATTTCATCGCCAAGCCTCACCATCCATCTCATCTTATAAACCTTGTTACCAAGCCCTGTCGCCTCTGTTACTGTACTGTCATGTACCTGCTACTGAATAAAGTGCCTTCACGCGTGATAATCTCAGGGTCGCCCGCCTCAAAGTCCTTTGTACAATGCAGCCGTCGAAGCATTTGCCATCCATTCAATAAACCATTCGGCACGACATACAAGTATGCAAAATTTGCGGGCAATCAGCACGGAGTTGACATTAATTGCGTGGAAAGATGTTCATAAAAACCGCAATCAGGCACGGAGGCTCTTCATGTCTTTTATTGGAGATCGGTACGGAGAAAAGATGCCAGGGGAAGGGAAAGGCCAGGATACATCGTGGTTAATTCTGAAGCAGACAGGCGGGGATACCAAGATATTTGTCACTCGGCATCCCGCCTGCATATCGTTTGCTACGCCCCGGCTTCAGGAGGTTTTCCGTTGCCATCGGTTATGAGCCGCACCTGCTGCGCACGGAAATAGTAGTAGTATGCCCAGTTGAGAAGCACGAGGAGCCGGTTGCGGAATCCCACCAGAAACATGAGATGAATCGCCAGCCAGACAACCCAGGCGATAAACCCGGTCATTTTCACCCCGAATACCTTCGCAACCGCGCTGTTGCGGCCGATGATGGCCATGGCCCCCTTGTCGTGATATCGGAAGGGAGCGGCAGGTTCCCCCTTGATGCGGCCGAGAATAGCGTGAGCCGCATATTCGCCCTGTTGCATGGCAACCGAGGCCACCATGGGCAGCGGTGTCCCATCCTGTACCAGGAATGCCATGTCGCCGATGATAAATACAGTGTCGCGATCGGCCAGACTCAGGTCCGGCTGAACGGGAATGCGGCCACCCGCGGCCCGGGGAAGCCCGAGTTCCGCCGCCAGCGGGGAGGCCTGCACCCCTGCCGACCAGACAATGGTATAGGAAGGGATAATCGAACCATCAGCCAGCAACACCTTCCCATCCTCGGCTCCGCTCACCTGGGTGTTGAGGCGCACCTCGACGCCCATGCCTTCGAGTCTCTTCCGGGAGTAAAGTTGCAGCTCTTTGGGAACAGGGGGGAGCAACGCATCCCGTGCCTCCAGAAGAAGTATCCTGCTTTCCCCCATGTCCAGCCCGGGAAAATCCCGTGAAAGCTCGTGGTGAATCAGTTCTTCCAGGGCGCCGGCAAATTCGACGCCCGTGGGCCCGCCGCCGACGATGACGAACGTCATCAGCGCCCGCCGCCTGTCCGGGTCGTCGTCTCGATCAGCCCGCTCGAATACACTCAGGATGTGGTTCCTCAGTCGAACGGCATGGCCGAGCCCCTTCAGCTGGAATGCCCGCTGCTCGACGCTTTGCAGACCAAAGAAGTTCGTGGCGCCTCCCGCCGCCATGATCAGGTAGTCGTATCCGACCTCACCGTCCGACAGGCGCACCAGGCGTTTCTCGAAATCCACTCCCGCGACCTCCGCCAGGCGGAAACGGACGCCCTTCCACCCGCGAATGAGCGCCCTGACCGGATAGGCGATTGACTCTTCTTCCAGGGAAGATGTCGCAACCTGGTACAGGAGCGGCTGGAAAAGATGATAGTTCCTGCGATCGATAATAAGAACATCCAATCCTTTCCCGGCCAACGCCCGCGCAGCTCGAACACCACCGAATCCCATTCCCAGTATGACAACTCGAGTCATGTATCCTCCTATTTACTCTGTGTGGCTATCAGAAGAAGTGATAATTGCAAAATATTTCATTTAGCACACATTACCATATCAATAACAATTGTACAGTGCTTGATTATTTTTGCGCAGAATTCTCTACGCACAATGGTCAGATCCCTTGCCTGAAACATCAAGGGCAGGTCACGTCCTATGACGGCCTGCCCCGATTCCTTTCTGACGCGTAACAAAGGCTAGAGGGCTGCCCCGATCCTCTCGCACAGCGTCTTCAACACCTTGATGCGCGCAAACAGTTTATCGTCCGACTCGACGAGCGTCCAGGGGGCTATCTCGGTGCCGGTACGGTCAATCATGTCGCAGACGGCGGATTCGTACTCATCCCATTTTTCCCGGTTGCGCCAATCCTCCGGAGTAATCTTGTAGCGCTTGAAGGAGACCTGCTCCCGCTCCTTGAAACGACGCAACTGCTCTTCCTTACTGATATGGAGCCAGAACTTGAGTATCAGGGTCCGGTTGCGCACCAACTGCTCCTCGAAGTCATTGATTTCTCCATAGGCGCGCATCCAGTCCGCCCGGGAGCAGAAACCCTCCACCCGCTCCACAAGCACCCTTCCATACCAGGAACGGTCAAAGACGGCAAGATGTCCGCGCCGGGGAATCTGTCGCCAGAAACGCCAGAGATACGGCTGTGCCCGCTCATCCTCGGTGGGGGCGGCGGTCGGTATCACCCGATAGAAGCGGGCGTCCAGTGCGCCGGTAATCCTTCTGATGGCGCTTCCCTTGCCGGCCGCGTCAAATCCCTCGAACACGACCGCCACCGACATCCTGGCGAAGTTCTTGTGTCGGGTGAGAAGATTCAGCTCCCCCTGATACTTCTCCAACTCCTTTTCATAGGTCTTTTTCGGTATCTTTTGTGAAAGGTCGAGCCGGTTCAGTACCGAGATGGCATCGAGGTGGGGAATAACGGGCGGAACGGTAGCGGTGGCTTTGCATGGCGCCGCTGCGTCCAGTCGCGCCCGCACCGCCTGCAGGACAGCCCTGCCGACAGCCAGATAGCGGTAACGCGGGTCGGTTCCTTCAATAATGGTCCAGGGCGCCTCCGCGGTGCTGGTCTGGCGAAGGGCATGCTCCGCGACCCCGCGGAACCGGTCATAGATCTTGAAGTTCCGCCAGTCCCGCTCCGTGACCCGCCAGCGGGTAGCCGAGTCCTTTTCCAGTGATTTGAGACGCTTTCGCTGGCCCGCTTTAGAAAGATGGAGCCAGAATTTCAGGATCAGCGCGCCCTCATCGGCCAGCATCTTCTCGAAACGGGTAATCCGCTCCATCTGCTGATCCAGCTCCGAGTTCTTCGCCTCCCCGTGGAGCGCGGCGCCGATGGGACCGGAATACCAGGATCGGAAGAAAATGCCGATCTTTCCCTTGGGCGGCAGAAGGCGCCAGTAGCGCCACATTCCGGGCTGCTCCCGTTCCTCGTCGGTCGGGTCACCGACTGCGTGGGTCTGGATGTGACGAGGGTCCATCCATTCGTTCAGAACGTTGACCGTTTCCCCCTTGCCCGCGCCGTCGACGCCCGAAATCAGTATGACCACGGGAAATTCGGCCTTCTGCAACAGATCATACTGGGCATCGAGCAGCGCTTCCCGCAACAGGGGCACTTCCCTGCGCCAGGTTTCCTTGTCGATGGTGTGGCCCAACTCGGCGGATTCAAACATGGCTCCTCCTTTGTCAGCTATTGCTCGAACTCCGGAGACCTGCCGGGTTTTCTGAAACCCGGCAGGTCTGAGTGGTTTTTAGAGCCATTTCTTCCTTCTGAAATAAAACAGCATGAACACGCAGACGGACGCCATCAGAGTCAGCACCGCCGGATAGCCCCATGGCCACTC
>CAYSPF010000034.1:0-2785 GCA_964432775.1 uncultured Geobacter sp.
CTGCCGGGTTACGGTGACCGACGGCGGCCTGCTGGTTACGGCAAGCAGATAACCCGGATTACACGGCGCAGTCGCTGGGATCCCCCTGGATTTTCGCCACTGCGTGGGGAACCGCGTCCCATACCGCCTCCAGGTTCTCCACTGCCCCCTTGGGACTTCCCGGCAGGTTGATGATGAGGGTTCTGCCGCGGATACCGGCAACCGCCCGGGAGATTGCAGCAGAGGGGGTCTTGGCCAGGCTCTTGAACCGCATCAGTTCACCGAAACCAGGAATTACCCGCTCCAGGATCTTCATGGTCGCTTCCGGGGTGACGTCACGTGGGGAAACGCCGGTACCGCCGGTGGTCAGGATGATGTCAAGACTGCCGCTGTCAGCCCATTCAGACAGCTTGACCGAAATCTGGTCACTATCGTCAGGAATCATCTCGTAGGCGACGGTTTCCACCCCTCTCCGCCCCAGCCATTCGGTCAGTGCCGGGCCGCTCAGGTCAGTCCGTTCACCACGAGCGCCCTTGTCGCTCAGGGTAAGTATCCCTGCCCTCATGGTTTTTCTTCCCTTTTATAGACGCCGCTTTTACCCCCCTCTTTATAGAGGAGAGCGACCTCGCCGATACGGATTCCCTTGTCGGCGCCCTTGCACATGTCATAGATGGTAAGGGCGGCAACGGATGCCGACACCATAGCCTCCATCTCCACGCCGGTCCGCTCGAAGGCGCGGACCATGCTTTCCACCCGTACGCACCCCGTTTTCATATCCGTCGTGAAGTCCACGGTAACCGCATGCAGAGCCAGAGGATGGGACAGAGGGATAAGGTCAGGGGTCTTCTTCGCGGCCGCTATCCCGGCAAGCCTGGCGACTCCCAGCACGTCACCCTTGGCCACCTTTCCCTCGATGATGTTTCCAAGTATCTCTTTGCTCAGATAGACGGACGCGGTTGCAATGGCGGTGCGCATTGTGGCCGACTTGGCACTGATGTCCACCATGATTGCCCTGCCCTGATCGTCAAAATGATTGAAGCTCATTATTTCTCCCTATGCGTATAAGACTTATTTATTGCTTGTCTGCCATCCCGCAGACCTGTAGGGTTTTGAAAACCCGGCAGGTCTGCGCTACGAATCGGTCACGCCTCCATCAGCCCGCCATCCCCGGTAATCAACTGCACATCCACCCGCTCTCCGGCGGCCAGGTCGCCCTTATCGGCCGGTATCACCGCAATTCCGTCGGCGAGGAGCAGGGTCTTCAGGTAACCGGTATCCTGCTTGCCGGGGCTCCAGGCGAAAAATTGACCATTTTCCTGTTCAACAGCCACACGAAGGAAGTTGACGCGTCCGACCTTTTTCCGGATGCCCTCCTTGAGCGTTGCCGTGACCAGCGGACGCAGCACCCTGCGGAACCCCATCATTTTCAGGAGCGCCGGACGAACGAACTCCTCGAAGGTGAGCAGGCTTGACACCGGATTCCCCGGCAGAGAGAAAACCGGTTTCCCGTCCCGGCGGGCAAAGGCAGTCGGACGTCCCGGCTTTATGTCCACCTTCCAGAAAACCTGCTTCACCATCAACTCGTCCAGTACGTCCCGAACATAATCGCGATCTCCGGCGGACACGCCCGCCGAGGTAATCAGCATATCCGCCGTCAGTCCTTCGGCAAGCTTTTCCCGCAGACTTTCCTTGGTGTCCCGGGCGATGCCGAGCATGATTGGAATGCCGCCCGACTGCCTGACTGCTGCCGCCAGTGCAAGGGAATTACTGTTGATAATCTTGCCGGCGCCCAGTACTTCACCCGGATCCACCAGTTCGTCGCCGGTGGAGAGCACTGCCACGCGCACCCGGCGGTGGACCGGGATGAACAGCTTGCCGAAGGATGCCAGCATGCTGATCTCCGAAGGCCTGAGAACGGTCCCTGCAGGAAGTATCGTTTCGCCTGCCTTCACATCCTCACCCTTGAAGCGGATATGGTCGCCCGGTTTCACCTTTCCTTTCAGGAGAACCAGGCCGTCTTGTTCCTCGGCCTCTTCGAAGGGCACCACGGCGTCCGCGCCGGTCGGGATGGGCGCGCCGGTGAGGATCTTAACCGCCGTCCCGGGCTCAATGGGATGCCTCATGAATGATCCTGCCGGGAGGAAGCCGGAGAGTATCAGGGATGTTGACTCCCGGCAGTCGTCCGAATGCAGGGCATAGCCGTCCATGGCCGTATTATCCCACAGGGGCATGTCCCAGGGGGCCTGAATGTCTTCGGCAAGCACCCTGCCGACGGCGTCCAGCATCTCTACCTTTTCAACGCCAAGGGGAATAACACTATCGAGAATGATCGTTCGGGCTTCTTCAAAGGTGGGCATAAGTGCGAACTCCCTACTAGCTTTCAAAGAATATACACTGCTTTTCCATGCAAAACCGGATGACAGACTTACCATATTCTCAAACACGGTTCAACGGAATAAAAAATGGGAATCGTAAAATAAACGAGTCCCATTCTAAAAGGATACGAGTCGTGCGCTGTCAGACCTCAACCTCATCCTCTTCCTCACCCTGGTGCTTCGGCCCCCGCGGAAGCAACAGCAGTTCGGCGCCCACCGACTCGGCGATAAACTTCAATTCGCTCATGCGCAGGTGGTGACCGTAGACCTTGAGGTCGACCCCAGCAACTCCGGCCAGGTTGTAACGTGGTTGCTTCGCTCCATCTACCTGCTTCTGTCTCTCCCGATAAAAAATCTTGCCTGCCATGTGTAAGGTATCTCCTTTATTGGTTTCCTCCGACCGATGCGGAGCATTGTAAAGGAAAGCATAC
>CAYSPF010000034.1:2885-18389 GCA_964432775.1 uncultured Geobacter sp.
GCGTGAAATACGTTTCTGGCGCTGGTCAGGTCGTCCGGGTCCGCAATGTCGATGGTCACATTTTCCGGCCGAATGCAG
Organism: uncultured Geobacter sp.; assembly: GCA_964432775.1. Classification (GTDB taxonomy): domain Bacteria; phylum Desulfobacterota; class Desulfuromonadia; order Geobacterales; family Geobacteraceae; genus RPRC01. The sequence continues at coordinate 2,964 of CAYSPF010000034.1, forward strand.
CAGTAGACACAATCACCGGGTGACAGCAGCCCAACGGCGTCTATCTCTCTTCCGGAGACCGACACGGTCAGGAATCCGTTAACATTATTGGTAACCTGGCCCTCAAGGATGGTCTCCATGCCGACGAAGTTTGCGACGAACTCATTTACCGGATTGTTCATCACGAATGACGGGGTGCCGGTCTGGACAACTTTCCCGTCATACATGACCGCTATCCGGTCCGACATACGAAGTGCCTCGGACTGGTCATGGGTAACCATCACGGTGGTGATGCCGGTTTCCCTGACGATTTTATCCAGGTCATCGGTGAGCGCATGGCGGGTCGGAGGATCCAGAGCGGAAAACGGCTCATCGAGGAAGATCACTTCCGGCTCGATGGCAAACGCCCGGGCAAGGCTTGCGCGCTGGGCCTCTCCACCGGAAAGCTTGCGGGCGGAGCGCTGGGCAAGATGCTCGATGTTGAAGCACTTCAAGTAGCGCATGACCCGTTCGCGAATCTCATCCCGTGGCATCCCGCGAATCTTCAGGCCTGAGGCCACGTTCTTGTACACGGTGGTATCGAACAGGAGCGGCTCCTGGAATACCATTGAAACCCGCCTCCGGAAGCGAAATACCTCTTCGCGGGTAACCACCGCATCCCCCCGGAACACCAGCCTGCCCGCGGTCCGCTTCAGAAGACAGCTCAACGCGAGGAGCAGCGTAGACTTGCCGCTGCCGTTGGGACCGATGATGGACAGAAACTCTCTCTCCGCAACAAAAAAGGAGGGGATATCAAGGATCGACACCCCCCCGAGCTCCACCTTGAGGTCTTCAATCGAAATGATACTGTCAGTCTTGCTCACCGAGGTCTCTCTCTCTGCTGAATGATGGTAAACAGGTAATTAACGAAGAACACGAGAAGCAGGAGAATTATCGACAGGGCGAAGGCCGTAGCGAACTCCCCTTTGCCCGTTTCCATAACCGTTGCCGTCGTAAGAACCCTCGAATATCCCTTGATGTTGCCGCCGACCATGATGGATGCGCCCACCTCGGAGATGACACCGCCGAAACCAGCCATGACAGCGGCCATGAGAGGAAGCCGCGCCTCTCGAATCAGTATCCGGACCATCTGCAGTCGGGTGGCGCCGAGAGAAAGGATCTGAAGCCTCAGTTTGGCGGGAAGGTTCTGGAGCGCGGCAATGGAGATCCCCATGACGATGGGTGTGGCTATGATGGCCTGCGCGAAAATTATGGCCGTGGGAGTATAGAGGATATCCAGAAAACCTAAAGGGCCGTTCCTCCAGAGGAACACGGTAACGAACAGACCCACCACAACTGGGGGGAGCCCCATGCCGGTATTGACGATGCTTACCAGGAGTTTCTTGCCCGGGAACCGGGTAAGGGCGACGACCATCCCGCAGGAGATTCCTATTCCCACGCTGATGAGCGTCGCCGTCCCGGAAACCTTGAGCGAAAGCCAGGTGATTGACAACACCTCCGGGTCCAGAGCCCATAGGAGCTGGAACGCCGTGACTATCCCATCAAGGATCAGATCCATCTACAGCCCCAGTGATTCCGGTTTCTTGCCCGCATCCGGGAAGAACAGGGCGGAGCCGAACTTCTTTACGCCGTAGGTCTTGATGATTGCCTGAGCCTTTTTCCCCACCACGAAATCGGCAAACGCCTTCGCGCCTGCGGCATTAACCTTCGGCCACTTGGCAGGATTCACCTCGATGACGTGGTAGATATTGAGGAGCGACGCATCGCCTTCAACAAGGATATTCAGCCCGAGGTTCTTTTTGAGAGACAGATACGTCCCGCGGTCGGCAATCGTGTACCCCTTCTTTTCAGCGGCGACATTCAGTGTCTGTCCCATGCCCAGACCGGTTTCCTGGTACCACTTCTGCCCTTCAGTCTTGAGGCCGGTAGCCTTCCAGAGCTTCTTCTCAAGGGCGTGGGTGCCGGAATTGTCGCCACGGGACAGGAAAAGAGCGTTTGCAGCGGCAATCTTCTTCAGGGCTTCCTTCGAGGATTTCTCGCCCTTGATCTTTGCCGGGTCCGCGGCAGGGCCGAGGATGATGAAGTCGTTATGCATTACCAGTCTGCGGTTCACGCCGAATCCCTGCTCCACGAACTTTTTCTCCGCATCCGGGGAGTGGACAAGAAGGACATCGGCTTCGCCCTTCTCGCCCATCTTCATGGCCTGGCCGGAGCCGACCGAGATGGTCTTGACGAAATAGCCGGTGCTCTTTTCAAATGCAGGCAGCAGCTCATCCAGAAGGCCCGAATCCTGTGTGCTGGTGGTGGTAGCCAGGATGATGGTTTTCATCTTCGGCGCTGCTGAAGCGGGTGTCGGTCCAAAGGCGGTCATAGCTCCGAGCGCCAGCGCAGTGAGGGAAATCGTAATATTTTTCAGATAGTTCATTCTATAGTCTCCTTTCGCTTACAAGATTCTTCGAGTTATTTTTTCCCCTGCAGAGCCTGCCATTGCGTCGAATTGGGGAAAAACAGCGGACTACCGTACTTGTCCACGCCGAAATCGACGATGACTTTCTGACCCTTTTCCGGAGCGGTCAGCCACTGGACGAACTTCATGGCGTCTGTGTAGTTGGCCTTCGGGAATTTCTTCGGGTTTATCGGGATTATTGAAATGAAGTTCAGCAGGGCATCGTCCTTTTCCACCAGAACCACGAGCTTGATTTTGTCCTTCAAGGACAGGTAGGTTGCCCGGTCCATAAACGTATAGGCGCCCTTCTGATCGGTATAGGTGAGGGTCGGGGCATTGCCCTCTTTTCCCTTCTCGTACACTTCGTACCAAGAGCCTGCCGGTCTCACTCCCGACTTTGCCCAGAGTTCCATCTCGGCGACGTGGGTCCCGGATTTGTCGCCCCGGCTGATGAACGAAACACCCTTGGCGGCAATCTTCTTCAGCGAATCTGTTGCGCTGGTCATGCCTTTGATGCCGGCCGGGTCTCCTGCCGGACCGACGATGACGAAATCGTTGTACATCAGGGGAATCCGCTCGGTCCCGAAACCGTCCTTGAGGAACTTCTCTTCCAGGGATTTTGCATGGACCATCACCAGGTCAACAGTCCCCTTCTCGGCGATTTTCAGGGCCTCACCGGTTCCGGCGCCCACATGACGGACCCGGATGCCGGATTCCATTTCGAACTGATCCTCCAGCACCGGAACGATTCCCGCGTCAATGGGACCGATGGTGCTCGCCATCAGCAGAACCCCCTGCGACTGAGCCTGAACCGTCAGCGGGAGACACAACAACAGACAGACCAGCCACGATAGTATCGCTCTTCTCATTTTTCCCTCCTCTTCCAGTTGATATGACGAAATCTCATGAACGCTATATACCATACCGTATTTCGGAAGAAAAACAAAAAAAAAGGGGGGGAAGTGAATTCCCCCCCACCATGAAGAAGGCTCATGTTTCGAGAGCCTTATACTGCTTGTTTTTAGAACACGAGTTGAGTCTGAAGACGGTACTGCATGTCGTCCGAAGCCTTGGAAGCGCCATTCTGCTGATGAATATTTCCGACGTCCGCCTGCACTTTCAGGTTGTGCCCGGCAAAGTAGTAGGAGATAGCGCCAATCTGCTCCGTCTGCATGTCTCCGGATACTGCCCTGTTCGGATCTTGCTGGGAAAAACGGACCGCAAGGCCGATTTTCGGAGTAATATTGTACCCTAACTGGGCATACCAAGCCATGGCGCGTTTGCCTGCGTCGGCTGCATAAGAATCGCCCTGGGCATAGAGCGCCTCACCCTGCACGGCGATACCCATCCATTTGAAATGCGCGTCAAAACCGTAGTTCTGGAGATCCTTATAGCCATTCCAGGCGGTTCCGTATGTTCCCGAATTTTCAGCAGCGGCAAGGTTGTTGTAGAAGTAATTGGCGCCGACCGTGAAGAGAGGCTTCTTGCTGATGGCGAGGTCAGGCTCGTCCATGCCCATTTTGCCGAGGGGACTGAGTTGAACCCGAGCGGCAAAGGCGTTGTGGTTGGTGTTACCGGCATTTGTCTGGCCATCGCCGTTGGTGCCGGATATGGCGTAATTCACAAAACCGTTGGCAGCTGCGCCATAGGCAAATACACCGAGTTCATAGCCGGGGGCATACCTTCCGATCCAGGGCACCCGATCAATAAACATCAGGGTTGCATCCGACTGGACCATTGAGTAGCCGTATTTGACCTTGGTCTGGCCGGCCAGGAACTGTAGTTCGTCCATCAACTTGTAATTGATGTAGGCATCAACCAATCCGCCCCTCGACGAATCATCTTTTGATTGTGCCAGCTGCCGTGCATCCATCTCCAACCGGTAGGTGAGATCCTTGCTGTACGCGTAGCCCTGGGCAATCAGCCTGGCCTTCGCAAAATCAAATTTGCTGGTGTCCTGGCCGCTGTCTTTGTCCAGGAACGAATAGCGGAATACCAGCCTGCCGCCAATGTTGAGCTGGAACTTCTCGTCGGCTGAGGTAAAGGTGAAACCCTTGCCCAACTTGTAGTCCATCGGCTTGCTCTTCGTTACTTCCTTGTAGTCCGCCTCAGTGATGACACCCTTCTCCTTCAGGATGTCCTCGAGGGTCTTGGCCTGCGCACCCTGACCGACCAGAACGGCGGCTGCCAGGATTGCTCCAACTGCTAAAAATCTCTTACTCACGTGTTCCTCCTTTTGAACTTGATGTTGTCCCGAAAAACCTCTGTAATATTCGTTTCTCGGCAGTAAAACATCGATATGGACATAAAAGCTGCATGTAAACCAGTATACAAAGACATTTTAAAAAACCCCTATAATTTAAGGGGTTAGCGCTATATATACTGGGGCATAAAATAGAGAATTGAATATAAAAAGTCAAGCTATTATTTCATAAGACTAAAATTCCCCATATTTTTTACTTCGTTATTTAGTCGACGTTCAACTTACTTATATTCCAGCAAATCATTCACCACAACGCCGGCCATGGTAAGTCCAAAGATGGCGGGAATATAGGAAATGCTCCCCAGGGTTACCCGCCGGTGCCTGCAGGAAAAAACCTGCTCGTCCCGATTCGGGCAGATGCATTCGTCCCCGCAGCGTGCGTCCTTTATGGCGGGTTCCCGGTACTCTTCCGTTGAAAAGACCACTTTCACGTCCCGCTCCACCCCCTGGCGCTTCAGGAGTTTCCGTACAATCCTTGCCATGCGGCAGGTGTGGGTCGAGGAGATGTCGGCAACCCGGACGCGGGTCGGGTCCAGCTTCGAGGCAGCGCCCATGCTTGAGACTATCGGCAAACCCCTCTCGCGGCAGCTGCGTATCAGGTGAAGCTTGCTGGTAATGTGATCGATGGCGTCCAGCACATAATCATATCGTTCCGAAAGGAGGAAATCGCTGTTCTCCGCCCCGTAGAAATCCTTGCAGGGAACTACGTTCACAACCGGGTTGATGTGTCGCATCCGCTCGGCCATGACCAGGGCCTTTGGCCTGCCGACCGTATCGTCCAGCGCCAGGATCTGTCGGTTGATGTTGGTCAGACAGACATCATCGAAATCGACGAGGACGAGTCGGCCGACGCCTGCCCGACAGAGGGCCTCGGCGGCATGGCCGCCGACTCCCCCCAGGCCGAAGACCGCTACGGAAGATTTTCGCAGCCTTTCCAGATTCTCGGGGCCGATCAGCAATTCAGTGCGGGAAAATCGATGGAGCTCGGACATGTTCATGTACCTCGATGTGAATATAACTTCAGACCTGCCAGGTTTTCAAAACCTGGCAGGTCTGAAGACAGACTCCTGCATCAGATACGCAACAACCTTTCCGCGTTCGCGGTGGTAACCGCCGCCACCTCTTCAACGGAAATTCCCTTGATATTCGCCAGTTTTTCCGCAATAAACCGGAGAAAGGCCGGTTCGTTCTCTCTTCCCCGGCAGGGCACGGGCGTCATATCCGGCGCATCGGTTTCCAGCACCAGGTGCTCAAGGGGGATTCGAGCCGCAACCTCCAGGGGTTTTACGGCGTTTCGATACGTGATCGCTCCTGCAAGGGAGACGCAGAGGTTCTCCTTGATGAACTCCCTGGCCATTTCGAAACTGCCGGAAAAAGCATGCATGACGCCCCCCACCTCCCGGACCCGCTCCTCTTTCACGATGCGAAGCAGGTCCTGAAACGCCTGCCGACAGTGGAGCAGTACCGGAAGGCCGAGCCGTACCGCCTGTCGCAACTGTCCGCGCAAGGCAGCAATCTGATCCTCGCGGGAGGCGCCGGAAACAGCATAGTCGAGCCCGATTTCTCCGATGGCGACAGCAGTGGGAGCATAGCGCTGAAGCTCTTCCGGAAGGCCCTCGTGATAGCGGCACGCCAGCATGGGGTGGAGACCGAACGCAGGATAAATCCCCTTCTCCCTTTCCGCCAACTCCGCAATTCCGCGCCAGCCCTCCGGGTCTACCCCCGGGACAACGAACTTCTCCACCCCCGCACGCCGGGCCTCTGCAAGAACCGCGGGAAGTCGTGCGGCAAGGGCCGGATGGTCAAGGTGACAATGGGTATCAATAATCATGGGAATTTCCCGCCGGATGCTTTGCTGCCGGACGCATACTACACCGGACAGATACTGTTCGGATAGTCTTTTTCAACCGCGAACTGTACAGAGATAGTGGAGGAGGCTGCACGAGAAGCACACCATTGGCCGAAACCCGGCACGTCACCCCACTGTGCGGAAACGAAAGCGCATTGACAAAAAATAGTCTCTTCACTATAGTTTACACCTTCGCGAGATCGAGAATGTGCGTCCCCTGCCTCATCAAGTATCAGCCGTCACTCGCTACATGCGTGCAACCCCGCGGTCGGCGCACCATTTTGACAGCGCCGGGGCGCCTGCTACACTTTCACAAGTAACTGTTTGAATATCAATACAATTCCCGACGTCCTTCCGGTTCCACCCCCCCTCTGATCCGAAACCGAACGACATCGGGAAGGGATGTGTCGATGTTCACGGGCATCAGGGCTATACTATTTGACCTTGACGGCACTCTCTATGTCAACCAGGGTCTTGCCGACGAGATCCACCGGGCCGCATGCGGGTACATCGGGGCGATGAGGGGAATTTCCCCGAAGGCCGCCTCGTCGCTTATCATGGAAACACGGGAAAGGTTGTCCCGAGCAATCGGCGAGGAAGTCACTCTTTCCTCAGTGTGTACCGAGTTGGGCGGTGATGCCCCCGGCTTTCATCGAGCCGCTGTCCGCTCAGTTCATCCGGAATCCCATCTGGTGCGCGATGAACGGGTGCTGAACCTGCTCACTGCGCTTGCGGAGCGCTTCGAGCTGTACATCTATACCAACAACAACCGCATCCTGACCAACCGGGTGCTGGGCGCACTGGGGATCCCGCCTCTTTTCCACGATGTGTTCACCATTGAATACCTCTGGAAGCCGAAGCCGAACAGGTCGGTGCTGGAAAAGATCTTCATCTCCATCGGCAGGAAACCGGTTGAATGTCTCTTTGTCGGGGACCGCTACGCTATCGACCTGCGTCTGCCGGAGCAGATGGGATGCCCGATTTTTTTGGTAGCGGGAATTCAGGATCTGTTGGGTCTGATGCCGGCGCTCGCAGGAAACAAGTCATGAACCGTAAGCATCGAATGCTGAACAGAATACCTATTACCACCCCCTGAAAGGCAGAACCGTGGAAACAGAACCAGCCCGGAACACCGGGATACTATCGCAGGCGTCGAACAATACTCCCGCAACTGCAGAGAGAAAAAAGCCGACCCGGATCGAGAAGGACACCCTCGGCACTCTCGACGTCCCGGCTGAATCCTATTACGGGGCGCAGACCGCCCGGGCTATCGTAAATTTCCCCATCTCCGGCCTCAAGCCCCACCCTGCCCTGGTCTGGGCGACGCTGATCATAAAATCAAGCGCGGCCGCGGCCAATATGACCACCGGGCGTCTTTGCCGTGAAGCGGGTGAAGCCGTCGTCCATGCCGCTGACGAAGCACTCTCCGGTACCTTTGACGACCAGTTCGTCATCGACCCCTTCCAGGCGGGCGCCGGAACATCCCATAACATGAACGTGAACGAGGTGCTGGCCAATCGGGCCGAAGAGATCCTGGGCGGTGTCCGGGGAGCATACACCAAGGTCAACCCCAATGACCATGTGAATATGGCCCAGTCCACCAACGATGTCTTTCCGACGGCGATGCGGCTCTCCTCACTGCGCATGATGAACCTGCTGCTGCCTGAACTGGAGGGTCTGAGAGATTCTTTCCGGCTCAAGGGGATCGAGTTTGACGGCATCCTCAAGTCGGGCCGAACCCATCTCCAGGATGCGGTACCCATCAGGCTGGGTCAGGAGTTCGAGGCATACGCGGTTGCTATCGAAAAAAACATCTCGGGCATCCTCTGCTGCAGGGACCTCCTTCTTGAACTTGGCATCGGCGGGACAGCTGTCGGCACCGGACTTAACGCAGAGGCGCGCTATATCGAACTCGTAGTTGAAGCCATCCGCAGCAAAACCGGCTTCCCCGTTAGAACCGCTGCGAATCTCATCGAAACGACCCAGAACATGGAACCGTTCGTCGCTCTCTCCTCTGCCCTGAAGGGACTCGCCATCAACATTACCAGGATCGCGAACGACCTTCGGTTGCTGTCCTCCGGTCCCATGACCGGGCTCAACGAGATCAACCTGCCTCCGGTTCAGCCCGGTTCGTCCATCATGCCGGGAAAGGTCAATCCGGTGATCCCGGAGATGGTGACCATGGTATCCTTCCAGGTAATGGGCGCCGACACGACGGTGACTCTCGCCGCGCAGGCCGGTCAGATGGAACTGAACGTGATGATGCCGGTCATCATCTACAATATCCTGTTCTCCATGGAGATTCTGACAAACGCCGTCCGCAAGCTGCGCGAATCCTGCATAGAGGGAATCACTGCCAACGTAGCACGGTGCTCCGGATATCTGGAGAGCTCCGTGGGGATGGCCACGGTGCTTGCCCCCCATATCGGCTATGCCGCCGCCGCGGAGATTGTCAAAGAATCATTGAGGACCGGACGGAGTACAAAAGAGATAATCCTATCCCGCAAGTTTCTCTCGCCGGAGGCGCTCGCGGAGATCATCGATCCCTATCCGTTAACAACGCCCGGAGTCTCCGGGAAGAGGGATACAAAACCAAAGGAGGATGTATAAATGATCGAAGAAGTGAAGAAAGTGCTTGAGATGATTCGCCCCGCTCTGCAGGCGGACGGCGGCGACGTGGAGTTTGTGGAAATGACCGAAGACGGTGTCGTAAAAGTCATACTCAAAGGCGCATGCGGCTCCTGCCCCATGGCCACCGTGACGCTGAAGAACGGTATCGAGAAAACGCTCAAGGAAAAAGTGCCGGGCGTCAAGGAAGTCATTCGGGTCTGACATCTTTTACCTATCAGGCGCGGGTTTTCGCCCGCGCCTCTTTTCCTCCCGAGGAACCGCCATGCCTTTTCCGCGACACAAAAGACTTCCCGGTTTTTTTCGTTCGCGTCGGTTTCTCGCCCGCTTCCGACGAAATACCCAGGCGACGCTTTTCCACGGAAACAGGGTAGACCTCTACCGGCACGGGGGAGATTTCCTTCCTGCCATGCTCAGTGAGTTCTCAACCGCCCGCAGTCATATCTGCATTGAATTCTACATCATCCGCAACGACCGCAGCGGAAACCTTTTCGCAGATGCGCTTCTTCGGGCAGCCAGCCGCGGCATCCCTGTTTTTCTCATCTACGACTATATTGGCTGCATTGACACGCCTGGCTCCTATTTTCGCAGGCTGGAGGAGGGCGGTGTGCGGTGCCTCCCCTTCAACCGCCCCCCGTTCAAGAGAGGTCTGCTGTGGTTCGACAGACGCAACCACCGGAAGTTCGCGGTCATCGACGGAACGCGCGCGTTTCTCGGGGGGGTCAACATCGGCGATGAATATGCCGGATTCGGAGAGAGCGTTACCCGATGGAGCGACGTGGGCATCAGGCTGGAAGGAAGCGCTGCCGCCGAATTGCAACGGCTTTTTCTCGCGAATTGGGAGGAAGAGGATGGCAAGTCTCCACCCGCCCTGCCCTTTCCCGCTCCTCCCGTTACGCAAGAGGGAGCAGCGGACATCATGGTCGTCAGCGGCGGCCCGCACCACAACCGTTCCTTTATCCGCAGTTCCTTCCGCCTTGCCATTGCCGGAGCATCCGAAAGCGTCAGAATCAGCACTCCCTATTTCGTCCCGGGACCGTTTTTTGTCCGCTCGATACTTCGGGCCGCACAACGCGGGGTCCGCGTACAACTCCTCCTGCCCGCCATCAGCGACATCCCTCTGGCGCAGATTGCCGGAAAGGCCTACCTCACCCCGCTCCTGAAAAGCGGCATCGAAATCTATCGACGGGAAGGAACAGTGCTTCACGCCAAGCTGATGCTCATAGACGACTGCTGGACCACCCTCGGCTCGGCCAACCTGGATATGCGCAGCTTTCACAGAAACTACGAGATCAACGTAATTATCGACAGTCCCGATTTCGGAGGACTGGTTGCGGATATGTTCGCCGATGAACTCTCGAAATCCCATCGGGTAACCCTGCAGGAACATGAGGCGAGGACCTGGTTCGAAAAGCTTCTGGAAAGGCTGTGTGATCCAATCCGCCGGTTTTTGTAAACAAAAAAGGCCCCCTGTCCGTAATGGACAGGGGGCCTTTTTGCTGTGTGCGCCCGTCGCCTTGTCCGGCTCCGGGCTACCTAGGGCATCCCTCTTTGCAGCGGGTTACCGGACGAAGCATGAACAGTGTGGTCCACATAGTGTCATCCTCCTTTCACGGGATTTTCAATCCCATCATTCCGTTTGGTATATGATAATCACCACCCGAACGATTGTCAACCGTCCAATCATAGTATTATATATATTTATCTATTATTCGTAACAACCTCCCCCTCCCGATCCGGAGGGCGCTTTCCGGGCAAAGCTCTCTGCAGCAGAAACATCGTATGCAGCGCCGGTAATCGATATGGAGCTCTCCGTCACGGATCTCCATGGCGCCGGGTGGACAGGCGTCCCGACATATGCCGCAGAGTATGCATTTGCCCGGCAGAGGATACGGATACGCGGTAAAGTTATTGCGCAGAAACCTCATGAGAAAGCGAGGCAGGCCCCACTGGACGGAGGAGGCCCGCGGAAGGAGAAAGTCGTTGACCCTTGCCTCGGACAGGGAACAGCCGATCGTGGTAATTGTGCTTCTGTCTGCGCCCGCTATTCCCATTTTTTGTGCGGCGCGCTCAACGTAAAGCAGGCTTTTGGGTATGCCCAGGATCTCCCCGGCAATCACATCCACTGCAACGGGATTGACCCCGGCCAACAGCAACCCGACCGGGCGAGGGCTTCCGCTGCTCGGTCCGTCACCTTCCATTGCGACAATCGCGTCAACAATATTCAGGTCAGGCTTGCGCAACCGGTATATCTCCAGCAGCATTCCGGCGAAGAGCAAACGATCTTCGCCCGCCTTCAGGTGCCAGCCGGCCTTCGCCATGCCGACCACCGCGCCGAACAGATTTTTCACCGAACAGGTCATGGTCATCATTTCATGTGTTTTCAGCTTCGGAAGGTTGATGACACGATCAGCCTCCAGGTAGGGTCTTGCCAGTTCGAATCTCTTGAACACCCCTTCTCCCGAGATCTCCATTGATTCCTTGAATTCAACGAGTTCAGCCCCGGTTTCCCTGACAACCTCCAGAATGCCGCTGGTTTCGGCAACCCTCGCCAGCCCCCCTACTCCCGGGCTGTCCCCGACCAGCGGAATGGCGCCGGCATCCCGTACCATCTCGATGACCGCCCTGACCACCTCCGGATGGGTGGTAACCGCCGCCTCGGGCGGTTTGGCAGAAAGCAGATTCGGCTTGAGAAGCACTCGCTCACCAGGGTTCACAAAGGTCTTCATCCCTCCGAAACGAGACAAAAGGCTTTCGATACGGTTTTTCATCTCTGAGCGGGAATAATCTTCCGCCTTTTCCAACGCAATCAGGTGCATACAGAATCCCTCTTCTTCGGGAATACATGGTTACCTAGAGCCCTTCTCCAGACAAACCTTTCCTCTGGACTTTTATTTTTGCCTATGATATTTTTCGGTGTGCTAAAAATATTGCGGGTAACTAAACAAAGAGGAGGTGAACAAATTGGCTCATACAATTTCCGACGAGTGCATCAACTGTGGAGCGTGCGACGATTCTTGTCCGGTGGGGGCAATCAGTGAAGCAGACAGCAAAAGAGTAATCGACGCAGACAACTGTATTGACTGCGGCGCCTGTGTGGATACATGCCCCGTGAATGCTATCAGCGAATAAACGCGCCTCTTGTTAGTGGTATGAAATCGCCCATACAAATAGTATGGGCGATTTTTTGTTGGTGCAACCCTTCGATAAAAGATGAGTAATTCTGCCCATCCCCATCAGCGGCCCGCGGGCAGGGCTCCAGAGAGATCAACAATCTCAGCGCCGTAATCCTTCGCTTCCCTCGGTACATCTTTGAATACTATCGCGAACGGAATCCCTTTGCCGGGTGGAATCTCAAGATTCGCCAAGGTATCACCGAACTGTCTGTTCATAGTCTTTTCCATCCCGGAAAAAGACCGAAAGGTCGTCTCCTCCCGCGAGAAAGTATTCCCGCAATACACGGTGCGTCTGGCAAGAACCGAACCATTGACGCCGTAGACGGTTCCCTGTACCCTGATGGCGCTGATCGGTTTTAGCGAAGCATTGAAAATCTCCCCCCGTATGACAAACAACTCTCCCGCCTCCTTGTTGATGAGAAAGGATCCTCCCAGAGAGCGTATCGTCGCGTGGCTCGTTCCCTTCTTCAGTCGATCCGGGATAAGGCTGGCCAAATCGCCTGAGTAATTCCGGTAGAGATAAAAACCGGCTACGATAGCAACGAGCAGGGCCAGTGCCCCAATAAGAATAGGGAAAAAAGGTGACTTCTTCCTGCGGGAAGAGATGGAAAGGGGGTGAAGCTCATCTCCTGCAGTTTCATCATCCCTCGAATCGGCAACGGGCCATTTTTCCTCATGCCTCGGAGAATTACGGTCTTCCCCGCTCTTTTCCGAGTCATCGAACGGAAGCTCCAGCTTTTCTTCTTCCGCCGGCATCTCACCATCAGCACTATCCTTCAGAGCCGCCCCACAAACGGCAGCGGCATCATACGGCCGGAATGCCTCGTCCAAGCGCGAATCCAAGCCCGTATCGGCGGCATCTCCGGCATCCGGTGATGCCGGGTGAACCTGGCATTGAGGCAAAGCAACTCCTGTCCGGAAAAAACCCTCGAAAGGTTCAACGGAAGAATCCAAATCCTCTTGCGGCTCCACGGCGTCCGCGGGCGCGGCATCCCGCTCGCCGAAGGAAAGCTCCTGTTTTTCTTCCACTGCGGGTGGAGGCAGTGCAGCTTCACCAGAAGACCCCTCAGAAGAATCCGCAGCAACCGAAGCGACACTCTCCGCCCCGGTATCCGCCTGCTCGGTCCCGCCGAACCCCTGCAAGAGAACGTCAAAGTCAGACTCTTCCTCAGGCGTATCCCTTTTCACGATAAAGGTATGGCTGCACCGGGAGCAGCGGACCCGCACTCCCGATTCCGTAACGCGAGCGTCATCGAGCTTGAATCTGGTCTTGCATTTTTCGCACTGAATAATCATTCCGATATTCTCCAAAAAAAGGGCGTGTCTGATAAATCAGCGGGCATCTCCGTCAGGGGGAACAATTTCATAGATCTCCGGAAACTCTCGGTACTTTTGATTCATGTCAAGGCCGTAGCCGACGAGAAAACCGCTGTCGCAGCGAATACCCACAAAGTCAGGCTCCAGGTTCACGGAACGTCTCCTCCGATTGTCGATCATCGTGCAGACCTTCAGACTAGCGGGCGCCTTGCGTCGCAAAGCCTCTAACAAGAAGGAGAGACAGCGACCCTCATCAACGATATCCTCGACAATCAATACATGTTTTCCCGTGACAGGAATGGTCACATCCTTGGTAACGGTTGTTCTGCCAGTGGAATTAGTGCCGCAATAGCTGGCTATTTCGATGAAATCAATGTCCATTGGCACACTGATTTTCCGAATCAGGTCCGCGGCGAAGACGAACGCACCCTTTAGGATAACAATAACGAGAAGTTCTCTACCGGCATAATCGGCGGTAATCTCGCCGGCAAGGCGTTGAACCTCCCGGCCTATCCGTTCAGTCGAATATTTCATCCGCAACGTAAAACTCATGGACACGCAAACCCGCTTCAGGAGGTGTATTTCATGTGTTTCTATAGCAAATATAAGCCCATAGTGTCAATTCATTATGGCCACGGACAGAACTTTGTGATATAGAAAGTCAAAACACTTTGGATCCACTGCTTGCTGTTTGGGGGGGGTGAATTCCCACGGAGAGCAGGCAGCAGGGCTTCTCCCGTTTCATACCGCCCACAAGAAAAGCCTCATAGATCAATCCAGTTCTATTTACACTACCCCCCATACTTGATAAGCATAGTACCGGATCTTCAAGGCTCATCGTTTTCGTGAAATTCGCCATAAACTGTATTCAAAAACAATAGCTTCCCGAACAAAAGGAGAAAAGTATGAAGCAAGGATTATCTTTCCTGTCGGTTGCCATCGTCTCGCTTGTCCTCTCTCTGCCGGCACTGGCCGCCCCTCAACTCACCTTTGAGAAACCTGTCTTTGATTTCCAGAAGGCGGAACAGGGCACGACGGTCACCAACTCATTTAAATTTCGCAATACAGGAAACGAGCCGGCCACAATCGAGCGGGTCAGCTCTTCTTGCGGCTGCACGGTCGCGAACATCACGGTACGGGTTGTCCAACCAGGGAAAACCGGAGAAATAAAAGCATCCTTTGACTCCTCCGACTTCAGCGGTCCGGTGACGAAAGAAATTTTCGTATTTGTACGCGGCCTACAGAAACCGGCCTACACTCTTACAATGAAAGGTATCGTTATTGAGGAACTCACCGTTACGCCGCGGCAGTTGAACTTGGGTGAGGTAAAAGCCGGGGGCCACAAGGTTGGAGAACTAAAGTTGCTGAACACGAGCAAGAGATCGATCAAAATCACCGCACTCAAAGCGTCTATGCAGCAGATAACGGTCACTACCAAGAAGCGAGTACTGAAGCCTGGAGAATCAACCTCAATCCAGGTTTCGGTCGTTCCCACCGGTGACAACCGTTTTCTGGGAGGTTACATAACCATCAGTACGGACAGCAGAGGAAAGTCGGAAAAGACTGTCCAAGTTTATGCCGTGGTTCGTAAATAGATGCTCCGATTGGGTGGAGCAGTGCTTTTGTTGCCGGAAAGAGTTTTTAACCTTGAGTAAAACGCTAAAATGATGTAGATATAGACGGGTTGGGCGGTTAGCTCAGTTGGATAGAGTACAGGCCTCCGAAGCCTGGGGTCGTGGGTTCGAATCCCATGCCGCCCACCATTTTT
>CAYSPF010000035.1:0-1723 GCA_964432775.1 uncultured Geobacter sp.
CCTCCCACATCTCGCCAAAGGCTTTCTCGGTTTTTTCACTCATGACCTGCCAGATTGCCACGGTCTTGAAGTAATTGTTGTTGCCCACGTGAAACAGGAGCTTTTCTTCGGGAGTCACGAGGTTTCCCACATTGTCGACAACCGGCGAGACACCCTGCTGCTTGACAACCGCTGCCTGGTATTTGGGCGACAAGTGCATGTTAATCCACTCTTCGCACAGTTTTTTCTTCAGTCCTTTCGCCGCATGGGTAATACACCAGTAGTCGATCCAGGCAGAGCCGCCTTCTTTGGGGCCGGCCAGTTTCCAGTGGCCGCCCTTCTGATTTGCCTTCACCACTGCGAACCCCCAGGTGGTCGCCAGTGATAATTTGGGAAACTCATCCGCATTGGCTTCGCCGTCCCAGAGGCTCTTTGCCCCCTTCACCAGTTCATTCAGCTTGGGTTGGATCTTCTTGCGGTCAAGCCGGTCGATGGTGAAAAGATCCTCGTATTTGTAGCCGAGCGCAAGGGCGGTTATCCAGATATTGACCTTGTGGAAGTTGTTGTTGATGGTGTACTTGCCGGCATACCGTTTATCCCAGAAGACGTTCCAGCTTTTCGGCGCTTCCTTGACGACATCGGTGTTGTAAGCCAGTCCGTAGGGGCCACAGTTGTACGGGAGACCGTACCGCTTCCCTCCCTCCTTGAGGGATTTGTCTGCCGTGAAGAACGGCAGCATGTGCTTTGCATTGGGAATATTTTTCATATCAAGGGGGGACAGCATGATGCTGCCTTTTTTAAAAACGTTGAATCGGGGTGTCTTGGGCATATCGGCCGGGGGCGAGATGAGATCCGCCGTGCCGTTTCTGGCGGCATTGTAAAAATCCTCCTGGCCCGTTGCGTAGGAGGGTTTTACCTCCACATCAACTTTATATTTTTCTTTCACCATCTTCTTGAAATCATCAACAAACGCCTTGTCCGCATACCCTTCCCAGCAGGTGATGTTGATTGTTTCCTTCGCAGCCTTCGCTGTCCCCGCTCCGGCGGTTACAGCGAAGGCCATCAGGATGCTGCAGCAGAGAACCATTCTTTTCATCGAACTACCTCCTTTCCAATGACCGAATAAGGTTATATTCCTCCAGGCAGGAATTGATCGGCTGGCGCTTTATGATTCACTTTGCGGCAACCATCCGGAGCGTTGGCACACACAGAGAAAACGATCTTCTACCGGCATTCGCTGATCGTTTTCACGCCCTGCAAGTCGACCGGGGTGGGCGCGATTCAGCGACTTTCATCGATAAGATATACAGAATTCATTTTCTAATGATATTCGGGTTTGTCAAGAACCATGCGGTGATTCTTCAGAAATATTTCACAAAAACAATGGAATCAACGGCATATACAGGACAATTCAATCAGTTTCTTTGACTTGAAGGCCGGCATCTGATACAAAACAAACGACAACTGTTGACCAATCGGTCTGGTGCCGCTCACCACCCGTGAGTGGTTAAAAGGGAAGGGGGTGCAAATCCCTCGCTGTCCCGCAACTGTAACAGGCGATGAAAGCCGCTTCATGCCACTGGGGAAACCCGGGAAGGCGCGGCGAGTAAGATGACCCTGAAGCCAGGAAACCTGCCTTGCCGAACGTTTTGGAACCTCCGTGGAACGAGGGGCCGGAACCGGCTTTGCTTGATTCCAGCCCCCTGTCTCACCGAGACAGGGGGCTTTTTATTTACGGGAGAGC
>CAYSPF010000035.1:1823-17950 GCA_964432775.1 uncultured Geobacter sp.
AGATGAATACCAGCATGAAAGCAGTGACCGTATCCACCATCGGCTCATTTGTCCGGGGCGATCGGACGATCCCGCGGCCGACAGCAGGTCAGGTTTTGGTGAGAGTTGCCGTAACCGGTCTGTGCCGTACCGACCTCAAACTGATCAGGACGGGACACCGGGACCTCGTTCTGCCTCGTATACCGGGTGAAGAGGTCACCGGTGTTGTTGCGGGGAACGGCCCCGGAGCAGTCCGGAACAAAGTCGGCAGCAGAGTGTACGTCTATCCGGGCGAGTGGTGCGGTCATTGTCCGGTGTGCCGCTCCGGCGCTGAGAACCTCTGCCGTGAGATGCGTATCATGGGGTTTCATCGTGATGGAGGGTTTGCCGAGTATGTTGTCGTGCCGGAGAAGAGCCTGATAGCTCTCGATGACACCTGCAGCTTCCATGACGCTGTCTTTGCAGAGCCTTTGTCGTGCTGCATCAACGCCCTTGAATTGTCACGCCTGACAGCAGGGGAACGAATCGGCATCTGGGGGGCCGGACCGGCCGGGACCCTGCTGAAGCGGCTTGCCTGCCACGTGGGCGCCGAAGTGGTCGTCATCGAACCGGACGGCGAGCGGAGGGAGCGCATCCACGGCCGGGAAACGGCCGGCGGGGAACGGTTCGACGTCTGCATCCCGGCGGTCGGCGATGGCGAGGCCTACCGGGATGCGCTCGAACACCTGGCTCCCCGTGGCCGGCTGGTGGCATTTGCGGGACTTCCCGCGGCAGCGGAGCACCGCGCCGCCGACTACAATCACCTTCACTACCATGAGCAGACCGTCGTGGGCGCTTACGGCTGCGCCCTCCGTCACGGTAAAACGGCCCTGGATCTCATCACGGCGGGTGCCGTTGCGGTATCCGATCTGGTCAGTCACACCCTTCCGCTGTCCGCCCTTGATGCCGCCCTGGACCTGGTGGCGGAGCGTCGCTGCATGAAGATCCATCTCAATCCACAGGAGTGACCAATGACACCCATGACCATCGCCGAATTCGGCGCGTACGTGCAGAACCTCATTGAGCAGAAGGATCTGAGCCGCACGGAAAGCTATCGGCTGTTTCGGGAATTGATGCTCAACTCGCAGCCCGACCTGCAGCAGGGGGCGTTCCTTGCCGCCCTTGCCGCCAAGGGCGAAACGGTCGAAGAAATCGTCGGCGCATGGCAGGCCATCGATGAACTCGATACGGTGCATGTGGATGGGCTGCCCGAAACCGTGCTGGACAATTCCGGGACCGGAATGGACGGCTTCAAGACCTTCAACGTCAGCAGCGCCGCGGCCCTGGTTGCCGCGGCCCACGGTATCCCCATGGCCCGCCACGGCGCGCGCGCCATCACCTCGCGTTGCGGCACGGTCGACATCATGGAGGCGATGGGCATCAATGTGGAGTGCCCGCCGGAACTGGTTGCCCACAGCATCACAACCGCGGGCATCGGACTGTTTAACGGCATGTCGTCCCGGGTACACCCCGGCGGTCTGGGGCGTATCCTCTCGCAAATCCGCTTTGGAACCACCTTCAACATTGCCGCCTCCCTTGCCAATCCCGCCCGACCCCGGCGCGCCATGCGGGGTATCTATTCCAGGCTGCTGTTGGAGCCTGTCTCCCGGGTCATGAAAGAGATTGGCTTTCAACGGGCTCTTGTGGTTCATGGCTGTGTCGATGCCCATGGAACCGGTATCGACGAGCTATCGGTGTGCGGTACGAGCAGCGTCTGTTCTATGGATGCTGAAATGACGCATCGCTTTGAAATTGCTCCGGAGGATGTGGGCATACCGAGGTACTCTGCCGCTGAAATAGCGGCGGCTGCGTCGCTGGAAGAGGAAGCGTCGCGCTTTCTCTCCGTTGTGTCCGGGTCAGGACAATTCCGAGGATGCGAGGATTTTGCGGCGCTTAACGCCGGCGCAATTCTCTGGATGGAGAGGGTCTCACCATCACTCTCCGCAGGGGTTTCCGATGCACGCCACGCCCTGTCTACGGGCGCTGCATTAGACAAACTGCGCTCCTGGTGCGGTTTTCAGTGCCATGATGACGGCAGCGGATTGAAACGGCTGTCTCTCCTTGAAAAGAAGGTGATGGGGCATACGCGTCAAAGAAAAAGTTATTCCTGATTGATGGCGCCCCTTAAGTCACTTCCATCTCATCCCAACTCATCCCAGATGACGGTAAGAACAAACAGGACAATCACTGAAGCCTTTCGGCTGCTTCCGCCTACGCGTGAATAACCTGCATCTCCTTGATTTATTTACATTAAAAAACTTCTTTTTTGTGCAAATGATATGCTATCTTTCCGAGCAATCGAAAGATTTTCCGTATGGACAATTCCGGGGAGTAAACTCGCCAAAGAGGTTCACACATGACACAAGAGACGTATCGATCCCGGTCAGGCATAACGCAACTTGAAACGGTCCTCGACACAATGTTCGATGCGGTTTTCATCCTGGATGTGCCAATGGGCGAAATCGTCTATGCAAACCAGGCCATGTGCGCCATGTACGGCTATTCACCTTCCGAGGCCCTCGAACTGACACTACCGGAATTATGTTCCGGAGAACCCAGCGAATCTCTTTCGCCGGCCATGGACAGTCTGTCAATGGCAGCCCGGGGCTCAGCCCGACTTTTGAATTGGAAGGCGAAGAAAAAGGACGGAACTCTTTTCTGGACGGAAACAAGCATGCAAAAAGCGGGAGTTGCCGGAAAAGACCTGGTGATCGCGGTGGCGCGTGACATCACCGAGCAGAAGCGGGCAATCGCGGAACTGGAGAGCATTCTTGACCCCGAAGGCGATACCGGCGAACCGGACCTTGCCGACATTCTGGATGCGCCGCAGATCCAGGCGCTCATGGAAGACCTCTACCGCATCACCGGCTTCAAAATGAGCATAATCGATCTCAAGGGACAGGTGCTGGTGGATGTGGGATGGCAGGATCTATGCTCCAAATTTCACCGTATTCATCCGGAAACCCACAGAAGATGCAATGAAAGCGACACGGACCTCACAATTGGCGTACCGCAGGGAGAGTTCAAGGCGTACCGATGCAAAAATAACATGTGGCACCTGGTGACCCCGATCATTGTCGGAGGAAGACATATGGGCAATCTCTTCATGGGGCAGTTCTTTTTTGCCGACGAGCAGATAGATTACGACCTTTTCCGTGCGCAGGCGAGAACGTACGGCTTCCCCGAAGAGGAATACATGGCCGCCCTGGAAGCCGTGCCCCGCCATAGCGAAGAACTTGTGAACCTGGGCAAGGCCGTTTTTCTGAGGCTCACCGACATGTTCTCGAAACTGAGCTACGCCAATATCAAGCTGGCGCATTCACTGGCCGAACGTGACCGGCTGACGGCTACACTGCGGGAGGCAAACCTGGTGGTGGAAAACAGCCCGGTAGTGCTGTTCCGCTGGAAGGGTGACGATAAGTGGCCCGCTGAGCTGGTTTCCGGAAATATCATACAGTTCGGTTATTCCCCTGATGAATTTCTTTCCGGCGCCATCACCTTTTCTTCAATACTGCACCCTGAAGACCTGGAACGGGTGACCCGGGAGGTCCACGATCTTTGCACTGAAGGAGCCGACCAGTTCCGCCTGGAATACCGGATCAAGACCAAGAGAGGGAATATCCGCTGGGTAAACGAACACACCCGTGTCGAACGGGACGCCGCGGGAGGCGTCAAAAACTTCGAAGGGATCGTCATTGATGTTACCGAGCGCAAGCGGGCCGAGGATGTCATCCACGAGAGCAGGGCGAAATACCAGGCGATAGTGGATTCTTTTGACGGATTGATCTATATCTGTTCCCAGGATTATCGCATCGAGTTCATGAACAGGAAGCTGATCGAGCGGACCGGGTTCGATGCCACCGGCAGATTCTGCTATGAGACGCTTCATGACAGGGATTCCGCCTGCCCGTGGTGCGTCAATGACCGGGTTGTAAGCGGAGAAACGGTGCATTGGGAGATACTCAGCCCGAAGGACGGTCGCTGGCATCATGTGGTGAATGTTCCCATTTACAATGCAAACGGTACGGTATCGAAACATTCCGTCATCAGCGACATACATCTTCTCAAGCTGGGCGAAGAAAAACTGAGGGCGCAGAAACAGCAGTTGGAAGAACTCAACACCACCCTGGAAAAGAGGGTGCAGGAAGGTGTGTCCGAGAATCGGGAAAAGGACATCATGCTCATTCAGCAGAACCGGCAGGCGGCCTTGGGGGAGATGCTGGATCACATCGCCCACCAGTGGAAACAGCCGCTCACTTCCATTTCCCTCATTATTCAGGACCTGAGAGAAACAGCTTCCGACGGTGAACTGACAGACGATCTCGTCGAGGAAACCATCAGCAAAACAATGGCCTTACTGGATCACATGGCACAGACCATCGACATCTTCAGGGGGTTTTACCGGCCGGACAAAGAAAAGAAAGTGTTCAACATAAAAGACTCCATCGATCTGGCCCTCGCATTTATTGCGCCCGCCTTCGGATTTCACTCCGTGGCGGTTGAACTGGATGTTGATCCGGGCTTGACGGCGTTCGGCTATCCAAAGGAATATGTGCAAGCGCTCCTCAACATACTGGCCAACGCGAGGGATGCTCTCAAAACAAGAGAAACGGAAAAGCCGAGGGTTATTATACGGGCTTTTGCGGAAGATACGAAAACGGTTGTCACCATATCGGACAATGCCGGGGGTATTCCCGAGGCAATCATGGACAAGATCTTCGACTTTTATTTTACGACCAATGAATCGAGCGGCGGCACGGGAATCGGCCTGTATATGTCAAAAAATATCATCGAAAAAAATATGGGTGGAACACTGAGTGCGATTAATACGGACGGTGGCGCTCAATTCAGGATAGAGGTCATATAATCGTGATAGTTCCCGCCGGAATACCAGGCCACAAGGAAGTATTCAGATGACAAGGAGAGTGATGGAACCGGTTGTTACGTTGTTCCTGTCTGCGGTAATGGTGTTCCTGTTCCTGAGTGGTTGCAGTTATTGCAGCCGAACGCTCTGTCCGGTGGTTCCGGGAGACGCGCCGCAGCCCCCGGCGCCCGTAACCTGTAGCAACAGCGCCCTGACCGGATATGACGAACTGCTCATCATTGCCCCCCATCCTGATGACGAGGTACTCGGTTTCGCCGGATTGATGCTGGAGTTCATCCGATTGAAGAAGCCGGTCTCCATAGTTGTCGTGTCCATCGGGGATGCTTACTGCGAGGCCTGCTCCTTCTGGAAAAACGTTGGTTCGGTATCCTCAATGCAGCAATGGGAACCATGCAACGAGGCCGACCTGGCGCAATTTGCAGCCGTCCGCAAAGGGGAAAGCCGGGATGGACAGCAGGTTCTGGGTGGGCCGAGCCCGATATTCTGGGAATATCCCGACACCGGCATCGGCACTGCCTGGACGGCTATAAGCAGCGGTATCGGCGTGGATACCGGGCTGAGGAGGTCTGACTGTACGAAGGAAGGCGTCTTTGGAAAGGGAAGCGAAACAGATGCGACGCCAAGAATGCTGTATAACCGGCTGTACGAGATTATTTCAAAGGCGCCGGCAGGAACCCTGATAGGAACGACCCATCCCCTTGACGGGCATAGGGACCATGCCGGGCTTGGCAATCTTGTCAGAAAGGTCAATACGGACCTGGCTGCCACGGGAAGCCCGGCAACGGCCCCGAAGAGCGTCGCCTTTACCATTGTCCATGCCAACTCAACTCCCGTAGGCGTATCAGACCAGGACGCCTGGTATCCGTATCCCGGCGCCGTGGACGGCAGATGTTTCAATTCGATCAAGCAGAGCTGCTATCAGGGCGATACGACTCTTGTGAGCAGCATGCGGCAATACCGCTATCGGCCCGACTGGTCGTTCCCGCTTCCCCGGGATGCGCACTACATTTCCTCCATACCGCATGCGAAGGAGGTTCCCTTCTGCCTTCCGGCGTCCGTGTATCAGGGTCCGAACGCGAGCAAACTTCTGGCTGTGCGGAAGTTCGTCTCTCAGCAGGGGTTCCTTGCAAGAAACGGCGCCATTCCCGCGGGGATGGGGGGCCTGGTGGACTGTAACGGCTACCAGATGGGCTTCATCAAATCGAACGAGATGTTTGTGCTTGAACCCCGGTAAGTCATGGGTAATCAAGGAGGAGTCCGAAGGGAGGCAACAACAACACAAGGGACATGTCGAGAGGCATGTCCCTTGTGTTGTTTCAGGCAGGTGAAGGCGCGCCCTGCCCTACTTCAGATGCAGCGGCATCAGGGTAAAGCCGCCATCCAACCTGTCGGGCACGTCACGTAATGTCTGCCACTTCCATGATGACTGACTCCAGATGAACGGCGTGCCGTTAACCTTGGGGGTACCATACAGCATCCAGAACCCGGTAGCTGAAGACGAGGTGTCCAGGACGCCGGACAGCCCCATGAAAGAGCGGACCATGCTGGTGGAACCCGCCTTGGAATCAACGGATCCATCCGGGACCTGCTTGGGATAGGAGGTCTCTCCATATCCCAGGTCCCAGCGCCCGAATATGGAGAGAGGATTGGCCGGATCGGTATAGGTGATGACGGTCTTGGCATCCTCCACATCGCTAACTCCGGGCAGCAGTTGTTTGAACTGGCGCCGCCTGGCCGGACGGTTATCGGTGGATTGAAGATCGTTTCGCACCTGCAGCGAGGCCGGAAAGTTGATTCCCATCAGGTAGTCGGCGGTAACCATTTCGCTGTCGTACTCGGTTGAACATGCGTTGCCGTCCAGCGACCTGCTGCTGACCGTGTAGGGGCCGCCGCTTGAACGGTAGTAGACGAAACAGCGGTACGACATCTCTATCAAGCCGGTTTCATTGGTATTGGCATCCACCAGCATATAACCGTTCAGGTAGGTGCCGGTATTATCCAGTGACATGTAGCTGAAGAAATCGTCAATGGAACCTGAAAACTGCTCCGCCAGGGTGGCCCGCCAGAAGATCCAGAGACCCAGGTCCTTGACTACGTTCTTGGACACCCGGTGAGTGGTCTCGTTGAACATCATCCCCTTGTTGTTGTATCCGAAATCGGTGCCCGAGCCGATCAGGCCGGGGGTCGCGGCATTAATGGTCACCAGATCACCATTCACCGCCAGCGTCTGGATCATGCTCTGCGAAAGAAATCCCATCCAGGAATTGTGAGTCAGGATGACCTCGCCGCCGCTGCGCTTCAGGAAGGCGGAGCACTTGTCCGGATGATCGCCGAGTCGTATCCCGCCGGGCGCCAGTTCCGCTGAAAAAGAGATAACATCCATAAGGTCGTTGTAGGCGTTCAGAAAATAGACATCCATGAAGCTGACACCGGCAGCTTCATAGCCCAGGGTGAGCTCCGACGGCTGAAAATAGCTGAGGTCAGGCAGCCAGTCTCCGGAAAAATCAAGGCTTGCAGGCTGGTTGAGGGAGGCGCCGTGATAGATGCCCAGCATCCGGAATAGCAGCCTCTTCAGGCGGTACGCCGTTACAGCGTCGGTGGCCGGATTTCTCAGGTACTGAAGAACGGAGGCATAGTTGGCATTCAGCAAGCCGGCTGCTTCATTCAACTCTGCCGGGGTAGGCCCGTGTTGTTTGGGAAAGGTGTGGGAAGGGTCGGTAAGGTAGGCATTGTCCCAGCTGTTGTCCCTGGCCGAGAGGATAGTTTTTCCTTGCAGCTTTCCCTGAATGAATCCCGCCCGGTACTCGGCCTTCAGATCGTTGGCGTCCTTGGATACCACCGTCAGATTGACGATGTTGTCGATTTTCTCAATCACCCCGGAGGCATTGGCGTCCAGTGTGTAGGTTGTACGGTTGGACGAACCGCCATCTCCCGAACCGGAACAGGCTGCAAACAGAAGGATGGGCAGTAGAGTAACGAGACTTTTGACGAAACTGTTCATGGCATTCTCCCCTTGCGCATATTTTCTTGATGTACTGAAGTATGCTGCGAACAAATCATATTTCAAGCAGCGTACTGATCCGACGAAGCATTCTGACGGTTATCCAGGTCCTTGGAGGGGAGATGCTCAGAATGGAATACTCTTAAAGTTTTATTCTTTTTTGCCGAATCATACTAAAGAGAAGCTACTAACTTTACCCTGAAGGATGCCGGGCACGGCGTTATCGCGGCGAATAGCGGCAAGGACCCATTGGCAAAGGTCGAAGGGGCCAAGATAGAAATGATAGATGTTGTAAAGAAATACCTGAAATAGTGTTCATCCGGGAGGAGAGATCCCACCCGAGAAAGCGGGAGGCGGCAATGGAATACAAGCTGCAAACAGCGGAAAATTCGACGGAGCTCATCCTGGAGGGGAATGTCACGATAGAAGACGCACAGACCCTTCACGGCGCGCTTCTGGAACCGCACGCCCTGGCCGGCGAGCTGGTGGTAAATATGAGGGCAGTGGGGGAAATCGACCTCACGTGCCTGCAACTGCTCTGCTCCGCCCATCATACGGCAACGAAAGAAGGGCGAACCGTCAAACTGGTGAACGTGGGCGTCGAGACCAGAGACTCCATAGAGCGTCTCGGATTTGCACGTCACATCGGCTGTCGCGAGGACAGCACCGGCAGCTGCCTGTGGATGATGCGGGAAAACGCCTGACGGCAAAGGCTCCGTGCGCCAATCGCCCGCCGTTCGACCCTCCCCTGCCCGGCCGGGGAGAAACAGCATTTTCCGGAACCGTTGCTTGAAGACCTCCGGCACTGCGTACCCGACCGGCTGAGCCTGCTCCGGACCATGAATTCAAGACAGGGAACCGCAATGAATACGGGATCTCCACATACTCCGGTCAACGGGACAAAGGAAGAAGTCCTTCTTCCCCGTATCGACGGGTTTTCCAGGGAGACGCACAGGCTGCTCGAGGCGGTTCATGACGCTGTTACCCTCCACATCGACGGCAAGCGAATCCTCTGGGCCAACAGGGGCGCATTCGAGATGTTCGGCCTGGCGCCCGGTGAAATGGAAGTCCTGCGTTGCCATGAAGCCCTGCATGGCAATGCCGAGCCGTGTGACAACTGCCCCGTACAAAAAAGCTTCGAGAGCGGCAGGCCGGAAACGGCTCGCATCGAATCCCGGAAAGGGCGTTTCTTTGAAATGCGAACCCTCCCGCTCGCCGATGAAAAAGGCGTGGTGCGGCACGTACTGGAGTTCACCCGTGAAGTAACGGAAAAGGTCAAACTGCAAGCGGAAGCGATACGCACCGACCACCTTTCCTCCCTGGGCGAGTTGGCCGCGGGTGTCGCCCACGAAATCAATAACCCGGTGAACGGCATCATCAATTATGCGCAGATGCTGGCCAACCGCTTTACCAGCCAGGACCCGGAAGGGGACATCGCCGGCCGGATCATCGCAGAGGGGGAGAGGATTGCCGGCATCGTGCAGAGCCTCCTCACTTTTGCCGGACACGGCGACCAAGGGAAAAAAGAGATAACCCTGATTGATCTGCTGTCCGACTGTCTCTCCCTGTCCCATGCCCAGATGAGCCAGGACGGAATACGCCTCGTGCTGGATCTGGAGTCGGATCTGCCGCGAATTCTGGTCGACGTCAGACAGATGCGCCGGGTGTTTCTGAATATCATCAGCAATTCCCGGCACGCGCTCAACGAACGGTATCCCTCCGCCCATGGAGAAAAGATCCTGCGTATTGGCGGAAAGAGGATTGAAAACGAATCAGGGACATTTCTCAGGGTGGAATTCTACGACCAGGGCACGGGAATCCCCCGGGAAAACCTCGGCATGGTACTGACGCCCTTCTTTTCAACCAAGTCGGGTGGTATGGGGACCGGCCTCGGCCTCAGTACGAGCCGGAATATTCTCAAGCAGCATAAGGGCAGCATTGAAGTGGAAAGCGCGTTTGGCGACTATACCAGGGTAACAATCGAAGTGCCGGCGCTGGAAGGGAAAACCGATGAACGTGCTGGTAGTTGACGACGAGGAAAGCATCAGATTTACCTTCGAGAACTTTCTCTCCGAGGAGGGGCACTGCGTGAAGACCGCGAGCAGCTACGATGAAGCCGCTGCCGAAATCTCACGTACCGGCTTTGATCTGGTTTTCTCGGATATCCTTCTGGGAGGCAAGACCGGTATCGACCTGCTCGGCAAGGTCAGGGAGACGGACTGCGAGGTTCCCGTTGTGATGATTACCGGCTACCCCACCATCGAGACCGCTTCGGATGCGGTGCGGCTGGGGGCCTTCGATTACATCCAGAAGCCGGTCAACCAGGAAATGCTGTTGAGGGTTGTCCGGACTGCCTCGAACTACAGAATTCTCCAACGGGAAAAGAAAAAATACCAGTCGAACCTGGAAGCAATCTTCCGCAGCGTGAAAGATTCCATCATCACCGTTGACAACGGCATGAACGTACTGGAAGTTAATGATGCCGCATTGGGGATATGCGGGGCGTCGCGCGACAGCGTCGGAAAGAATTTTTCCGCGCTGCTGGACTGCTGCAGTGGAACATGTCTTGCCGCACTGGAGGAAACCGTCCGGGAGGGGAAGCCGGTTGAACTCCACCGTGTGGAGTGCGCACGGGCAGACAGGCAGCGCCAGGTGGTAACCCTGACCGTTTCGCCCCTGGTTGACGGCGACGGAAGGCAGTGCGGAGCCGTCATGGTGGCCTGCGACGAAAGCCGGCTGGACCTTCTGGAAAGGAATCTTCGGGAAAGGAAACAGTTCCATACCATCATCGGCGGCTGTGACAGGATGCAGCAGATCTATGACCTGATAGAAGACCTGGCTGATGTGCCGTCAACCGTGCTCATTTCCAGTGAAAGCGGAACAGGCAAAGAGCTGGTTGCGGAAGCCCTGCATTACAAGGGGAAGCGCAGCCGGATGCCCATGGTCAAGGTAAACTGCTCGGCACTTTCGGAAGGCCTGCTGGAGAGTGAGCTGTTCGGCCATGTAAAGGGAGCTTTTACCGGTGCCCACAAGGACAAGATCGGCCGGTTCGAAAAGGCCGACGGCGGGACAATCTTTCTCGACGAAATCGGCGACATCTCCCACAAGATGCAGATCCGGTTGCTCCGCGTGCTGCAGGAACGCGAGTTTGAACGGGTCGGGGATGCACGCCCCATAAAGATAGACGCGCGGGTGATCGCGGCCACCAACCAGGATCTTGGCGAAAAGGTGCGCAGCGGAACCTTTCGGGAAGACCTCTACTATCGGCTCAATGTGGTGAAGCTGGTCATCCCGCCCCTCAGGGAGAGGCTTGACGACATTCCGCTCCTGACGGAATATTTCCTGAAAAAATTCGGGATACGTTTCAACAAGAGATTCAGCTCCGTCTCATCCGAGGTGGAGCGGATTTTCATGGAGTATCCGTGGCCGGGTAATGTTCGGGAACTGGAGCACACCCTGGAGCATGCATGCATCGTCTGCCGCGGGCACCACATCACCGTCGAACACCTGCCGTGCGATTTTCTGAAAGTGACGGCAGCCGCTCCCGCTCCCTCCGTCGCTGAAGACGCCCTCTCAGCCGACACCATCTCCCGGGCCATCGAAAAGGCCGGGGGAAACAAGGCAAAGGCTGCCCGTCTCCTCGGAGTAAGCCGACGCACCATCTACCGAAGAATGGAGGGACGATAACCTTTCTCAGACTTCCCACCTGTGCCATGTCACACAAGTGTGACGTACCACACATGGTCCATGGCACACATAAAATCATCTCACCCTACATTAAATCAGTTTATCGGAAGCAACAAACTGTCATAAATCGTCCAAACTGATTTTAAACTTGCCTTCGCTCAATTCACACCTCCTTCATAAATCATTCAATTGCCTCAACTTGTACATTTTATTACGATATTTTATGCACATTATATTTTTATATTTAAAATGTCGCCATCAGGCACACTTCGTGTAATTGTTTCAGCAGGATATTTTATTTTTCATTACTTCGAATCATAACAAAAACACTTACTATGACAATACGTGCGAATCTCCCCACAACAAACACCATCTGTCCATTTGTAAAGGAACCGTGGAAGGATTGCTACTGTGTAAACATGAACAGCAGCAGAATCTATTTCGCCATCCGGTTTTGCGGGGGTGAATACTCGCAGTGCCGGCTGTATCGCGCGGCCATCGGCAAAACACCCAAGGGCGCCGATGAAGGGGATCAGTCCCGGAACAGGAACCATTTTCCATCCTCAAGGAAGGTAAGCGGATGATAGATCAACACAGGGAAGCTTTTAAGGAAGAGGCGCTCGAACTCCTCGGCGAACTGGAGACATCGTTACTGGAACTTGAAGAATCCCCCGGTGATATGGAGCTGATAAGCCGGGTTTTCAGGGCCATGCACACCATCAAGGGTTCCGGCGCCATGTTCGGCTTTATTACCATATCGAAATTTACCCATGAGGTAGAGACGGTCTACGATCTGGTGCGTAACGGAACGATAAAGGTAACCCGGAACCTGGTGGACCAGACCCTGAAGGCTCGCGATCAAATCCTGCTGCTGTTGGACGCGGGAGAGGAAGAAGATCCCGGCGATGCGCAGGAAAGAGCCGAGATAATCGCCGCCTTCAAAAAACTGGCAAACATCTCCGAGGCGGCCGCGAACTCAGGTTCCGCCGGTGCGCCGGACAGTACAGCGGCACGTCCGTCCGAATCCCCGGCTACCTTCAGAATCAGATTCAAACCCTTCAGAGACATATTTCTGACCGGAACCGACCCGTGCAACCTGCTTACCGAAC
Organism: uncultured Geobacter sp.; assembly: GCA_964432775.1. Classification (GTDB taxonomy): domain Bacteria; phylum Desulfobacterota; class Desulfuromonadia; order Geobacterales; family Geobacteraceae; genus RPRC01. The sequence continues at coordinate 14,524 of CAYSPF010000035.1, forward strand.
TGCAGGAACTCGGCAACTGCAAGACGGTGGCGCACCTCGACGAGATCCCCGACCTTTCTACGATAGAACCTGAAAAATGTTATGTCTATTGGGACATCCTGCTGACAACCGACAGGGGCATGAATGCCATCAGGGATGTGTTCATCTTCATCGAAGAGGATTGTGAACTGAAAATCAGCGTCATTGATGACCATAGCGACGCAAATGATGATTCCACCTACAAGAAACTGGGAGAAATCCTTGTGGAACGGGGTGACCTCTCTGCCGATGACATGAAAGGTGTTCTCTCCCAGCAGAAACGATTCGGAGAAATCCTTCTGGAAAAAGGTCTGGTGAATCCTTCACAGATTCAATCAGCGCTCGCGGAGCAGGAACACGTCAGAGAAGTGCTGCAAAAGCGACAGAACGCGGATACGGCAAGCAGCGTCCGGGTGCCGTCGGACAAGCTCGACAAGCTCGTGGACCTGGTCGGCGAACTGGTGACGGTGCAGGCCCACCTGAGCCAGATGTCCGCGACACGCATGGATCAACAGATGACAACCATCGCCGAAGAGGTGGAACGCCTCACCAACGAACTCAGGGACACTGCGTTGAATATCCGCATGATGCCCATCGGCACAACGTTCAGCAAATTCAAGCGCCTGGTACGGGACCTGTCGGCGGAACTGGGCAAAGAAATCGAGATGGTCACCGAAGGCGCGGATACGGAACTTGACAAGACAGTGATTGAAAGGTTGAACGATCCGCTCGTTCACTTGATCAGAAACAGCATCGACCACGGCATCGAACAGCCCGAGATACGCAGGGAGAAAGGCAAGCCGGCACAGGGGACCGTTCTTCTGACGGCAGTTCATTCAGGCGACAGTGTCCTTGTAACCATTCAGGATGACGGCGCCGGACTGAACCGGGAGGCAATCCGTAACAAGGCCGTCGAAAGGGGCCTTTTGCCCGCGGGCGCCGACCCCACCGACAAGGAATTGTTCTCCCTTATCTTCGCGCCTGGCTTCTCCACCGCGAAGAAGGTTACCGGCGTTTCCGGGCGGGGAGTCGGGATGGACGTGGTCAAACGAGCCATCGACTCACTCCGCGGATCGATAGATATGACCAGTAAAATCGGCCTGGGAACCACCATTAGCATAAAACTTCCCCTGACCCTCGCAATTATCGAAAGCCTGCTGGTAAAAATCGCCGGAGAAGGTTTCGTCCTTCCCCTTTCCCTGGTCGAGGAGTGTGTTGAGCTCACGAGAGAAGATGTGGCAAGGACCAACGGGCAGCATCTGGTGAATATCCGGGGCGCAATCATTCCGTACATCCCCCTGAGGGAGCGCTTTGCGCTCCGCGGTGAGCCACCGGAGATCGAACAGATTGTCATAACCAATCTGGGCGGAAACAGGATCGGCTTCGTTGTTGACGCTGTCGTGGGCGAGCACCAGACAGTCATCAAGACTCTCGGCAGGGCATACCGGAACGTCCAGGGAATTTCGGGCGCTACCATTCTTGGCGACGGCAGTGTTGCGCTTATCCTGGACATTCCCCACCTGGTTCAGGAAGCGGAGCGAGAAGAAACCCGACGATAGGCCGCGGGACTGCCCGGCATACGAACCAGGAATAACAAACACACGGACAGCGAGGTTAGCGGAATGGCTTTCACCTTTTTTATGCGCGACCAACCGACACTGGAACATGCAGCCGACCACGTGATCCCTTACGCCGGCGGCAGGAGCAGGATCAAGATATGGGACGCGGCTGCGCCCCGGGCCGGGAAACCTATACCATCGCCATGAAAATTATTCCCTTGAAAAAAAACGACACGGTATACAGCTGCAACTCGTACCTGATCCTTGGCAACTGGAACCATATTGAAGACGTGAATACCGTCATTGATCCCGGAACCGACGACTTCATCCTGGACGAGATCGAACACCTCTCCACCGGGCTGGGCAAAGTTGCGGTGGAGCAGATAATCCTTACCCACAATCATTTTGATCACGCAGGGGGCATCCTGGCCCTGAAAAAGCGCTACGGCGCCCGGGTCCTGGCATTTATCAACGGTCCGGGGGTTGACGAACTGCTGCGGGACGGCCAGTTCATCAAGGCCGGCGATGAGTATTTCGAGGTTATCCACACCCCGGGGCATTCATCGGACTCCATCTGCCTCTATGCGCCGTCCGCACAGACGCTTTTATCCGGTGACACGCAGATAAGGGTCAGAACAGCGGGAGATGTCTACACCCCCGGCTATCTGGATGGACTGGTGAAACTTGCCGGAAGGAAAATCGAGCGGATTTACTCCGGACATGACGAGCCACTGACCATTCGCGCTCGTGAAACCATACTTGAAACTCTGGCAAACGTAAGAAAGAGCAGAATAGTAACGATAGATGGATGTGAACGTCGGGTTGGTTGTGTGATTCAGGCAACGTAAATATCTAAGGAGGCAGAACGATGCTGAACAACATGAGTCTGAAAAAGAAGTTGATGGCCGGGTTCATTGCAGTGGCAATCATTGCCGCGGCAATTGGTGGTGTCGGGATTTTCAACATCAAGAAAATCGATAAAGCAGACACTATGTTGTATGAAAAGCTGACCGTACCGCTCGGAGAAATCGGCGAAGCCTCTACCGCCTTTCAGCGCTTGCGCTGCAATCTGCTGGAGATGCTACAGGCAGGCACAGCCCTCGAGATAAAAGAACTTGAAAAAAGGGTGTCGGAGCGCACAGCTGATCTTTCCAGGCTGCTGACCAGCTACGAAAAAACCCTCGTAAGCGAAGAAGGCAGGAAGAGGATGGGTGATATAAAAGCGGCACAGAATCGCTTCAACGATCAGGCCGCAAAATATGCATCACTGGTCGCCGCCGGGCAAAAGGCGGAGGCCTCGGCACTATGGAGAGGGAGTATTGAGAAGGAACGGAAATCAATCCAGGAAAATGTCGACTGGATGTTCGATGCCAAAGTCAAAATTGCCAAAAAGACAGCCGATGAAAACATGGCGACTGCAAGCAGTGCAACAGTAGTCATGATTATTCTGACCCTGATTGGCGCCCTGCTGGCTGTCGGTCTCGGCCTTTTCATTTCCCGCGTCGTCCTGCGTCAACTGGGCGCGGATCCCAAAGAGGCGGGTGAAGTGGCAAACCTGGTGGCCGTTGGCGACCTTAGCCGTGAAATAGTACTGGCATCCGGCGACACCGTCAGCGTTATGGCCGCGATGAAGAAGATGGTTGATACCATCCGCGCACTGGTTGCCGATGCCGGCATGCTCTCCGAAGCCGCCATCGCCGGCAAACTCGCCACCCGTGCCGACGCAAGCAAGCACCAGGGCGACTTCCGGAAGATCGTCGCCGGTGTCAACGAGACCCTCGACGCGGTCATCGGACCGCTGAACGTGGCTGCCGAGTACGTGGACCGCATCTCCAAGGGCGATATCCCGC
>CAYSPF010000036.1:0-16905 GCA_964432775.1 uncultured Geobacter sp.
GTCAACCGTCGGCAGCGCCTCCAGCGCCTTGGTGCGGGACGCGGCGTCTTCCGGGGTTCGTGCCGAAGCAACGGCGAAATAGCCGGAATTTTCCGAACTCCTCATCAACTTATAGGCATAGGAGACCGACTCCAGTCCCTTTGCCTGAAGGTTCATCAGGTTGTAATCGAAGTCAATCCGGGAAAGTGGGTAGAGGGAGGCGGCGCACAGGAGTGCCGTGAGCAGCAGGACGGTCTTCGGATGGTCGAACAGAATCCCCTTGACGGCGCGCGAGAAACCCGAAGCGGGAGGATCACCTGTAGCGGACACGGATGCGGCGGATGGAGCCCCAATTCCGACCTTGCGGTTCCTTTTCCCGTATTTCACCGGAATCATCAGCATGGCCGGCAGTACGGTGAAGGTTACGAGGACACAGATGGCGACACCGATAGCAGCGATAATCCCCAGTTCCGAGATCCCCTTGAAATCGGTGAAAGAGAAGGTGAGAAATGCCGCCGCAACGGTCGCAGCAGCCATGGTTATCGCCCAGAGGTTCCTGTTCAGAGCGGTCCTGAGAGCTTCGAGACGTTGCCGCCCACCCTGGATTTCCTCCTGGTAGCGGAGTACGATCTGGATGCCGTACTCGATGCCGATGCCGATGAGCATCACGGCAAAGACCATGGACAGGATATTCAGATGGCCCACCACCAGGGTCGCCATGCCGAAGGAAAGTGCGATAGCAACGAGCAGGGAAATCATGGCGGCAAACGCGTTCGCCACTCCACGGAACGCGAACAGCAAGAGGATCACCGTCAGCACGATGGAAATGACCGTGGCAAGGGCAATATCCCTCTGGCTGGTGGACATCTCCTCGTATTCCAGCACCGGCACCCCGGTAAGTCCGGCCTTGACCCCGGCGAAGCGCGGATCCCCGGAAACCTTGCGTATCTCTGCGCGCACCGCCGCAATGGCCTTCTCGGCCGGGACGAAGCTCCCGCTCTCCTTGATCGGCAGAACGGTCAGGACCTGCATCCTTCCCGCCGCGACAAATCGGGATTCTTTTCCATCGGCGCCACGACTGAGGAAAAACTCGTCGAGGGAAAACGTACCGCCGCCCGGCTTGGAGAAGCGTTCGAAACCTGCGCCCAACTTGTCCAGCATAAAGGTGAGACTCGCCAGTTGCTCCTCGGCGCCGGGAGCGCCCGGCTGCTGCCGCATATAGTCGTCCATCCGGGAAGTGAGTGATGTGAACAGGGTCTGCACCGAGGGAGCGGCCGACAGATCCTTCAGCACCGGCATCGCCCGGGTGAGGTTGTCCCGCAGGAAGCGCAGATCCTCGTAAGGAAGAAACAGCAGTCCGTTTTTCTGAAAGAACGGCAGCCCGTTTGGATAGAAAACTTCACGAAAGACATCTTTTCGCTTCTGGAGACGCCCGTACAACTCCTGGCCGAAGCGGCCGGCCTTGTCCGGGTCATCACTTTCCAGGACGACGACTATCTCTTCCGTGTCACCGAATTCCTGCCGGTAGTCCCGGTAATCCCGGTGGAACTTGCTGTTCTTGGGCATCAGGTCATCCCTGCCGGTCAGGAATTCCAGATTGTTCTTCGTGTATATACCCGAGATCACGGAAAGAAGCAGCGCAACAAACAGAATGGCGATGGGATAACGGGCGATGAGATTGAAAAAACCCCTTCGCTTCACCGTAGTACTTTTCATATTTTCACGACCTCCTGGTGAAAAATCGGGTTGAGGGTACCATAGCCGATACCTGAAATCAACCGGCCGACGCACCGTCCGACGCGGTATGAACCTCCAGTCACGAACATGAAACAGCGATGGAACCTTGCCATTTAATTGAAAAGGGGTATACCTTTTGAAAAAATTATGGTAGAAATTTGCAGTTATTTATCATAATGCCATCGTGCGTCCCGAAATAAGTCGCCGATTTTTTTGGTTTCCCGGAGTTGACGGTAATGAAATCCTGCAAACACCCCATCTCGCATGCGTTAACATCTTTTAACGGAACGCCTGCTGAAAAAACCGACACTCGGAAGCCGGCGAAAACCGGCGCCAAGGTCCATCACCTGCCTTCTTCCATCTGGAAAAAGAAGACGGTGGAAACAACCGAACCCCTGGATACGACCATCCAGCGCAGTTGCGAGTTCTTCTTCCGGGAACAGGTCTCGGAAGGCTACTGGTGGGCGGAGCTGGAATCCAACGTCACCATTTCCGCCGAATACATCATGCTGTTTCATTTCCTCGGCATGGTTGACAAGGCGCGGGAAAAAAAGCTCGCCCATTACATCCTCAGCAAACAGACGAACGAAGGATACTGGACCATCTATTTCGGAGGTCCCGGGGATCTCTCCACGACGGTCGAGGCCTATTTTGCCCTGAAACTCGCAGGCTATTCCACGGATAACCCCGCAATGGAGAAGGCGCGCGCCTTTATCCTGGACAAGGGCGGCATCATCAAGACCCGAGTCTTTACCAAGATCTTCCTGGCGCTCTTCGGCGAATTCGCCTGGTTCGGGGTTCCCTCCATGCCCATCGAGCTCTCGCTGATTCCGAACTGGGCCTTCCTGAACATGTACGAGCTCTCCAGCTGGTCGAGGGCTACCATTACGCCCCTCGCCATCGTCATGGCAGCCCGCCCGGTGCGCAGGCTGCCCCCCCGTGCCAGGGTCCAGGAGCTCTATGTTCGCCCTCCCCGTCCCACGGATTACACCTTCAGCAATGAAGAGGGAATCCTCACCTGGAAAAACTTTTTCATCGGCGTTGACCACCTGCTGAAAATCTATGAACGGAGCCCCATCAGACCTTTCATGAAGCGGGCAATGGCTTTCGCGGAGAAATGGGTTCTGGACCATCAGGAACCTTCCGGAGACTGGGGAGGAATACAGCCGGCCATGCTCAACTCAATCCTGGCGCTTCACTGTCTCGGCTACGCCAATGATCACCCGGTGGTCCAGAAGGGACTCGATGCGCTCGAGAACTTCTGCATCGAGAGCGAGGAGAGCATCGTGCTCCAGTCCTGCATCTCCCCTGTCTGGGACACGGCGCTGGCGCTCAAGGGACTCATCGACGCCGGTGTGCCCAACGATCACCCTGCCCTGGTAAAGGCAACCCAGTGGCTCCTTGACCGGGAAGTGCGCAAGCCGGGAGACTGGAAGATCAAGTGTCCCGGCCTGGAACCGGGAGGCTGGGCATTCGAGTTTCTCAATGACTGGTATCCGGACGTGGACGATTCCGGTATCGTGATGATGGCCATCAAGGACGTGAAGACCAAGAACGGGAAAGCGAAAGACGACGCCATCAAACGCGGCATCCGCTGGTGTCTGGGAATGCAGAGCAAGAACGGCGGGTGGGGCGCCTTTGACAAGGACAATACCAAACATATCCTGAACAAGATCCCCTTTGCAGACCTGGAGGCACTCATCGATCCACCTACGGCGGACCTGACCGGCAGAATGCTGGAGCTGATGGGGACATTCGACTACCCGAAACAGCACCCGGCCGCCGTCCGCGCCCTCGATTTCCTGAAGAGAAACCAGGAACCGGAAGGCCCCTGGTGGGGACGCTGGGGCGTGAATTACCTCTACGGGACCTGGTCCGTGCTGTCCGGTCTCCATGCCGTGGGCGAGGATCCGTCGCAACATTATATCCGCAAGGCCGCGAACTGGCTGAAGTCGAAACAGAACGCGGACGGAGGGTGGGGTGAAAGCTGTGAGTCCTACCATGACCGGGCCCAGGCCGGCATCGGGGAGAGCACGCCCTCCCAGACAGCCTGGGCACTCCTCGCCCTCATGGCCTCCGGCGAGGTCAAATCGTCTTCGGTCTCCCGCGGGATCCAGCACCTGATCCAGACACAGAAACCGGACGGAACCTGGGATGAGGAGCAATTTACCGGCACCGGCTTCCCCAAATATTTCATGATCAAATACCACATCTACCGCAACTGTTTCCCCCTGATGGCCCTGGGAAAATACCGATCCCTCCTGGGCGAAAACAACTGATAAGCACGCCGCTCTTCAACCCGAGCTCCCCACGGAAGAGCGGCATTCCATTACCTCTTCTATGAAAAAAGTCTTTGTAACCGGCGCCACCGGATTTATCGGGGCCAGCCTGGCACGTGAACTGCTCGAACAGGGGTGCGAGGTGAAGGCTCTGGTCAGACCCGGGTCGGTCAGAACAAATCTCGCCGGACTTCCCCTTGAATTCCACGAAGGAGATCTCCTGGACCGGGACTCACTGGAACAGGGTCTCGCCGGCTGCGACACCCTGTTTCACGCCGCGGCGGACTACCGCCTCTGGACGAGGAACCCGGCATCCATGTATGACGTGAATGTGGGGGGCACGCGCGCCATTCTCGAAGCAGCCCTGAAGCGGCGCATCTCCCGGGTCGTCTATACCAGCAGTGTCGGGACACTCGGCAACCCCGGCGACGGGACGCCGGGGACGGAAGAAACACCTGTTTCCTTCCATGAAATGGTCGGACACTACAAAAAGAGCAAGTTCCTCGCCGAACGTGAAGCGGAGACTTTTCTCGGACGCGGACTTCCTCTCGTCATCGTCAACCCGTCCACGCCGGTCGGGCGACTTGACATCAAACCGACGCCGACCGGTAAGATCATCGTCGACTTTCTCAACCGCAGGATGCCCGCCTACCTGGATACGGGACTCAATCTCATCGACGTGGAGGATTGCGCCAGAGGGCACGTACTGGCCGCCCGTCACGGACGGATTGGAGAAAAGTACATCCTCGGCAACCAGAACATGACCCTGCGGAGCATCTTCTCCCTTCTGGAAGATATCTCCGGACTTTCCGCCCCCCGAGTAAAACTTCCCTATACCCCCATTCTCCTCGCGGCGTACGTCAACGAAGCGATTTCCCGGATAACCGGCAGGGAGCCGCTGATTCCGCTGGCAGGGGTCAGGATGGCGGGAAAACTCATGTATTTCGACTCCTCCAAGGCGATACGGGAGCTGGGACTTCCCCAACACCCGGTCAGAGATGCCCTGGCGAAGGCGGTGGACTGGTTCCGTGCCGAAGGGTATGTGACCCGGACACAGGGCAAGGGGCACTAGGCAACGAAATGCAGCCCGGGCCCGCAAACACATAATTACAGGAGTCACTCATGTACCCACTCCTTGAAAAAATCAACTGTCCTGAAGACCTGAAACGACTGAAGGAAGATGAACTTGCCCCCCTCGGCGAAGAGATCCGGCGCTTCCTGCTGGAAACGGTTTCCCAAACCGGCGGTCACCTGGCCTCCAATCTCGGCTGCGTCGAGTTGACCCTTGCGCTCCACTACTGCTTCGAATCACCCGTGGACAGGATCATCTGGGACGTGGGCCACCAGGCCTATACCCACAAGATCCTAACCGGTCGGAGGGACGCCTTCCACACCCAGCGTCAGTACAAGGGGCTCAGCGGCTTCCCGAAGCGCTGTGAATCACCCCACGACGCGTTCGGAGCGGGCCATGCTTCCACCTCCATCTCTGCGGGGCTCGGGATGGCGGCGGCCAACAGCCTGAACGGTAAAGACAGCAGGGTCATCGCCGTTATCGGCGACGGATCCCTTACCGGAGGATTGGCCTTCGAGGGACTCAACCAGGCCGGCCACCTTCGAAAGAATCTTATCGTGGTCCTCAACGATAACGAAATGTCCATCTCGAAGAATGTGGGCGCCTTCTCCGCCTTCATCTCGCGCAAACTCACCGGAAAGTATTTCCGGGAGCTGAAGAAGGAAATGCAGTCTCTCCTGAAAGGAATCCCCGCCATCGGCGGCAATATCCTCCATTTTGCCAGAAAGGCGGAGAACTCCCTGAAGGGCTTCCTGACCCCGGGAAGCCTGTTCGAGGCCATCGGCTTCGACTATGTGGGACCCATCCATGGGCACGATCTCCCCCAGCTGATTGAGGTGTTCCGGAACTGCCGAACCGTGGAGGGTCCGGTCCTGATACATGTGATGACCACCAAGGGGAAGGGCTATCCTCCCGCGGAAAAAACGCCGGACCTCTTCCACGGTGTCGGTCCCTTCGATATTGAAACAGGGGAAGTCAGGGCCGCCAAGGGCGGGGCCAGTTCGTATACCGCGGTGTTCGGCCGGACCATGGTGAAGCTGGGCGAGGAGGATGAAAAGATCATCGCCATCACCGCCGCCATGCCGGACGGGACCGGCCTCACTCCCTTCGCAAAGGCTTTTCCCGACCGTTTCTTCGATGTGGGGATAGCCGAGCAGCACGCCCTCACCTTTTCCGCGGGTCTGGCGGCCGAGGGTTTCCGGCCGGTGGCCGCACTCTACTCCACCTTTGCCCAGCGTGCCTATGACCAGATATTCCACGATATCTGCCTGCAGAAACTGCCGGTGACCCTGGCACTTGACCGGGGCGGACTTGTGGGGGACGACGGCCCAACCCACCACGGCGTCTTCGATTTGTCCTTCCTGCGGCACCTCCCCGAGATGACGGTGATGGCGCCCAAGGATGAAAACGAGCTCCAACATATGCTGAAGACGGCCGTCTATTCCGGGACGCCCGTCGCTCTTCGTTACCCCAGGGGCGCAGGGTACGGCGTCCCCATGGACTGCGACCCGGCGCCCCTGGAAATCGGCAGGGGAGAGATCCTCACGGAAGGAGACGATCTGGCCGTCATTGCCATCGGCGCCACCGTCTACCCGGCGCTGGAGGCCTGCCGAATTCTCGCAACGGAGGGTATCCGCGCCACGGTTATCAACGCCCGTTTCGTGAAGCCCCTGGACAGAGAGCTGATCCTGAAGGCAGCCTCAACCACCGGCGCCCTGCTCACCGTGGAGGAAAACGCCCTGGCCGGCGGTTTCGGCAGCGCAATCCTCGAGCTGCTCGCATCGGCGGGAATGACCGGCATCAGGATGAAAAGGGTCGGAATCCCCGACCGATTCATCGAACACGGCAGCCAGGCACAGTTACGCGCGGACCTGGGACTGGACGCCGCAGGTATCGCCGCCTCCGCCAGAAAACTTCTGGCGCGCAAAGATGCGCCCATCCCCGCGCTGGCACGGATCAAATAACCATCCGCTCTTTATTGAAAGGAAAAGTTTTACCCATGCGTTTCCCCCTGAAGCTGAACATTGACCTGATGAGCTACATCATGCGGAACAAATTCCGCAAGGTTGAGAAATTTCCCCTGGTTCTCATGCTGGAACCCACCCATCTCTGCAATCTCGCCTGCTCCGGTTGCGGACGTATCCGCGAATACGAGGACACCCTTTCGGAGGAGATGTCACTCGAGGAATGTCTCCACTCCGTGGATGAATGTCCCGCCCCGGTAGTCACCATTACCGGAGGCGAACCGCTCCTCTATACCCACGTCCACGAGCTGATCGAAAGGGTGCTGAAGCGAGGAAAACACATCTACTTCTGCACCAACGGCCTCCTGTTGCAGGATGCCCTGGCCAGGATGAACCCCCATTCCAATTTTACCCTGAACATTCACATGGATGGAATGGAAGCCACCCATAACCGGATACTGGAACATCCCGATGCCTTTGCCATGGCTGTCGAGGGGATCCGCAAAGCGAAAAAGTTCGGTTTCCGTGTCTGGACCAACACCACCATCTTCAAGGAAACCGACCTGAAGGAGATCGACGAACTCTTCACGCTTCTTGCCGGAATCGGCGTGGACGGCTTCCTGGTTGCGCCGGGGTTCGGCTACGAGGCGGTGGGCGAAAAACTCTTCCTGGAACGCCGCGATATCGAACTCAAGTTCCGGGAGGTCTTCGAGATGAGCAAACGGCACCGCATCCTCTCCACGCCCATGTATCTCCGCTTTCTCATGGGGGAGAAGAAGCTGGAATGCACGCCGTGGGGGAACCCGACGCGCAACACCCGGGGCTGGAAAGCGCCCTGCTACCTCATCACCGATAACCACTACCAGAGCTACCGGGAGATGATGGATAAGACGGACTGGAATAAATATGGAGTCGGCAGAGACGAACGATGCGCCCAATGCATGATGCACTGCGGTTTCGAACCGTCAGTGGTAAGGGAATTGGGGAAAAACTGGCGTGATATGTGGGAGATGATTGTCTGGAACCTGAGGTAGACAGGGTCTCTTCAAAAAAAACCGAAGGCGTGAAATACGGACCGGGCCGGCTGCGCATGCAGGCCCGGTTTTTCATCACGGTCAACGATGGGCTACTTCTTCCCGGCTGCGTCGAATTTCTGCAGCGGACTACCCTCTACCAACCGCGCACGACCGGCGGTTTCATCCCAGAGTGTCAGGTAGCCCTTCCACCCCTTTTCGTTGAGGAGTTCCCTGATATGATCGATGACCGGCGGTTCAGGGGGGGAGTGGAAAGCGTTATAACCGGAGTACCCGCCGGGCGGTACCAGTCGATAGGCGCCGAAGCCGTAACTTTCCGTTCGCTTCACCAGTTGGGGAAAGCCTTCCGGCCAGTGATGCTCTTCCAGCCTGGTCCAGCCGCAGATTGGGCACATCACCCGCCGCGCGCTGTTATCCAGCCATCGCTCGGTATCGATTCTCGCGTACCCGAACCCGCACTGCCTGCATTTTTCATGCATTTCGGATAATTCAACCATGTGATTACTCCTTGAATCCGTGGAGTTGCAGCGTATTTAGTACGCTGTCGGTACAGTCGGGGTGGCCGTACACGGTGTAGAAACCCGTTTTTTGTGTCGCCCTGACCGGGTAACGATCTTTTACAACGGTGCTATTTAAACAGACTGTCCTGCTCCGATGCAATTCTTTTTGACTGCGACAAGACCCTTGTGGTAAAGGATGAACAGCATCTACAGGAGAAAAACCATGAAACTGGACGAGTTCTGCACAATACTCCGCAACTCCCTCTCTGCCGTACCGCATAACGAAGGTAGACTGGAAACGGCGGTCTCGTTCGTCTCCCGGGCGTTTTCCGTAAAACCGGATGAAGTTGCCGTCTTTCTGCTCGACATGGACAGCGAATCCCTGGCTTTCATCTGGCCGACGCACCTGAAGGACGCGGGAACCGTACCGCTATCCGCAGCGAATCCGCTCGTTGCCCAGACGGCCCGCGAAAACAAGGGATTTCTCAACAACACTTTTGCCGTCACGCCCCATGCATCCTTTTTCGAACTGTTCCGCGGCAAGGGAACCGACACACTCCCCATCCAGAAAATAATGAGCGCCCCCTTGACCTGTGACGGGACCGTGAGAGGGGTCATCCAGGTCTCCCGAAAAGCAGCGGATGCAGCCTGTGCAGGCGCGGATTTTTCACGTAACGAGTTGCTTGCCCTGGAAAGGATCGCCTCCGTCATCGGAGCCGCTTTGCTGCCCGACTGAACCGAAAAAGAGGGGAACGCATTGATGAACGCATGAACGCGACATCCCCTTCTCCCATGCCTTTCTCTCGCAGATCTCAGTTCTGGAAGAACCCGGCCGCGACACACGAAAAAAAGTGCGGCATGACCGGCGGCTCATCCCACCGTCTCGTCATCTTCCATGGGGAGGTCCAGGGTTTCGGTTGTCCGCGGCCGGGTGTCGATGGCTTCCAGGGGCTCGATGTCCCTGCCGGTGGAGGCGCCCAGTTCCTTGAAGCGTCGTGCGGAAACCAGAACCCGGCTTTCAAGGGAACCGACTGCACGGTTGTAGGACTCAACGGCCCTCTCAAGCCCCCGGCGCAGGTCGGTGAAGTGGGACGCCAGGACCGACACCCGGTCGTAGAGTACCTTCCCCAGTTCGCTGATGGCCTGGGCGTTTTCCGCCACATGCTCCTGTCGCCAGCCGTAGGCAACGGCGCGAAGCAGCGCGATGAGGGTGGTAGGGGTGGCGAGGATCACCTTCTGATCCACGCCGAATTCGATGAGTGAAGGGTCCTGCTCCAGTGCGGCGCTGAAGAAGGTCTCTCCCGGGAGGAAAAGCACCACGAATTCAGGGGTGGGCTTGAACTGGTCCCAGTAGGACTTTGCGGAAAGTTTGGTCAGGTGGACCCGCACGTGGCGTGCGTGGTCCTTCAATTTCCGGAGCTTTTCCGGCTCGTCGGCGGCCTCAAGCGCCTCCAGGTAGGCGGCAAGGGGCGCCTTCGAGTCAACCACCACGTTCTTGCCGTTCGGCAGCCGGACAACCATGTCCGGTCGCAGGCGTCCGTCCGGTCCGGAGGTTGACTCCTGTTCGACGAAATCGCAGTAGTTGACCATCCCGGCGATCTCCACCACCCGCCGCAACTGGATCTCGCCCCAGCGACCGCGCACGGTGGGTGATCGGAGTGCCTTCACCAGGTTCGCGGTCTCCCCCTGGAGTTGCGACTGGGTGACGGCAAGAGATTTGATCTGTTCCGTAAGGCTCGTATAGGCGGTGGTCCGGACCGTTTCCAGTTCCCGGATCTTGCCGTCCACCTTTTCCAGGGACTCCCGAAGCGGCTTGACGAGTTCGTCGATGGCTTGTCGGCGCTGCTCCAGGTCGCCCCTGGCGCCTTCCTGGTATTTCTCCAGAAGAGTCCGGGCCAGCTCCATGAACGAGCGGTTGTTGCTCTGGAGCGCATCCGCTGAGAGCGCCTTGAAGGCGTCGGAGAGCTTTTCGTGGGCTGCGTCCAGCACCGACAGCTTTTCACCGGTTGACTTCCGCTCCTCCCGGATCAGGGTGTCAAGCTCCGACACCTTCACCCTCAGGGAGGAATTATCGTCGTACAGCGCGGCGATCTGACCATCGCGGGCAGCAAGGGATGTCTTCAGTCCGGCAAGCTGCTCTTCTTTCCCCAGAAGGCGCTCCGCGAGCGCCGCACTCTCCCCTTCGTGGTCGGACCTAGCCCGCGCAACGGCAAGCTCGATGCGGGATTTGAGGACCAGCCATGCGCAGATCACGCCGACGCCTGCCCCGATGATGAGAAAGAGATACTCCAAGGATTACGACCCGTCCCCGCCGTTCAGCCTGCCCATGATAGCGTCCGCATCAAGAACAACCTCTTCCTGCACTCCCCGGTCCATCTCCTTGAGGGCCGCCCTCCCCTTTGCCAGTTCGTCCTCGCCGATGATGAGGGTGTAGCGTGCGCGGAACTTGTCGGCCCGGCGCATCTGGCTCTTCATGCTTTTTCCCTCGTAGTCCAGTTCCACGGAGATCCCCCTGTGCTGCAAGCGGCTCATGAGAAGGAAAGCCGCATCACCGGCGGCTTCCCCATGGTAGGCGATGAACAGGTCGGGGCGTGTTTCGAATCCTTCGCCGTCCAGCAGGAGCACAACCCTCTCCACCCCGAGAGCGAAACCGATGCCGGGAAGCGCGGGACCGCCCAATTCCTCGATGAGCCGGTCGTAGCGGCCGCCTGCGGCGACCGCACTCTGGGAGCCGAGCAGGCCCGTCACCAACTCGAATGTGGTGCGGGTGTAATAGTCCAGGCCGCGCACCATGCGGGGATTGATATCGTATGCGGTACCTGCCGCGTCCAGATATCTTTTCGTACGGGAAAAATGGTCTTCGCACCCGGCGCAGAGATGGTCGAGAACCGACGGAGCGCCCACGGTCGCCTCCCGGCAGCCGGCAGCCTTGCAGTCCAGCGCCCGGAGAGGGTTTGTATCGTATCTGCGTTTGCAGTCGTCGCACAGGCTGTCCAGACGCTCGCAGAGAAATTCCCGAAGCTTTCTCCGGTACTCCGGACGGCAGTCGTGACAGCCGAGAGAATTTATCTGGAGCCTGGGCTCGATGAGCCCCAGTTCCGCGAAAAAGTGGCAGAGCATGGTCAGCACCTGCGCATCGATCTTCGGGTCCGAGACACCGGCAACCTCGACCCCTATCTGATGAAACTGGCGGTAGCGCCCCTTCTGCGGCCGCTCGTAGCGAAACATCTGCCCCATGTAATAGAGCTTGGCCACCGAGTCCGCGGTGTGGAGCTTGTGCTCGATGAATGCGCGGATGACCCCGGCCGTCCCCTCCGGGCGCAGGGTGATCGCATTCCCACCCTTATCCGTGAACGAATACATCTCCTTTTCCACGATGTCGGTGGCATCGCCGATGGAGCGGGAAAACAACTCGGTCTTCTCCAGGACCGGAACCCGTATCTCGGAAAACCCGTAGGTCTCGAAGACCCGACGGGCGGTCTTTTCCACATGCTGCCATTTCCGGACCTCGCCGGGAAGTATGTCGTTGAATCCCTTGATTCCTGTCAGTGCCACGTATGGTATCCCTTCTTTCCTTTAGTACAGACGTTCTTCCGGGAGGATCACTCGTCGGATCCACTCGGGTTACTATCTACTGAGACCCTTCGCGCCTCGCCTTGAGCAGGACAGTCCCCTGTCAGTCTTCGTGCAGTGCCCTGAAGACACGGTTTCTGCCGCTGAACTTACCTCGGTACATGGCCTTATCGGCCACTTCGAGGAGCTCCAGCTTCGACCGGGTGTCGTCGGGAAAACAGGCGTAGCCGATGCAGGCCGACAGGTGGATATCGTAACCGTCATCGGCAAGGAATGTATTTCTCTCTATGGTGACCCGGATACGCTCCGCTACCGCGGCGGCGCTCTCCGCATCCGTTTCCACAAGGATAATCGTGTATTCGTCTCCGCCGTAGCGGATCACCAGATCCACATCGCGCACCGACTTTTTCAGCAGGGAACCGACTTCACCCAATACCCGGCTGCCGATGAGGTGACCGTGGCTATCATTCACCCCT
Organism: uncultured Geobacter sp.; assembly: GCA_964432775.1. Lineage (GTDB taxonomy): Bacteria > Desulfobacterota > Desulfuromonadia > Geobacterales > Geobacteraceae > RPRC01. Next base: position 12,615 of record CAYSPF010000036.1, read on the forward strand.
TTAAAAAGGTCCAGGTCGATAAAAAGGAGCGCGACGCAGGAACCATAGCGTTCGGCACGTTTCAGCTCCCTTTCCAGCGCGAGATCCAGGTACCGATAGTTGAAAAGTCCGGTCAGTTCGTCGATATAGAGAAGATTCCGCGCCGATGCGAAACGGGCGGCGTTTTCAAAGGCGAGAGACGCCTGATCCTGAAGAAAGTGAAGATTCTTGAAATTCAGTTCGTCAGGGAAAGTCTCCCCCTCCGGGCTGAAGAGTGCGACAACGCCTTGGAGGAGCGTCTTAGAGCGGATAGAAAACAGCAGAACCTCATCAAAACCCGCGGGGACACCCTCTCCGGGAATCGAATCATGGCCGGACAGGCACGTCACCTTCTTTCTCACCACGGTTTCCCCGGCGAACCCGATGTTGCCGGCAAGGAGCAACTCGCCGATTCGCGTGCCTTCCTGGACGCTGAATCCGCGGATGTCCCGCAGGGAGAAGCTTCCGTCTTCATCGGGGAAAAACCCCAGCGCCCTTTCCGCGCCAAGTTCCTTGGCGAATGAATCTACTACCAGAGTAGCGAGGCGCTCCATCTCCAGGCAGTTGGAAATAGTCTGGCCGACCTGGAACAGGTGAACCAGCCCCTTCAGCTCGATATTCTCGCTCAGGAGCCTGCGCTGCTCCATGCAGAGGGCCACGGTATGCCGGAACTCATCGTGGTTGACCGGCTTCAGCAGGTAATCGCGGGCGCCGTTTTTCAGGGCCTCGATGGCTGATTCCACGTTGGTGTTGCCGGTCACCATAATAACGTCGATGTCCGGGTCGCGCCGTTTCACGCGATACAGGAGATCCATCCCGCTCTGACCGGGCATCACCAGGTCGGTAACGATGAGATGGTACTCCGTTTTCCCGAGACACTCCATTGCCTCATCGACTGACGCAGCCGTATGGACCTCGTACCCCTCCCCGCTCAGCAGGTGGCAGTACATCTCCCGGAAAAACCGGTCGTCTTCAACGACAAGTATCCTTTCCATGCCGCGTCTCCCCGAACACGTGTTCACGCTGTGAAACCCTTACGCGAAATAGAAAATTTGCCCCTCAAACTAGCAAAGAAAACCGAATCTTGTCAATGAAAATGCCCGTTTCTGCCGAAAGTCGAAACAAACCATTTTCCTCCACCGCAGGTAACGGTAATGGTGCCGTCCAGATCCGTGCGAAACACCCGGGCACCCTGTTTCCGAAGGCGGTTCAGTGTTTCACGGGACGGCAGGTGGAAACGATTTTCGTACCCCGCTCCGATAAGAGCGCATGCGGGAGATGCAGCTGCAAGGAAAGGCGCCGAAGAAGAAGCGCGACTGCCGTGGTGAGGCACCTTGAGAACCGTACAGCGCAGGGCCGACGGATTGCTGAGCAGTATCCTCTCCGCTTCCGAGTCGATATCTCCGGTAAAGAGTACCGCAAAATTCTGCAGCCGGAGACGAAAAACCAGGGACGACTCGTTGAGATCCGCGGCGCCTCCCGAAACAATCGAAGGGGCAAGGGGCTCGATGACCGCCGTGCCGACCCGAATCGGTCCGGTGGTCGCATCAACCCGTCGGACAGGAACACCCTTTTCCGCCAAGGTGCGCTTCAGAGCCAGATAGTCATTCCCTCCGTCCGTGATGCCGCTTTCCCAGAATTCTCCGATGGGAAACGTTCGCGCCAGGAAGAGAAGCCCCTTCAGATGGTCCGGATGGGGATGGCTGAGAACCAGATAGTCCAACCTGCCGATCCCCCTGCCCCACAGAGCCGGCGCCAGCAGCCTCTCCCCCGGATCCATCCCGCCGTCCCGGTAGCTTCCTCCACCATCCACAAGCATCCTCCTTCCGTCGGGAAAGGATACGAGAGTTGCCTCTCCCTGCCCTACGCTGAAGAAGTCCAGACGCAGCTTTCCCGAATCGGGATCGATTCCCGCCAGCCGGGCCGCAACGAACAACCCGGCCAGAAGACAGCAGCCGATGCGACGCACTTTCCCCGGTTGCGTGAAAGAAATTACCGACAATGTCAGCAAAAAGAGCAGCAGATCGAAACGGGTGGTCCCCCAGACCGGCATGAGTGGAATTTCATCAAGATAAACGAGAATGCCGGTTGAAATCTTCACCAGGAAACCGGCAATTTTCAGAAACAGGGCCGCGAGAGGCGGAAACAGGTACAGACAGGGAAGCGAGGTGAACCCAACCACCACGGCGCCATATCCCATCAGGGGGACGATGAAGAAATTTGCCGGCAGCCCTGTCAGGGTTGTCCGGTGAAAATGGAAGGAAACAGGGAGCAGCGTGGCTGCCGTTGCTGCCACCGAGGCCATGAAAAAGAGCAGCAGCCAATGGAGCGCGCCCTTTGACGCCGTACCGAAGGGAGCCAGAAGGATCGGCGTCAGGACGATAATTCCCCAGATGGCGCAAAAAGAAAGCTGAAATGAGATATCGAAGAGCGCGACAGGCGAGCAGGCCAGAATGAACAACGCAGCCAGTATCAAGGAGTTCAGGGGATCCGTCTCGCGATCGAGAAGAAGCGCGGCGATGCAGGCAACGATCATCACCACCGAACGGACCGTTGCCGGGGCGCTCCCTGAAAGGAAGAGATAGAACAGGATGACCGGAATGGTAAGGACCAGGATTACGCGCCGCGGGTGGGCATACAGCAGGAGGAACGGGGAACGCCGGGCCGCCCGGAACGCCAGCTGGAAAAGGAAAAAAGCTATCACGCCCACGTGAAAACCCGATATGGACAGGATATGGTTGACGCCGGTTCTGGTATAGAGCTCCCGGATTTTATCGGGAACGCCGCCCATCTCTCCCAGGAGAAGCGCCCGCAGCACGGCTCCCTCGTCGCCGGGGAGACTGTCGCTGATCCTGTTTCCCAGGTCCACGGCGATCCTGTCCATAAGACGCTGAAAGGGATAGGCAACACCTCCCCTGATCAGAATCACGTCGGATGCAGACGTGACAAACGCCGTTGCATGGACATCCCGGAAGGCCAGGTACCGCTCGTAATCGAATTCTCCGGGAACCCCGAAATTCCTCGGCTCACGAATTCTCGACACGAATCGAACCCGGTCGCCGGTCAGAAGATACGACCTCCCCTCACCTATCGAAACGAGCATCCTGCCGGTGACCACGGCGGACCATTCTCCGCGGAAGACCCTCGCAGCGCGCAGATAGATCCTGCCGCCCGTTTCCCGCCAATCCGGACGGCTGTCGATGACCCCCTCGATAGTGAGCGGGTCGGCGCCAACAAATCGGACAATGGAATCGGATGAAAAGTGCGGCTCAAGAAAAGGCTTCAGGGACAGATTGCCCCAGACGAAAAAGCACAGGGCAAGTGTTGCCAGGAAAAACAGGCGGTTCTTGACAAACACCAGGAGGAAAGTTATAGCAAGGAGAAGCAAAAGGGAGATAAGAGAAAAGCATATGCCCCACAGGAAGGCCGAGGTAAGGCCGGCGACAACCGAAAATAGGGGGATAGCCAGGGGACGTGACGTCATGGCGGCATCCTACCACCAAGAGCGTCAGAATAATAAGATATTTTTCATATGCAACAACTTAACTTACATGCCAAGAGTACTCCCCCACCCACCGACCGACGTCCTACAGTCGGTGCCCGTGGACCGCGAAAATAACTGAGGAAAGCGAGGAATGAAAATGACGTCCCAGATGGAAACTCTGATCATCCTGCAGCGATGCGCGGATATCGAAGGCGTACTGGCCGAGATATACGAATTTTTTACCTCCGCTTACCGCCACAACCCTGACATCACCCGGCTTTTCGAGAAAACCGCCGCCGAGGAAAGAAATCACGAGTACCAGCTCAGGCTCGCCATCAAGACACACTCCCCCTTGATCCGGGGAATGAAGCTGACCATCGAAGAAGCGGAAAAACACCTTACCTATGCCAGGGCGGCCTTGCAACGGGTTCGGGAAAGCGTTCCCTCCTTGGTGGACGCGCTGAAAATGGCCATTAACTGTGAAACCATTTTCAGTCAATTCCACCTCGATACTGCCGCGCGGTTTGCCGATGAATCATGCGCCAAGCTGTTCAGTGCGATGATGGCAACGGACGAAGGGCATACGACTTCGCTGAAAGAGGCGCTCACGGAACTGCAGAAAAACAACGGTTCCTCCCCCTGACCATACCGCGGCCATCAAGCTGGAAGGCTTCCTTACGCACAAAGGCCGCTCCTCTCGGAACGGCCTTTGTATCGGCTCAAAAGACGCGGCACATCCTTCTCTCAGGACTCCTCATCATAATCATCTTCATCGTCGGCGAATTCACG
>CAYSPF010000037.1:0-5728 GCA_964432775.1 uncultured Geobacter sp.
CATGGGGACCCTGCCCATCGCGCTCGGTTTTGGCGCGGGAGCCGAAGCGCGACGTCCCCTGGGTCTTGCCGTGGTCGGGGGCCTTCTTGTCTCCCAGCTCCTTACCCTGTATATCACGCCGGTAGTCTACTACTACATGGACGCCCTCCAGGATAGGGCGCGCAGATGGCTCCGGAGAGGGAGGCATCGAAATCTTCGGCCGGGGATTTCAGTCAGGGGTGCCTGACTTCGGAGTCACCTGACGGATGGTGAACACAAACACTACACAGGAGTCTCTCGGGTGAGCCTGTTCCTTCTACTGTTTTTTCTGCTTTATGGAGGCATGCACTTCCATGCGTACCGCAAGATTACCGGTGCGTTTTCTCTTCCTCTTTCGTCAGCAGTACTCCTGATATTTTTCTTGGGGGTGATGGTCTGCGCTCCGCTGCTGGTACGTCTTGCGGAGAGAGAAGGACTTGAGTCGGTTGCCCTGCCGCTTGCGTATGCCGGCTATCTCTGGATGGGATTTCTGTTTTTGTTCTTCACCACATCGGTCTTTATGGACGGTGGGCGGCTTCTGTTCCGGTGTTCATGTTTTCTGTCTCACGTATTTCAGCTGACTGATCGGCAGGCATTCCTTGCCTCTCTGTGCATTTCCCTGGGGATCGCGGTCTACGGCTTTCATGAAGCCGGTGACATCCGGGCAGAGAAGGTAGTCATCCGCACGGATAAGCTGCCTCTCTCGCTCACCCGTCTCACAATAGTGCAGATATCCGACGTGCATCTGGGGCTGATTGTAAAGGAAAGACGTTTGCAAGCGATTGTTCGGGTAATCGAAAACGCGCAACCGGACGTGCTGGTTTCGACCGGCGACCTGGTGGACGGACAGATGGACGGCATGGAGACCCTGGCAGCGGAACTGCGGAAGCTGAAGCCCGTGTATGGAAAGTTCGCCGTCACCGGCAATCATGAATACTACGCCGGTATCGAGAAATCCTTGGAGTTCACTCGGCTGGCCGGTTTTTCGGTGCTGCGCGGGGAAAGTCACGATGTGGGAGGGGTGCTGACCATTGTCGGAGTGGAGGATCCTGCGGGAGGGAGGATCGGCATTCGAAGCAGGGGTGAAAAGGATATCCTTGAAAAGATACCCCGGAACAGCTTTACCCTGTTGCTGAAGCATCGGCCGGTGGTGGGGAAAGAGAGCGTCGGCCTGTTTGACCTCCAGCTTTCAGGGCACGTTCATAAGGGTCAGATATTTCCTTTCGGCCTAGTGACCCGCTTGGTCTACCCCGTAGCAACCGGTTTGTCTCACTGGGGGGCGACAGCCCTGTATGTGAGCAGGGGAACGGGAACCTGGGGGCCTCCAATCAGGTTCCTGGCGTCCCCCGAGGTAACCGTTATCGAGCTGGTGAGAGACGGTCACGGAAAATAGGTGGAGGGTGAATCATCAGCGGCAGTCATCCCGCCAGAGACAATCCGTCTGACCGCACGTTTCCGCATTGCCGGTCTCGTAACAGTCGTTATTGTTTTCGTTGCGCTGAATCGCCCTGATGATTTCCGCCTTCTTCATGCCTTTGAGTTGAATGCCGTGCTGTTTTGCAATTTTTTTTACTTCTTCAAGTTTCATTGGTTCTCTCCTTTGGCTCTGGTGGAGGTGTTGAATGATTTAAACGAGTACACTATAGCAAAGAGGATACGGAATACAACCAGGTTCTGAACCGGAAAATGTTAAAACCAGGCTGTTTGCACCGTTCCGCGGGAATTCAAGCGTGCAACCAGCCATACAGGCTTGCTGCGGACGGTTTTCCCTGACAAATCAAGGAGGAAAAGAGTATGAACCCATCCATGTATCGTTTCCGGGAACTTATTAAAATCCTGCGGCTGTCGTTTCTGTTCACCAGTATCGTTCTTGCGGCGGCACTGTTGCCGGTAGCCCGTCCGGCTTCGGCAGTGAGTATTCCGGAGAAACTGATCTACGATCTGACATGGACCGGCATCAAGGCGGGGACGGCCACACAGGAGATACTCGCTGATGGAGCGGAAACCAGGATCATCTCTACGGCCCGTTCCGCTGACTGGATTACCGCTTTTTTCCCTGTTGAAGATCGTATCGAAACGGTCCTGGCAGGCGCCGCCCCCGGCAAGATCGGGTTGCCGAAGGCGTACCGAATAAAGATACGGGAAGGCAGCCATCGAAGGGACAAAGAGATCCTGTTCGATCATGGGAAGGGCGTTGCCCATTACAAGGACAACCTGAACGGTGACAAGAGGGAGATATCTATTCCCGCGGCTACCCTGGATACTCTTTCAAGTTTCTACCATGTCAGGACCCTCAAGCTGGAAGTGGGTAAACCGGTCTTTCTGACAATCCTGGACAATAAGAAGCTTTGGAATGTTGAGGTGCAGGTGCTTCGAAAGGAAAAGATCAAGACCAAACTCGGGAGCTTCGATACGATCGTCATCAAACCTTTGATGCAATCGGAAGGGATTATGGAGAGGAAGGGCGATATGTATATATGGTTGACGGACGATGAGCGTCTCCTCCCGGTCAAGATGAAAACCAAGGTCAAGGTCGGCAGCATAACGGCGACCCTCGTAGGTGGTACCTTCAAGTAAATGAATCATTGCTGTTGTACTCCGCTCAATCGGGGCGGAGTGCAACAGCTCCCACCACCAGTTCCAGTCGCAGAAATCCTTTTACAAAATGAAACTGATATGGTACCTCCGTACTCGTCAACCATGCTATGGGTGTTCGGTTGACCAATGCGGAGAAGAACGGTGGATTCCGGGGAGGGGATCGTGTCGCGTACATTTGCCGATGAATTGAATCAGTTGCGAGATAAAGGGCTCTACCGGAGTATGCGGAGTATCGAAGGGAGCCAAAAGACCAGGGTGGTGATGGACGGCCGGGAGGTGCTGCTTCTCTGTTCCAACAATTATCTCGGGCTGGCCGACCACCCCGATCTGAAAGAGGCCTCAATCCGTGCGATTGAAAAGTATGGGGTCGGTAGCGGGGCTTCCCGTCTGGTCTCGGGTACTATGGAACTCCATTGTACACTGGAGAGGCGTTTTGCCGCTTTCAAGGCTACGGAGCGGGCGCTTGTCTTCAATTCCGGGTACGCTGCCAATACCGGAGTAGTACCGGCCCTGGTGGGGAAAGGTGACATTGTATTCTGCGACCGGCTGAATCATGCCAGTATCGTGGACGGCTGTCTTCTTTCCCGTGCCCGTCTGGTTCGGTATCCCCATAATGACATTCCAGCATTGCGGCGTCTGTTGGAGGAATATAAAGGAGGGGGGAGAAAACTGATCGTCACCGACGGAGTCTTCAGCATGGACGGCGATCTCGCCCGCATTCCCGAACTGGTTGCCCTCAAGGAGGAATTCGGCGCACTTCTGATGATCGACGACGCCCATGGAACCGGGGTACTCGGTCCCACGGGCAGGGGAACGGCCGAGCATTTCGGAGTTCAGTCGGAGATTGATATCCATATGGGAACGCTTGGTAAGGCCGTCGGCTGCTTTGGCGCCTATGTGGCCGCATCGGAGGAGATAATCGAATACCTTGTAAATCGTGCCCGGAGCTTCATTTTTTCCACCTCTCTTCCGCCCGCCGTGATGGCTTCTTCCCTTGCCGCGCTCGATATCATCGACTCTTCAGTGGGGATGGAGTTGCGCAATCGACTGGAACGGCATGCCGCGTTTTTCCGGGCCGGCCTGCGATCCGCCGGGTTTGATACAATGGAAAGTGAGACGCAGATTATTCCCTTGATGGTCGGTGATGCTGAAAGAACCATGGAGTTTTCCCAATCCCTTTTCGAAGCGGGGGTGTATGTCCAGGGCATCCGCCCACCAACTGTTCCTGTCGGGGGAAGCCGGTTGCGCTGTACCCTCATGGCGTGCCATGGGGAAAACGAGCTTGCCGCGGCCGTTGAAATGATTGCCGCTACCGGTAGAAGACTCGGGATACTCTGAAAGGATAGGACGAGGCCGCAGTTCCACAGGGCTACCGTTCGGGAAACCTGATGCCGTTTTGTGAGACGAAAGATTCCGTGGCAATTTATTATGACGACACAGGGACGGGACGCCCCTTGGTATTCGTCCATGGCTGGTCTTTCTCCGGGGCTGTGTGGAGAGTGCAGCGGGAGTTTTTTTCAACCCGGTACCGCTGCATTTCCCCTGATCTGCGCGGGCATGGAAATTCATCGGCTCCATCATCGGGGTATGGTGTTCATGAACTTGCAAGAGATGTGACTACTCTGTTCGAGAGTCTTGACCTGAGCGGCGCTACTCTGGTGGGATGGTCCCTGGGAGTGCTGGTGGCGCTTTCCTCCTATCCGGCTCTTAAAGATAGGCTTGCGGCGCTTGTTTTCGTTTCCGGAACACCGAAATTCACCGCCTCGGAGGATTTTCCGTTCGGTCTTCCTGCAAAGGAGACCAGGGGACTGGCGCTCCGTCTCCGGAGGAACCGGGAGAGTGCCTTGGAGGATTTCAGCCGTATGATGTTTGCTCCCCATGAATTGTCCGGCCACGATTTCGAAATGTTGAATAGGGATAGTATCCTTACAGCAAAGCGTCCCGGCCTGGATGCGGCGCTCCAAACCCTGGAAGCGCTTGCCTTGGCTGACATGCGCAGTGTTCTTGGCTGCATACGCGTTCCGGTTCTCCTCGTTCACGGCGACAAGGATCGAATCTGTCTTCCTGAGAGCTCATACTACATGGCCGCTTCAATGCCTCACGCATCTCTCTCTGTCCTGAACGGAGCGGGACATGCCCCGCAGTTGTCGCGGTCGGAGGAGTTCAATAGTAGGATGACGGGATTTCTGGCAGGGGTTTATGGGAACAATTGACAGAACAAGAGTGAGAATGTCCTTTGACCGTCAAGCGGTCTTCTACGAGGAGACAGTCGTCGTACAGAAACGGGTCAGAGAGATCATTCTCAGGCAGCTGAGGGAAAGCGAGCACAGTGAAGCTCCACGGCGCATTCTCGATGTTGGCGCCGGGACCGGTGAACTGCTTCGCGCTGTGAGGAATCTCTATCCGGGCGCATTCCTGGCGGGCGTTGATCTGGCGCCGGCGATGGGGCGAACCGCAAAGGGAACCCTGCGGGGGCGAGGTGGGGCGCTTCTTGTGGAGGGAGACGCGGAACGCCTGCCTTTTGCGGACTGTTCCGTTGACCTCGTTCTGTCAACATCGACATACCAGTGGTTGAATACCCTTGAGAAAGCATTCAGTGAGGCATTGAGGGTTTTGTCGCCGGGGGGGATGTTTCGTTTCGCTCTCTTTGGCGGGGATACGCTCCGTGAACTCAGAGAGTCATATCGCAGGGCCTTGAAGGCCCCGGCTGTCCAGGAAAGAGATCGGACACACCACTTTTTTTCTCTTCAGGATGTGGAGTCCGCACTGACGACGGTGGGTTTCTCCTCATGCCGGGTGGAGAGTTGCTTTGAACGGGAATTTCATCCGGATGTCTCATCTCTGCTCCGTTCCCTGCGGCGCATCGGTGCGGGTAACGCTTCACCGATATCCGACCGGCGGGGGCTTGCAGGCCGAACGGTCATGATGGAGATGATGGAGTTGTATCGCCGCGAATACGGATGCAGTTTCGGGATACCCGCTACCTACGAAGTGATATACGGCAAGGGAAGAAAAACGTAGCCGTTCCGATGCGATTCGGGAGTGGTGGCTGGGGAGATTTGTGTGATAAGCGAAAGAGGCCGTATCCACCGGATACGGCCTCTTATTACTT
>CAYSPF010000037.1:5828-16775 GCA_964432775.1 uncultured Geobacter sp.
TTTCTTTCCTTCCTGTGTAGCCTCGGTCTTCATTTCCTGATCGCCTTGACCCTTTTGCAGTTCTTTGTACTGCATGGTCGTATCGGCGCCCTTTGTCGTATCGGTTACGACGTCTTCTTTCAGCACCTTGCCGTCAGGGGTGGTTACTGTCGTTTTGACGGTTGCTTCCTGGGCAGGATATTTTTCCTCTGCCAGGACGGTTCCTGCGAATGCAACTACGGCGAGAGCGGCTACAACTGTTGCGACTGTTTTTTTCATGGTGTCCTCCTAGGGATTAAATGAAAACCTTGCTGCATAATCTGGGCAGGTGTGGAAACAAGGTGCATAATTGGTGAAAATAATAACATCAGAAAAAAAAAATGCAAGACACTTTCTTCGTCCGGAATCCCCTCGCGAGGAGCAGGAGTCAGGGGGGAAGGGGAGATTACGGCCTGATTATCTCTCCGCAACGATAACAGGAAAGTTCCGCCTGATCCTGCCGGATGAGAATGATTGTGTTGCATTTCGGACAGTTTGCCATGCCCTGCATCTCGGGCGGGTTTGCTTCCTGATAATATGAATTCCAGTCCATTTCCTTGATTTTGTTCAGCTCTTCTTCGGATATGGTTTTCTGCGTTCTGATGACGTTTTGCATTCTTTTGTTCCTCTCTGTGTAATAGTGCATTCAGTTGACGGAATGCTACCATAAAACCAGATGAAATTAAACGGAGAAGCTACTCTTTCCGGGTTTTTAGAGCTTACGGAGTGAAACGAAAAACCTGTTGACTTTACCCTTTCAATTCGGATAATGGGCACATCTAAACATGAAAAATTGTATCAATTATTGATAAACGATACTACTAAACCATTCGCGAGGATGGGACGGAAAGCCTCCAGGGTCTCCAGCAGACAGCCGGGTTGCCGAAATATCAGCGGATATTTTTGCCCCGGTTTTTCTATTTTATTCATGATTGCAGGGGGAGGACAATGTTTATAGAGGACGGTTCCCTACAGTACATTGAGGCAGACGCACAGGATGTTATCGCAATGTACAGGTCCGCATCGACGGTGATGATTGCTCACGGAGGGAGGGAAAAACAACCTTGCGAAGCCTTTGTATGCGTTGTGCAGGATGGCGTTCTTTCAACTGCATATGTGGCGCTATCCATGCAAAAAAACAGGAGTTTTGTAATATTTGCCCCGCAAAAGAAACCCGCCGACAAGGAGTCATCCGATGCCGTAGTGAGCGAAGCTCTCGATTTTGTAAAGGAACGCGGTTTCGAGATGCAGAGAGTAAACCTGAACTACAGCAAGGCTCTCAAGGAGGTTGTGCTCAATGATTTGCGGGTGGTGCGTTCGGCAGGCAGTTCGAAAAAGGCTTCGCACAAGAAGGTGGCAGGGGAAAAGACAGCAAAGGTATCTGCTGTGGTACCGGAAAAGGGTGGGGCTGCGGTAATCGCTCCGGGTGATACGTCGGCCACTGCCGGGCCTGTGTCCGGCAAGGTGGCTGTCGAGAAGGACTCCGGAAAGACTCTTACGCGTCCCGAAATCGGGGAGTCGGTGAGAAAGCCCGTTGCTCGTGCGATTGACGCAGAACCAGACAGGCGGGGAACGCGTGGTGAAAGAACGGTCGCAGAACCGGCATATGAAACAGAAATCGCGGCGGAGCAGGCTGCAAGGGATCGCCTGCTGTCCGAAAAAGTGCGGGCCGAAAAGGAAGCGTCACAGGAACTGGCTGCCTTGCAAGCCGAAATCCAAGCGATAACGATGGAGATGCAGTCCATCTCGGCAGTAACATCTGCTGAAATTGCATCCGCCAAGGCTGAACTGGAGCGCCTGTCCGCGAGAAAATCTACTGAAAAGACGGCAGCATCCGATCAGCTTGCATCACTGACCGCGGAGGCTGAAGGGCTCAGGCAGGAATTACAGGCGGCAACGGAAACCACGCCGCAGGAGATAGTGGCGGCCAGAAATGAAATTGAAAAACTGTCCGCCGAAATGGTGGAGCTGGAGAAAGGAACTGCTACTGAACTTGCCGCGCTGCAGTCTGAACTGAAACGCCTGGCGGAGGAGAGAGATGCCTCGCAAAAGAAGAAGGCGAGGGAAATCTCCGCGTTGAAGGCGGAGTTGGAAAGCCTTTCGGCGGAAGAAGGAACTGATGGGGAGCTCGTGGCCCTCAGGGAGCAAGTTGAGCGTCTTGCATCGGAAAAGACCGATACGCAAAGGGAGAAGGCTGCGGAACAGGCCTCCCTTCGCGCCCAGATTGCACATCTTGAAGATGACGGCAGGCAGGAAGCCGAAAAAGCTGAACAAGAACTAGCCTCCCTCCGGTCGGAGGTCGAGCGATTACAGCAGGAGAAAGCTTCAGAGGAGGAAGTGATTGGCAATGAGTTGATTGCTCTTCGCGCTGAGCTGGAAATGCTGAGGGGAGAGAAAGGAACTGCTGCGGATGCCGCCTCCGTGGAGTTGTCCGCCCTCCGAACTGAAAGGGAGCACCTTAAACAAGAGAATCTGCGGGTTGAAAAGGCACTCACCGGCGAGATTGAGCAGCTGAGGGGAGAAATAGCACAGGTTGAAGAAGAGAAAAGCGCCGCCGAAGAAACTTTCTCCGGGGTGATTTCAGCATTGCGGTGTGACCTGGAGCGCCTTACCTCGGAAAAGGAGGCCATGGAGAGAGACTTCGCTGAAGAACAGGCGGTTCTCCAAAATTCAATTCGCGGCCTGGAAGAGGAGATTGCGACCCACGGCGAAGTGTCGACAATGCAGCGAAATGAGCTGAGTGGAGAAATAGAGCTGTTGTCTGCCCGGAAGATGCGCGAGCAGGAAGCCGCCGCCGCTCAAATCTCGTCGCTCAACGACGATGTTGTCCGACTTCGGGAAGAGAGTTCAACGGCCGGGGAAAACGCAGGTAACGAAATCGATGCATTGAAGCTGGAGATTGCGCGTCTCTCGGAAGAAATGGCTGCGGAACAGATAAAGACATCAGCGGAGATTTCCGTGCTGAGGGACGAGTCTGAGAGGTTGTTACAGGAGAAGGCTACTGCGGAGACATTGGCCGCCGAGGAACTGGAAGCCGCACGGAGCGTCGTGTCGCGACTCAGTACAGAGGTGGCGGAACTGAAAGAGAATAATGCCGAAGAGGTCGCTGCGCTCTGCTCAGATGCCGAGCGTCTGATGCGGGAAAGGGAGGCTGCTGAGCAGAAGGCTGTTGTTTCTGTTACGGCGGCCCGGGAGAAAGTTGAACGCTTGGCTTCGGAACTGCTTCACACCGGTAACGCAATCATGGAAATGATCTCGGTAACCCATTCCGCTATCCTTGGAGGGTGGGAGGGATTGTCCGCGGATGAACTCGCGGTGGAAAATTTTGGAAAAGCGCTGGAAACCACAGGCTCGGTGCAGGGTGACGTTTCGATGGCGCCGAAAGAGAAAACAGCGGACGAAGAGGCTTTCGGGTTGGAAACGCTGGATCTCTGGGAAGAGGCGGCACATCCGGAGGAAGAGAATACTGCCGTCGAGGAGCCGAGCGGTAAAGGTGAAGAATTATCTCCGGATACAGACACAGGAGAAAAGAGTGCGACGATAGAAGAAGGGACGGTAGCTCCGGTGGACGAGGCACAACAGCCGCATATGGCCGGCAACCGGAAAAACGGGAAGACCGAAGAAAAAGTCGATGCAAGGAAAAGCGGGTCAGGAAGCACTGAAGCTGCGGTCGCCCCCTCCGGGGAGGCGGCGACCGATGACGGCAGGCATGATGCTCTGGAAGAAGACGGCATTTCGCAGGCGGCTGATACAACGGATCCTTTCGCGTTCCTCAACAGTGAAAAGACACAGATGGGAATCGGATCCGGTTTTACCGATGTCTCGGGAGAGGCATCGGGGCCACCGGTTCAGTTCGCCATTGATAAATCCCTTACGACGATCGAGTATCGATCTCCGAAAGACATCATCGAGATCTATCAATCTCTTAACAGAACACGTGTCTCTATGGGAGATAATACCACGGTGACGTGTGAGGCGTATCTTTGTGGCGTTACGAAGGACGGCAGGAATCACGTCTATATTGCACTGAATCTCGTGGATACCAAGGGCGCCCTGGTTTATGTTCCCGAAGTCCAGCCTGAGGATTCAGGCTCGTACGTGAAGACCCTTCGAGATGGGAAGGATTTTGTGGAGATAGTCGGCTTTATGATGGACGGTGTGGACCTGGGTGGGAACGAGACTCAAATGGTGAAGACTTTGGACAAGATACCGGTCCTTCGCAAGGTTTCCGCTTAGGTAGTCCGCGGGGCGGAGTGTTGCCCGGAGCGTCCTCGGCGCCGGTGGGAGGCGTCGGGATGAAGCAGGTTGCACCGGAATAGTTTACGAGGCATCGTGGTGTCCCGCTGAACCACAGTCGGCATCATGATTCATGATTTTTACAATCTGGATTGCCAAGGGGTGGACAACACTGTAATGGACCTTTACTCCATCACGTTTTCCTTCTATGATTCCCTTGTTTTTCAGCAGAGCGAGGTGTTGGGAAACCGTCGCCTGCGGCAGGTCGAGACATTCCCATATGTGCTTGACATTACACTCCTTTGAACAGAGCCCAACCACAATTTTCAGTCTCACAGGGTGACCCAGAACCTTGAAAATCTCCGCCTCAGAACAGTAGTCCCTGTTTTTATCAAACCCCATGGCATAATCCTTTCTAATTATAATAATTCGTATATTTCTATATTCTTGATAAAGCATTTTGTCAACAAGGAAAAGTTCGGAATCGGCGCAGGTCACCTGTTGAGTTCAGCGAAACAACTCCGTGCTGAAGTGACAGGCGGCGTAGTGCCCGGGAAACTTTTCTTCCAGTGAAGGAACCAGCAGGGCGCAGGTGTCGGGTCGCGCATGGGGACACCGTGTATGAAAGGGACATCCGGGAGGCGGCGCCAAGGGGCTCGGGATGTCTCCCGTAAGGACAATCCGTTGCTTTCGCGCCCCGAGTAGCACGTTGGGGACGGCCGAGAGAAGCGCCTCCGTGTAGGGGTGAAGAAAGCCGTTGAATACGTCGACGGTTCTCCCCATTTCCACAATAGCGCCAAGGTACATGATGGCGATGCGGTCACACATGTGGCGGATCACCGAAAGATCATGGGCGATCAGGAGGAATGAAAGGGAGAATTCAATCCTCAGTTCCTGGAGAAGGTTGATAATCTGGGCCTGGATGGAAAGGTCAAGCGCTGAAACCGGTTCATCGGCGATAATCAGACGGGGTGAGACGGCCAGGGCTCGGGCGATTCCTATCCGCTGCCGTTGGCCTCCGGAGAATTCATGGGGATAGCGGGAGAAATGATCTCCCGCAAGACCTACCCGTTCCATGAGGGCGACAACCTGTTCACGGTACCGGGAAGGGGAGGAAAGCCCGTGGATTCTCATGGGTTCTCCGATGATATCCCCAATCTGCATCCGGGGGTTCAGCGACGAATAGGGGTCCTGAAAGATCATCTGAACCATTGTACGAAAGGACAGGAGTTCGTCTCTCGTCAGGCTGTGCAACGGTTTTCCGAGGAAGTGTATATCCCCTTCGTCAGGACGCAGAAGCCCGAGGAGGAGTTTTCCCAGTGTCGATTTGCCGCTTCCCGATTCACCCGCCAGTCCCAGTGTTTCTCCCGTATCAAGGCGGAGGGACACTCCGTTGACCGCCTTCAGGGGAATGGAACGGGCAAAAGCGCCGGTTTTCACGGGAAAGAACTTCTTTACATCTCTTGTTTCAATCAAGGCTGTATTCATGCGTACTTCCAGCAGCGAACGGAATGATTAGGTTCCACTTCACGGAAAGGGGGGCGCTCTGTTGCGCATCGGGGTTCCCCCTGCGGACAGCGATCGCAGAAACCGCATCCCGGAAGTTCTGTCACCAGATTCGGGACATGACCGGGAATGACGGACAGGGGGCTGCCCGGTTGCGCGTTCTGCGGGAGAGAGGCGAGAAGTCCCCGGGTGTATGGATGACAGGGGGTTCTCAGCAGATTGCCGGTTGGCCCAATCTCTACGATTCTCCCCGCATACATGATGGCGGTCCGATGGGAGCGCTCCGCGACGATTCCCAGATCATGGGTAATGAGGAGGAGACTCATGCCGAATTCCTCCTGAAGACCGTCAATCAGTTCGAGGATTTGGGCCTGAATGGTAACATCAAGGGCGGTCGTCGGCTCGTCGGCGATCAGAAGCTTTGGCCTGCAAGAGAGAGCCATGGCGATCATGATCCTCTGGCGCATCCCGCCACTCAACTGATGGGGATAGTCGTTGCAGCGGGATGCCGGGGAAGGGATACCGACGCGATGGAGCATCTCGACGGTTTCTTTCCGCGCGTCACGAGCGCTGAGACCGCGGTGGAGTCGAAGTCCCTCCGCAATCTGTTCGCCGATGCGGAAGACCGGATTCAGCGAGGTCATCGGTTCCTGGAATATCATGGAGATTCGGTTGCCCCGGATGCGGCGCATCTCCTCGTTGGATAGAAGGAGCAGATCCCGCCCTTCGAAGAGGATCTCCCCTGCCGTTATGATTCCCGGCGGCGGGACCAGGCGAAGGAGCGAAAAGGCTGTAACGCTTTTGCCGCAGCCGGATTCACCGACAATAGAGAGGGTTTCCTTCTCTGCAAGGCAAAGGTCCAGTGAGTCGACGGCCCGCACCGTTCCTTCGGCTGTGGGAAAACAGGTTGACAGTCCGGTTACCTGGAGCAACGTCGACACAAGAAACTCCTGATACGAATTCAAGGATGAAATGCTGCAAACGTGCTAGTCTATAGCACGATTTCACTGTTGCGGCAAATCATTTGCCCACGGGGTGGTGGGCGAAGTGCTTGACAAGGCGGATACCTCTCCCTATGATAGCCGCTTCATTCGAAGAGCAGCAACCGGCCGGTGGAGCCCGACAAAAACATTGACTTGGAATTCGAATTTTGTTCTTATCGAAAAGTTTTGGAAACGGGGATGCCTACGGTGAAATTTTTTCTGGCGGTGCTTGTCGTCGCCTTTCTTTTCGCCCCCGGAGCCGAAGCAGCATCAGGCAGGACGGAAACAATCCGGGTGGCTGTCATCTCGGGTATCGAAAGAGTGCGGGTTGACGGATACGGTCTTGTCGCCACGACGGGAAAGGGATCTCGCATTGCCGTTTCATTTCCGGCTGTCGTAAAACGGGAGAAGAGCGGCATCTCTGTCGGGGGTCTGTCGGCGCCGAGCCTCAGGTTATACGCGCCAGGCGTCCTGCAGATAAACGGCAAGGGATATCGCGGCACTATCGAGGTGCTGCCTGCTGCGCGGGGTCTGCTGGTTATTGACGAAATACTCCTGGAAGAATATCTCGTCGGTCTTATCAACTGCGAAATATCTTCACAATGGCCGATGGAAGCCGTGAAGGCCCAGGCTGTTGTAGCCAGAACCTTCGCCCTGTATCAGAAGGAAGCAAGAAAAAGTTCTCTCTACCACCTCGAATCCACCGTGAGCGACCAGGTGTATGAAGGGTGCGATATCGAGGACAGCCGCGCCGCACGCGCGGTGGAAGAGACACGAGGTGAGGTGGTTACCTACGAGGGCAAAATTATTCAAGCTTTTTTTCACTCCAGTTGCGGAGGCCATACCGAGAATTCCGAAGATGTCTGGATGATTAGCTATCCGTACCTGCGCGGGGTTGAGTGCGCCTATTGCTCTACATCTCCCTCCGTTCTCTGGGAACAGACCATCCCGCGGAAAAAGCTGGAGGCACTGCTACGGACCAAGGGCTTCCCGGTGTCCGATCTTCGGCGTGTTCGCCCCACGTCCCGCAATCCGAGCGGCAGAATCGTGTCCCTTGAATTCGTATCCGGAACGGGGACCTTTGTTGTCCCCGCGGTGCAATTCCGCAAGATGGCGGGATACGGGGTAATTCGGAGCACTGATTTCGAGGTCACGTTGCTTGACGACGACTTCATCTTTATCGGCGTCGGCCACGGTCACGGGGTCGGTCTCTGTCAATGGGGCGCAAAGCAGCGGGCCGAAGATGGCTTCAGTTACCGGGAAATCCTTTCCAGCTACTATCCGGGTACCCGTCTTGAAAAGTATTACACCGACTAACCGATGCGTTTCAGCGATTTTAACTATTTTCTTCCGCCGGAACTGATCGCCCAGACCCCGGCCGACCAGAGGGACGCATCTCGCCTGATGGTGCTGGACAGGCAGAAGAAATCCATCGAAGAAACGGTGTTCTCTTGCCTGTCCGCCCTTTTCCGCCCCGGAGACCTGCTCGTCCTGAACAATACCAGGGTCATTCCGGCCCGGCTTCGTGGAAACAAGGAGAGCGGCGGCCGCATCGAGGTCTTTCTGGTGAGAAAACTGCCGAGGCCGGGACAGGTCTGGGCCTGCCTTCTCAAGGCATCGAAGAAACCGGCGCCCGGCTCCCTGATCAGGCTGCCGGCGGGCATGACGGCGAGGGTGGTCGAGAGAAACGGCGAGGAGACTTGGACGGTTTCCTTTGCGCCCGGTGAAGGTTTCGACGGCTGGCTGGAAGAACAGGGGAACCTTCCGCTTCCCCCGTATATCCGGCGAATGGTTGAACCGTCGGACCGCATGCGCTACCAGACGGTATTTGCCCGGATTGCCGGCGCGGTAGCCGCTCCCACGGCCGGTCTTCATTTCACCGATGAACTGCTCGCCGACCTTGCTGCACGCGGAGTGGAGATTGCGCCGCTAACCCTTCACGTCGGTCTCGGCACCTTTCTCCCCGTGCGGGTCGATGAGGTATCTGAGCACCGGATGCACCGCGAGCAGTACTCCATCCCGGAAGAGACGGCTGCTGCCGTGGCCGGGAGAAAAGGGGGGCGCGGTCGGGTGATTGCCCTCGGCACCACCACAGCCAGGGCGCTGGAATATGCAGCAGGCTCTGACGGGACGGTCCGGGCAGGGGAGGGTGAGGCGGACATATTTATCCACCCCGGCTACCGCTTCAAGGTTGTGGACGCCCTGATAACCAATTTTCACCTGCCCTGCTCGACCTTGTTGCTGTTGGTGGCGGCCTTTGCCGGGAAGGAATTCCTGTTCGATGCCTACGATGAGGCGGTTCGCAGGAGATTCCGTTTTTTCAGCTACGGCGATGCCATGTTTATCGGGTAGAATCGGGCAAAAGGCAAAAGGCAAAGGGCACAAGGTGGTACGGAATACTTATCAGGGGATGGTTATCGGATTTTGAGGGACTCGTTGTCGGTATTTGATTTTCGTCTTGAAAAAAAGGACGCTTCCTGCGCGGCGCGTCTTGGTTCTCTGACAACCGGCCATGGGGTGATCCCTACCCCGATATTCATGCCGGTGGGCACCCAGGCCACGGTCAAGGCCATGTCACCCGAGGAACTGCGCGAGGTGAATACCAGGATTATTCTGGCCAACACCTATCACCTGTATATCCGGCCGGGTCATGAACTGATAGGTAGAATGGGGGGGCTGCACGAATTTATGGCGTGGTCGGGCCCGATACTGACCGACAGCGGCGGATTCCAGGTGTTCAGCCTCGGGGAACTGTGCCGGATCAAGGAAGAAGGGGTAACCTTCCAGTCTCATCTTGACGGTTCCTCGCATTGTATCTCCCCGGAGGTTTCCATCGGCATCCAGGAGGCACTGGGCGCTGATATCATCATGTGTTTCGATGAATGTCCTCCCTCCACGGCCGACTATGAGTATGTGCGGAAATCCATGGAGATGACGTCCCGCTGGGCCCAACGTTGCAAAGACGCCAAGCGGCGGGACGACCAGGCATTGTTCGGCATCGTACAGGGCGGGAGGTTTCCCGACCTGCGCGCACGGAGCGCACGGGACCTGCGTGACATCGGCTTTGACGGATATGCCCTTGGAGGACTTTCCGTGGGTGAAGAGAAGGAGATCATGCACGGGGTCATGGAGGCGTGCGAACCCCTGCTTCCCGAGGATCGGCCCCGCTACGTGATGGGAATCGGCACTCCGGAGGATCTGATTGAGGGGATTTACCGCGGCTATGACATGTTCGATTGCGTCATGCCCACGAGAAATGCCCGAAACGGCATGTTGTTCACCTCAACCGGCAGCCTGAATATCAAGAATGCCCGCTATGCGGAGGACCGGGCGCCGATTGATCCCGAGTGCGGCTGCCATGTGTGCCGTACCTATACCCGGGCCTATCTGCGGCACCTGTACCGTTCCGGGGAGATTCTCTCTTCCCGGTTCAACACCTACCACAACCTTTTCTATTATCTTAGCTTGATGGAAGGCGCGCGCAGTGCTATAGCTGACGGACGCTTCGCTGATTTCCGTCGGGATTTTTATGCGAAGCGAGGTGTTTCCGGGTAGTGCGGCGGCGAACAAACAGCTCACTGTTGGAGCGCCTTCAGGCGCGATAATCGCGGCTAAAGCGCAATCATGTTTAGCTGCCGGAGTAATAGGACCGACGCAGAATGAAGAGAGTTCAGGACAATGACGGTTTTCACGCCTTCGGGCACTGACATTATGACTAGTACAGGAGGTTTTCCATGTTAGGTGTAGCATTTGCGATGGGTACTCCCCTCGGCGGCGGTTCGGGTTCCGGCGCCGGTGCGTTTACGAGTTTTATTCCCCTTATTTTCATGTTCGCCATCTTTTATTTTCTGCTTATCCGACCCCAGCAGAAAAAGGCGAAAGAACACAAGGCCTTGGTCGAATCACTGCAGAAGGGTGACCAGATCATAACCGCGGGAGGAATTCACGGCAAGGTGACGGCCATTGATGAAGGAGTTGTTGTCATCGAAATAGCGACCGGCGTGAATATTCGCATCAACAAGGGATTTATCTCCACTGTCGCGAAGAAGAAGGACTGAAGCGGACGGAGTTTTGCCGGACACACGGATGTGCTCTGTCGGGGCGACCGTGCGTTTGCATAAGGATGATTATTTCAGAAAGGAGCGTCTGCCATGCCCAAGGGACTTACCTGGCGCATAAGCCTTATTCTTGTATTTCTTTTCGT
>CAYSPF010000038.1:0-10592 GCA_964432775.1 uncultured Geobacter sp.
TTCAGTTCCTGGATTCGGGGGGGACAGTTTCGTTCATGCTGCCGGTGCGGTAGCCCTCCAGGTCGAGGGAGACGTAGGTGAAGCCCGTTGATTTGAAGAAGGCGACAAGGGAGCGGCGCAGTCCGGGATCCAGGAGGCGCGGTATCTCCCCTCCTCCCACCTCGATGCGCGCCGTATCGTTGTGAAACCTGACCCGGTAGGTGCGGAAACCTTCCTTCTTCAGGTATTCTTCGCACTGCTCGATCATCCCGAGCCTTTCTACGGTTATCTCGGTGCCGTAGGGGAAGCGGCTGGCGAGACAGGCATAGGGTTGCTTGTCCCAGGTGGGGAGCCCCAGTTCGCGGCTCAAGATGCGGATATCTTCCTTTGACAACCCGGCCTCCAGCAGGGGGCTGCGGATTCCCAGTTCCCGGAGAGCCCGGCGGCCGGGACGGTAGTCGCCCAGGTCATCGAGGTTGCTGCCGTCCACGACGCACGCGAGCCCCTGTTCGGCGGCCTTTTTCAGGCAGAGCAGGAACAGTTCCCTTTTGCAGTGGTAGCAGCGGTCAGGGGGATTGTGGGCGAAGCCGGGGATGAGCAGCTCGTTTGACTCGATAACGATGCGGGAAGCGCCGATCCGTTCGGCCAGTTCGGACGCCTCCCGGAATTCTGAGGCAGGATAGGTGGGCGAGGTTGCGGTCACGGCCCACGCCCGATCCCCCAGCACGTCGCGGGCGACCTTAAGGAGAAAGGTCGAGTCCACGCCGCCGGAAAAGGCGACCAGGACGGAGCCCAGATCTGCCAGGGTCTGCCGGAGGCGTTCGTATTTTTCGTGGAGTTGGTCCATGGATGCGGGTCGCTTCCGAGTAACGTAACAGGTTGAATCCCAGCAAAGACCGGAGGATAGGCTTCCAGCCTGTCAGGCGGCGTAGCCGCCAACGCAGGCAAGATGCCTGCGCTCCAAGTCAATTACTCAATTGATACAAGGCCGACAAGGCGGCGTGGGATGCTAATCAAAGATCCCCAGGGAAAGGTACCTTTCGCCCGTGTCGCACATGACGGTCACCACGTTTTTCCCTTTTCCCAGCTTCCGCGCCAACTGGAGCGCGCCGAAGAAGTTCGCCCCGGCCGATATGCCGACGAGCATCCCCTCGACCCTTGCCAGCTTGCGGGTCGATTCGAAGGCATCTTCATTCTTCACACGGATCACCTCATTGTAGATTTTCGTGTTCAGAACGTCGGGGATGAAACCGGCGCCGATGCCCTGGATCTTGTGGGGGCCGGGTTCGCCGCCCGAGAGGATGGGGGAGTCGTCCGGCTCAACGGCGGCGATGCGGATATCCGGGTTGTGTTTTCGAAGCGCCTCGCCGACACCGGTGAGGGTGCCGCCGGTGCCGACCCCGGCAACGAAGCCGTCGATGGAGAGCCCCGCCATGGCGGCGATTATCTCCGGTCCCGTTGTCCTGCGGTGAGCTTCTGGATTCGCCGGGTTCTTGAACTGCTGGGGCATGTGGTAGCCGTGTGCGGCGGCCAGTTCTTCGGCCTTCTGCACCGCGCCCCGCATTCCCTGGTTGCCGGGGGTGAGGATCAGGTCTGCGCCATAGGCCGCCAGGAGTCGCCTCCGCTCGATGCTCATGGTGTCGGGCATGGTGAGGATCAGCTTGTACCCTTTCACCGCGCACACCATGGAAAGGCCTATCCCGGTGTTGCCGCTGGTGGGTTCGATGACCGTGGCGCCCGGTTTCAGGGATCCGTCCCGTTCCGCGGCCTCGATCATGGCCAGACAGATGCGGTCCTTGACGCTGCCTCCGGGATTGTTCGACTCCATCTTTACATACATTGCGGCGGCTTTCTCTTCCTGAAGCCTGGTAATCCGCACAAGGGGGGTGGCGCCGATCTCGGCCAGGATGGTATCGCCAATCTGGATCAGGCTGGTGTCACTTTTCTTTTTCGGCATGGCGGTCTCCTTTTCACATCTCGTGCCGTTACGTCTTCAAACTCTCGGCGAATACGGCGATAAGGCTCAGATATAGTAGGTGAAACGGTGGTCCTGCTCCCTCTTGATTCCCAGGGAGCTCCCCCGTTCGCAAAGGTTTTTCAGGGTTATCCCGGAGAAGAATTCGCCGAGCGTCGCAGCGGCATCCCGCCAGATCGTCTGGGTAACGCAGCTTCCGTCAAAGCCGCAATCTCCCTTTTTCCGCTTTCTTTCGGAGGTACACTCCACGAGCAGGGTGTCGCCTTCCGCCGCCTCGAGGATTTCAAGCACGGTGATCTCTTCCGGTTTCCTGGCAAGAAAATATCCCCCCTGGGGGCCTCGCTTGCTCTTGAGAATCCCCGCTTTCTTGAAGCTCTGGAAGATCTGCTCAAGATAGCGAGGGGAGATATCCTGTCTGCGCGAGATATCCTTTATCTGTGAAGGGAGGGTTCCCGAATTGTAGGCCATGTCGAACAGGGCGCGCAGCCCGTAGCGGCTCTTGGTGGAAAGTCTCATGACAATAACTCCTTTATGGAAAAACCCGCATTGCTCTGAAGCCTGGACATTACTGCTCTTTTACTTATAATGTATACCCATTATTATTGTCAACAACTCATATAGCGATGCAGAGCATTCTTCATGATTACGGTGAAGTTTCCCGGCATTGTCCTCCACGTCGATATCTGGTACGATTCATAAAAAACAAACGAAGTGGGGAGGAATGCATGAAACGACTGATAGAGAAAGGAACCTGCCTGTTTCCGACCCCGACCGCCATGGTGTCCTGCGCCGGTCGGGATAGCGCACCGAACATCATTACCATCGCCTGGGTCGGGGTTGTCTGTTCCGAGCCGCCTATCGTGAGCGTCTCCATCCGGCCGAGCCGCTTTTCCCATGCCCTGATCAAGGAGTCGGGTGAGTTCGTGGTCAACATCCCCCGGGAGGAGCAGCTGCGCAAACTGGACTTCTGCGGTGTCAAAAGCGGCAGGGATACGGACAAGTTTGCGGAGTTGGGACTGACCCCGGTACCGGGAAACGAGGTAAAAGCGCCGCTTATCAAGGAGTGCCCGGTGAACCTGGAGTGCCGTGTCATCGAAGTGAAGAGCCTGGGCGCCCACGACCTGTTTCTCGGCGAGATTGTGGCGGTACACATGGATGAGGAGGTCATGAACGACAAGGGAACCATCGACATCGCGAAACTGCGCCCCATTGCCTACTGCCCGCAGGCCGCCCAGTACTGGAGCCTGAAGGAGGCAATCGGCACGTACGGCTTCACCGGCGGGAAAAAGTGAGCAACAAGTAGGTGATACTTTGACTGGAAGCAAGAAGCCGGTATTTCAATTGCTCAGGTCTGTCCTTCCTCAGTATTTTACCCGGATTCCGGCGAAATCTTCGGAAGGATATACATACCCCGGAACAAGTCAACCCCGGGTCCACGGAGGATACATTCAATGAAACGGATACTTGGTATTTTCCTGTTCTGTCTTGCGGTTTTTGTCATGCTGCCGGTCTCTTCACATGCCGGATATATGGAAGAGGATACGGATCGTCCGGGATCGGACTATGATAATTTCGATGTGCGTGCGGATGATCCTGCTTTATGCCGGCAGGCGTGTGAAAGGGATTCCAGATGTCGTGCCTGGACCTATGTGCAGCCAAATACCATTCAAGGCCCCAATCCCCGTTGTTGGTTGAAGGATGCGGTTCCACCTCCCCAAAGGAGCCGAAGTTGCGTATCAGGTGTTGTCACGGGATCGGATGAGGGTGATGTGAGACCGGACCACTCCAGGCATGGCGGTGTCGAGGGAGAATGGCAGACCGATTTCGGTATGATGAGTCTGGACCGTTCAGGCACTGTGGTGGAAGGCAGCTACGAACATAACAACGGAAAAATCAGCGGAAGCATGGAGAGAAACATCCTGCGCGGTTACTGGTTTCAGGACAGGGCTGACAGGAGATGCGAGAGACGCATGCACGGGACACATTATTGGGGACGCCTGAAATTCGTCTTCACCGGAAGAAGATTTTCCGGCAACTGGGGATATTGTGAAGACAGGCCGACCGCCGACTGGAACGGGCAGAGAGCGCGCTGATCGAGAGCCGGACTATGACGTTGCAGGACAGCGTTGCCGATTCGCGGAAATCCGGCAGTTTCGAGCAGGGTATCGGTACTGTTCCATATCGAACACCAAAATCCCCACCGTACAAGGAATAGCCATGGAAGAGCGTATAACCGATATCGAGATCCAGTTAATGCACCATGAGAACACGATTCAGCAACTCAATGAGGTCATTACCCGGCAGCAGTTGACGATAGAGAAGTTGCAGTCCGACATTTCGCTGATACTGCAGCAGCTGCGAACGGTTTTCCCCTCTCCCGTGAGAGATGCGCGTGACGAGGAGCCGCCACCCCATTATTGAGAATCCTCCGGGCCACGTTTGCGGTGGTAAAAACAGGGCCGTTCCTCGCCGGCGGGCAATGGAAGGGCAAACACACGGTTTGCCCCTGCGACATGAACATCATCTTGATTACACGATGGAATCAGTTTCCCCAGCCATTGACATAGGGATGTTTCAGATTATTCAGAAATCCGTCGAAAAAGCCGTTGATCTGTTGAAGATAGATTTCCTCGGGGATGAGGTTCTGCTCAAGCAGTTTCCCCGTCTCCTCCGATACCCTGCAATCGGTGGCGACCTCTTTGCCGGCCCTTTCCAGAAGCCGCAGGTAATTTTCGACAAGCGGCTGCAATTCGGCCGCCGGGTTGACCAGGAGCGGTCCCTGTGGCGCATATATCTCGCCGACCACTTCACTGAGGTTGTTGAGAGCCAGTCTCTTCATCCAGTGGGACAGTACCTGGAAATGTCCCCGTTGACCCAGCCCGCCGTTGGCGATTGCCACCAGTTTGGAACGGTAAAAGGATGACTCGGCTTCCGGCGCTTTCTTCGGATGGCGGGTTTCGCCGGACTGATCGGTCAAAATGTACGGATTGGCGAAGATCAGCATCCGTTCGATGAAAACCTTCAACATGCTGGATATGTTCGCATATTTCAGCGGTGTGGCCAGGACGAGGATTTCGGCTCCTTCGGTCCGGGACACTATATCCTCCATATCATCATCCTTGATGACGCATTTCCCCGGTGTGGCGAGCCAGCAGGAAAAACAACCCCTGCAGTGCCTGAGTTCCTTTTCCGCCAGGAAAATTGTGACGGTTTCCGCCCCCGCCTGCTCCGCCCCCCTCAAGAACGAGGTAACCATCAGATTGGTGATGCTGTCTCTCCCCTTCGGGCTGCCATTAATGACGGCAATCTTCATCCTGTCCTCCTTTCGTTCACACCGCAAATGTAAAAAAGCAATGTTCGAGGCATGGTACACCATCGGAAGAATAATTCACCTGTCATAACTGACAGGTGGGGACACAACGATATCGGGATCGACTCAGGCGATGTCGATCAGGCCGGAGCGGGCGGCTACCGCCACGGCCTGCGCCCGGTTGACCACACCGAGTTTATGTATGATGTTGCCGACATGAAAGTTGACGGTCCTTTCGCTTATTTTCAGGATGGCCGAGATCTCCCAGGAACTTTTCCCCTGCTTCAGCCAGTCGATCACCTCCTTTTCCCTGGTGGAAAGGACAGAGCCCTTGTTCGGGTGCGGAATTCTGCTGTAGATATGGGACAGGACCATGTGCAGATGGGGTGTCAGAACATCCAGTACGGCCATGTGGCGGGTGGTGCATTTCATGGACGAACCGGCGAAACAGAACATGCTGCCGTGACTTCCCCCGGCAATGGGTTTTGCGCCGTGGGTACAGCATTCCCGCAGCCCGAAATCCATGCCGAGGGATGTAATCTCTCTCTTGCGGAAAAGAATCTTTCTGGCGACGGACCAGGCCTGCACGTCGTAACTCCTGAAGTTCTCCTGAACAACACTGTCTACCTGAAGATAGTTTTTCGCCATGTATTCGCTGATCCATTCCCCGGGAAAGCTGATATTGATCTTATGAACCGGGAAGGCGACACGGTTTTTGTCCTGGCTCCCCAGTATCGCAATGGCGAAATCAAAGGGAAACAGGCCCTGGATCTTCGGGAAGAGCGCCATGAAGTCTTCTTCCCGGTGACAGGAGAGGCAACTGCCGATAAGTTCGAGTAATGCGATCGCGTCATTGCCGGAGAGTCGGGAACGCAGCCCGGCAGAATCATGGGAGAGCATCGAGTCAATCACTCCTTTCGGTCTGACGTGGAAGCAACGGCAGGGTGGGGCGGAAGCGTCGCCCTACAAGCTGCTCCCCCAACCCGAGTTCCTGCGGGGCCGCCCTCCCGGGTTCACCGGCAGCACGGTCACAGGAATAGCCGGATAGCTTTGTGCCCGGGATTGCGACCATGCTACGGGGGGAATTATCGGTCGCACCATGGAGATGGTGCCAAATATCAATCAGCGTGTCAACGCGCACGGTTGCTGCCGATTTCTCGGCGCGAAGGTCGGATAAAATTAAAGAAATTATTACCTGATCCGATATATGAATACTAGTGCAGATGATATATAACTAATAAAATCCACAATAGAAACAGAAAGTATTGCTTCAGATCGTATGACATCGGTAAGGGGAGTACAAGGAAATGCGTGAAGATCCTCATCTTTTGGTAGTAGCCAATCCCCAGGTAGAAGCACACTATGTTCAATTATTAAGCACCCTTGGAGCTGCTTGCCATGTCATCAGCACCCTGGACGACCTCGGCAGGACCCCGCCGCACTCCGAATTTCATGGAATGGTCGTGGATATTCACAGTTTTTTTAAACTCCAGAGATCCGATAGAGCGTTTATCAAAGAACATTCCTCGATTATTCCAACCTTGAAATTCTTTATGAATCCAAAAGGTTTCCTGGTTGTTAACAAGACAACTCTGCAAGACAATCAGGTGCATGGCATTGAGGAGTTCGTGGGAAAATGCGCGACATTGAAGGCACGTGTCATAAGAAAAACGAAGCGTTACAAAATATGCTTAAATGTAAAGCTGGAGGATTATTTGACGAATACGTTAGATGTTTCCAAGAGTGGATGCTTCATATTCATCGCAGACGAATCGTATAAAGTCGGACGAGATATTTTCGTTTATTTTAACGAACTAAGCGACAAGACCGCTATACAGTGCAAGATTATGCGAAGAGTAGATTGGGGGAACAAATATCTTGCAGCAGGAATTGGTGTAAATTTTGTGTCAATGACTGAATCTCAACGTATCCAGCTCGGATCAATATTGTCGGAATACAATGAAAGAAATATGGCGTGTAAATAGTCTCGGCCGCCCCGATTGGGCGAGGCAAGCCTGGCCCCTGCCATTGATATGTGTACTTGCCTCCGTAATAATGAGAAAGCCCCGGGTTTCTCCGGGGCTTTTTTAGTCTGTCATACACGGGGGAAAGCGCATGCTTCCGCGAGAACCCGGCACGGAAGCGGCGCCGTCAGGTGTCGCTTCCGTTGTTTCGGACGCCAGCACAACCCGGTCGTCCATGAGCACAGCCATATGGGAGCTGTGCTCGATCAGCTTATAAAAACTCAGGTATTTGGCCACCTCGGCGGGCTGGGAGCTCTTCCTGCCGAAGTATCTGCCGGGCTGGGTGAATACGTCGGTAACCACCCTGTCGTCGTAGAGTGCGAAATCGAAGGAATTGTTGGTGTCCCTACCGCAGATACCGCTGTTCACGGGCAATTCTTCGCGAAAGGCGATGCGGACGTCTATCCCGTCGCGGAGTTGGGAAAGGATAACCCTCTGCACGGACTGGTCCGCCAGGTCATCATGGTTGATGACGAAGGTGCGGGTCACCTTTACGCCCCTCTGCAGGGCGCGAAGATTGGCCTGGTAAAAGTTGAGTAGCGCCCCTCGGCTTTCCCATCCATCCGTGAGGGGATCCACTGCGCTGACCTGCCGGGTTGCCTGATCCAACTGCGTCGCCCCTTCCAGATAAAACTCACTCTCTTCCAGGGGGATGTACCCCTGTTGCAGCATCTGGATGGTCTTCATGGTCCCGGCCATGATCTCTTGGGCCTTTGCCTGGCAGTCCGCGTCCGTAATCCCTGCGATGGCGAAGGTGGTCTCATGGGCCTTACTGTACTGATCCAGCAACCCTTCCCGCGTATTTTCCATCTCCTCCCTCACCAGGTAGGTGGCCAGTGACAGCAGAATGCCGACGCCGAAGATGATATAGGCTGCCTCCTTGTAGTGCAGGACCCAATGAAAAAGTACCGCGAGCCCCGAACCGGTAACAAATTCGATAAATATTGCCATATGAGTAGTCTTGATTTTCACGAGTATCCTCCGGGCGTAGCAGAAGCCGCGGCCGACGAGCACACGCCCGTACGCAGTTGCTCGCAAGGTTTCCGAATGGGGGATTTGCGGATTGTGTGACGGGGGGCGGGGCCGGCGGGTGCACGATGAAGCACGCTATGTGGGTATGTTGGCTGTTGGAATTTTGTTACCATACATCACTTTTCTGTAAACGTCAAACAGCCCGCGGTTCATCGGCACAACCGGCTACGCGGGGATGCCTCCGGTCGCGATGCCGCCTGCCGGCAGAAAGGGAATCCCTTCGGGCACATTGTTAGTTTGTTGACTCGTTCTCCCGTTTCCTGATATTTTCTAAGCTTGCCACGAAATGCCTGCATCTACATTCCCGGAACGGTGCAGCGATTTCATCGCATAAGGGACTCGCGCGGCGAGCTATAAGCACTCATTGTGTGGTTTGCCGGAAATGGGCGCCATGACGTATACCAAGGGAGAATAACACATCATGTTCAAGGAAGAACGGGACTACAATAAATTCGCCTGGAAAGACCTGGGCGACATCAAAAAGGGGCGCCCCAACCTGGGGTTAACCGTGCCCGTATTGGCGTATCGACTACTCCAGTACACTATGCGGGATGTGCTGATTGCCGAGTTGGGTGTGGACAAGGCAAATGATATCCTCATTCAGGCCGGCAAGCATGCCGGGGCTCAATTCTGCGAGAATCTCCTGAATCGGGAGTTAGGTTTTAATGAATTCGTCGCTCAATTGCAGCGAGTACTCAGAGAACAATCAATCGGAATTCTACGGATTGAAAAGGCCGACCTGGAGACCATGAGATTTACCCTGTCGGTTGCCGAAGATCTCGACTGCTCGGGGCTGCCGTTCACGGACGAGGTGGTTTGCCACTATGATGAAGGGTTTATTGCCGGCATCTTGGAGGGATACACCGGGAAGCCCTTTTTCGTAAAAGAGATTGATTGCTGGGCAAAGGGTGACAGGGTGTGCCGATTCGATGCCGTAGCAGTCAAGGAGGAAAAATGATCGGGGAGGCCATTGAGAAGCTCACCGCACTCTTGCAGGGCACAATTCCCGAGAAGATTGACATGGAAAAGCCGGATGATGAAAGTGAACGGAAACTTGGGGAAAGATTGAATCAGCTTATCGATTTCACCCGGGAGATTCACGACTTTATCATGCCTTTATCGCGCGGTGAGTTGCACGACATAAAGATACAAGCCAGGAATTTCCTTGCATCGCCATTCAAGGAATTGCATTCGCGCCTGCTTCACCTCACCTGGCAGGCAACACAGGTGGCCAAGGGAGATTATGAGCAACGTGTTGACTTCATGGGTGATTTCTCTGAAGCTTTTAACTCCATGGTTATGTCTCTTGAGCGTCATGAGAAATTGCTCAAAATGAAAATCGATGAACTTGAGAACGCCGTCTCTCACATTAAAAAACTGGAAGATATTCTGCCTATCTGTTCAAATTGCAAGAAAATAAGACTTGAGGGCGCTGACCCGAAAAAACAAGGTAGTTGGATGGAGATAGAGAGATATATCAGCAACAGGACAGAGACCCGGTTTACCCATGGCATCTGTCCGGAGTGTGTGAAAAGACTCTATTCTGATTTCATGTGATGAGCGGATAGCCGCATCCTCTTCATCTCACGGTCAATGATAGCGGAAGGTACTGCGTGGAGACGCAGGTATGGATGGAGATCCGGACCCGGCAGATCTTCAGGTTATTCCCAAAGCTCAACCGAAGACTCCCCGCTATCCTGCCTTCTCAGTGCATCAATCCAGCACTGCCGATCCCGCTTGGCAAGATGATCGTGGTGGTCGGACCGTATCTTCCGTACATATACCGAATAATCCCCATGGCAGAAATGCAGCACCCTCCCGTGCGTCCCTCCCAGATCCGTGGCCTCGATGGGTATGTTTTCCAGGGTCAGGAATTCGATGACAAACCGGCTGTTATTCTCCCCGACACGGTACACCGAACGCTGGTGCGTGCCGCTGAGAGCGCTTCCACCGAAGACCTTAGCCCGGAGGTTGTCTCGCCGCGCGCCCTGATTCATCATTTCATTGATAAGCAACTCCATTGCGTGGATCCCGTAGCGCCCCACTTCGGAAAGACAGATCGGGGTCGCCGGCAACGGACCTTTCCCGCTTATCAGGAAGTGATTCATCCCGATGATCTTCTGCTGGGGATCATAGAGGCATGCGGCTACACATGAGCCGAGGAGGGTCGAAATCACGATGGGTTTCGACGATACGAAGAACTCCCCGGGCAGGAGTATCACGCGTTTGTATGGTCCGATGGTCTCAGTTCTCATAGGGTCACCATGCAGGG
>CAYSPF010000038.1:10692-16571 GCA_964432775.1 uncultured Geobacter sp.
CTCACCTATCCGCCAATGCCAGCCGTATCCCGAGGGAGGCAAAGACTCCGGCGGTCAGCCAGCCGAACCAGCGGGCCATGCGCGGCCTCCTCCGGATACTGTCTCCGATGCTTCCGGAGAGGAATCCGATACCGCTGAAGACGACAACCGCCTGGGCCATGAAGAGAAGCCCCAGAAGGAACATCTGCGCGGCCGCCCCCTCGGACCGGGGTGAGACGAACTGGGGAAGAAAGGCAAGAAAGAAGATTGCCACCTTCGGATTGATCACATTCATGAGAAAGCCGCGCCGGAAAAGCACCCAGGAACTCCGAACGCCCTTTGCTCCTTCCGGAAGGAGGATAGTATGCTCCTTCACGGCCTTGTATGCCAGGAAGAGCAGGTAGGCGGCGCCGGCGTATTTCAGGATCTGGAAAGCGGTCGCGGACGAGTAGAGGAGCGCGGAGATGCCGAGGGCGGCAGCCGTGGTGTGGACGCTTACTCCGCAGCACATGCCGAGAGCGGTAACGATGGCGTCCTTTTGTCCCCGTGAGATGCCCTGGGCCACGATGAAGGTGTTGTCCGGACCGGGCGCGATCGTCAGCGCGACGGACGCGCCGAGGAAGTAGAGCAGGGTAGAAGCCGTCATGGTATGAACTCCTGTAGTGTCAGCGGACGGGAAAGTCGAAGTAGGTGTCAGGGAACGGCTCGTTTTTCAGGGTAAAGTGCCACCATTCCTTGGGATACGGTATAAAGCCGCATTTCTTCATGAGGATTTGCAGCAGCATCCGGTGAGCCCGTTGGTCCGGGGAGATGTCGCGGCGTCCCGGCCACGACTCCGGCCCGAAGAAATCAAAGCCGGTCCCCATGTCCAGTTCCCGTGCAGACGCGTCGCCAAGCGGTACGATGGTTACATCAACCGTGCTGCCGCGGCTGTGGCCCGACCTGGCGGCGATGTAGTCGTCGCGGAAGAGGTTTTCCTTCTGTACGCCGGGGTAAAACTCTGCCTTCATCCGGGTATCCGTAACGTCCTTTGCCCAGCGGACAAAGTGGTCCACGGCCCGCTGCGGCCGGTAGGCGTCGAACAGCTTCAGGCCGAGCCCGAAGGGCCGCAGTTCCTCCTGGGCCTTTTGCAGTGGGACGGCAGCCTGTCGTGTCAGTATCGGTCGCGGTTGCAGGTACCCGTCGATCCGGTCCCCGACAAAGTTGTGGGTCGTCGCATAGCGCATGTCGGTCACTACATCGGGAACCGTTTCATCCACGTAGACAAAGCCCTTCGGCAACGGTTCCGGCTTCTGCTCCGCGCCGGAAAAGGAAGCAGGAGAGACAAACAGCAGAAAAAAGAGTGCAGCGGCCGGTATGGTACGCAGCTTCATGGGGCCATCTCCTCGGAAAGCCGGAGTGAGTTTTTCAGCATCTTTCCTCCGGAACATAGCCCATTTGAAGGGGAGTGTCAAAAAGTTCTCTTCAGCGCGACCGGATTGCTTTTTCCCGGTAATCGGATTATGGTGTCACCGTCTGGAATTCCTCGAAAACCGGAAGGATACTCTTCTTCTCCAAGCCATGGATATCGAATCTCCCGAAAAATACCTGGAAGAAGTCTTCCATACACAGATTCCCATCACGCGGGAGATGGGGATACGTGTCGCCGCTTTCAACGGAACGTCCCTGACACTCCGCGCGCCTTTGGCGCCTAACGTGAACGACAAGGGAACCGCCTTCGGCGGGAGTCTCTATGCGTTGCTGGTGCTTGCGGGGTGGGGGCTTCTCCACCTGAAGCTGAGGGAGGAGGGGATGCGGGGCGATGTGATGATCCACGAGAGCGACGTCACCTATTCCCTGCCGGTGACGGAAGGCTGGGAGGCTCGCTGCGCACTTCCCGGAGATGACGGGTACGCGCGATTCATCGGGGCTCTCCATGCCCGGGGTCGAGGGAAAATCAGCCTGAAAGTCATGATCATGCGGGGGGAGCGGGTTGCCGTCAGCTTCACCGGCAGCTATGCCGCGATCATCCACACTGCTTCCGAATCTGCTCCATCTCCTCGTCGGACATCTCCGGCAGGGTGATTGAGCCGTCCTTATCCCGCTGGATGCCGGTAATGCCGGGGAACCTTTCTTCTATTGCCTTGAGTTCGCGATACTGTCTGCGCACGATTGCCAGCAGCCGTCGGTTCTCTACCTCCAGGTCATACCTCTCTACCGCGGACCGGATTGCCAGGATCAGTTGCAGATCGTCCCATGGTTTCATGAAGAAGCGGTAGATCTCGCCTCCGTTGACCGCCTCCATGGCGGCTTCCAGGCTTGCATACCCGGTCAGCAGGATGCGGACAGTCTCCGGATGGCTGTTTCTGATGATGGACAGGAATTCGGCGCCGCCCATTCCCGGCATTCGTTCGTCGGAGATGACGACCTTGAAGGGGATTGTCTCCAGAAGCTTCATTCCTTCCTCGGCGCTTCCCGCGGAAAAGATCTCGTACGGTTCTTCCAGAAGCACCCTCTGCAGAGACGATATGATATTAGGTTCATCATCAACCAGCAAGATACGGCTTGTCATTTTTCCTCCCGTCGGGATTCTGCTTGTGCGATGCGGACATCGTTCTATCACTCTGTCGCCTCGACGCGACTCGCGTTCTCGTTATCGTTCGCGCCGGGAAAGACGTCTGTCCGGCCGCTCGCCACGAGCCCCAGAAATATTTCCGTAATCTCGGGGTCCAGCCTTTTTCCCCGGAGGCTTCGTAGAATCTCCCTGGCACTTTCATTAGGGTGCGCGGTGCTGTAAGGCCGCTCCGTCGTGAGCGCATCGTAGGTGTCCGCTATTGCCACGATCCTGGCCTCCACGGGGATGTCACTTCCCGAGACGCGGGATGGATAGCCGCCTCCGTCGAAGTGCTCGTGGTGGTAGCGAATGATGTTGACGACGGTCGGCGACATGCAGGCCTTTCGCGCCACTTCCGCGCCCCAGTCGGGGTGGAGGCGAATCATTGCAAGCTCATCTCCGTCCAGTTTCCTTGTAGCATTCAGGATGCTTTCCGGGATCCCTATCTTCCCGCAGTCATGGAGCCAGCTGCCGTAGCGGATGTCCTTTTTCACGCCTTCCGGGAGCCGCAAGGCATCCGCCATCAGCAGGGCGTAGCGGGCCACCCGCTCGCAGTGTCCCCTGGTGTAGGGATCCTTCAGTTCGATGGTTTCGGCAAGTGCGTGCAGGACGGAATCGTCCTCCCGCCGACGGGACAGCGCCACCCGGTAACGCTCCACTCCTTCACGGACCGTCGCGATCAGATCATCGTTATCCCATGGTTTGACTATGAAGCGGAACACCTCTACCCTGTTTATTGCCTCCATCACCGTGGGAAGGTCGGCAAACGCCGTCATCATTATCGTTACGGTGTCGGGGGAAACGGATCGCGCTGTCTTGAGCAGGTCCATCCCCTTCATCCCGGGCATCAGGTTGTCCGCAACAAGAACGGAAACCGGTTCCCGGCGGAGAACGGCAAGGGCCTTGGCAGCGTCGGACGCCGTCACCAGCCGCAGGTCCGTGTCGGAAAAGGCGCGGGTAATTGCATTCAGAACATTTTCTTCATCATCGACGAACAGGATCGTTTCAGACATGCCGTCACTCTCCGTTTTCTTCCCCGGATGCCGTCTTCTCCTCCGCCACGGGAAGGCGTACCGTAAATGTGGAGCCTTTTCCCGGCACGCTGCCTACCAGGATATCCCCCCCGTGGCGCTGGATGAGCTCATAGCTGATACTCAAGCCGAGCCCGGTTCCGGATCCGACCTCTTTTGTCGTGAAAAACGGCTCGAAAATCCTGGGTATGGTTTCTGCGGGAATTCCGCACCCCGTATCGGATACGGATGCACAGACCCATGGGCCTTCATGCCACGTCCTGACGGTAATTCGTCCCTCCTTTTCAATGGCCTGTACCGCGTTTATCAGGAGATTCATGAAGACCTGATTCAACTGGCTCGGGCAGCAGAGGGTGAGAGGGAGGACGCCCAGCTCTTTCTCCAGAGTCGCCTTGTACTTGATCTCATTCCAGGCGATGGTAATGGCGCTTTCAATGCAGCTGTTTATGTCCGTAGCAACCCTTTCCCCGTCATCGGTCCGGGAAAAGCTCTTCAGGCTCTTCACGATTTCCCGGACCCGATCCGCGCCGTCAAGGGACTCTTTGATGAGTTTTTCGATATCCTCCAGGATGAAGTCGAGCTTGATGGCGCGTTCCTTATCCCGCAGACCGGCGGCGAGTGTTCCGTCTCCGGCGGCGAGTGCTGTGCGCTGCAGGCGGACGAATTCGGATAGCTTGCCCACGTATTTGCCGAGGGTGTTCAGGTTGCTCGTGATGAAACCCATGGGATTGTTGATTTCGTGGGCGACACCGGCGGAGAGCTGGCCGATGGTTGCCATCTTCTCCTGATGCACGACCTGTGCCTGGCTGGCGGTCAGGGCGTCATACGCGCGTTCGAGTTCGCGATTCTTTTCCTCCAGTTGTTCCGTAAACTTCTTCTGTTGGGTGATATCGCTGATGATCACCACCTGCCCGGCCGTTATGGGGCTCTCCTTCTCCGCATAGGGGAATTTCCGTATCTCGAACCACCGCTCCTCCGCCGGAGAGCAGATTTTCCTGACGGATGTCCCGGCATCATCAACAGGCAGGCCGTGTTCCCGCAGGAGAGAGCGCAGGTTTTTGCCGATAATCTCCGAAAAGTCCTTGCCGATGTAGTCGACAAAGGTCCTGTTGCAGCGTTTCACGATGGAGACGGTGTCAATGAGAATAACCATTTCCGGGATGCAGTCCAGGGTGCTTTCCCATTCGTTTTTTGCGGTTCTGACCAGGGCAAAGAGGTCTTTCAGCTCGATATTCTCATTCAGGAGTCTGCGCTGTGCCATGCAGAGGGCCACGCTATGGCGGAACTCATCGTGGTTGACCGGCTTCAGCAGATAATCGCGCGCGCCGTTTTTCAGGGCTTGGATGGCTGATTCCACGTTGGTGTTGCCTGTCACCATAATAACGTCAATGTCCGCGTAGTTCCTTTTCACATGAAACAGTAGATCAATGCCGCTCTGTCCGGGCATGACCAGGTCGGTAACGATAAGATGGAACTCCGATTTCGCGAGGCATTCCAGCGCTTCAGGGACGGACGCAGCCGTATGGACCTCGTACCCCTCTCCGCTCAGCAGGTTGCAGTACATCTCCCGGAAAAACCGGTCGTCTTCAACGACAAGAACTCTTTCCATGCCGCGTCTCCCGCGTATGTTGATCCGCGTAGGTATGTAGCCGTGAATTCCCCCTCTCCCCGGCCCTCTCCCACAAGGGGGGCGGGAGGGGTTGGGGGAGGGTGCAAAAATGAGGTTTCAGCCCAAAGACCGAATTCTGCAATTTTCCAGCCGGACACTGCTGGCATAATCTCACAATAAAAGTACCATAAATGCGGAGTTTGTCCCGATATCATCCTCAATAATCCCGCGTGATGGTATCTGGCCCATTTTCCTGGGGTGACCGCAAGGGGAGGGAGATGACGGAGGGGCAGGGGGAAGGAATACAAAAAAGGGCGCG
Source organism: uncultured Geobacter sp. (assembly GCA_964432775.1). Lineage (GTDB taxonomy): Bacteria > Desulfobacterota > Desulfuromonadia > Geobacterales > Geobacteraceae > RPRC01. The sequence goes on from CAYSPF010000038.1 coordinate 16,224, forward strand.
GGATTCTCTCCGGCGCCGGAAGGAGAAGAGGCCAATTCGCGCTGTGAAGGGAAGCCATGGAATTAAAGACCGGTGGTTAAAATATATAACATTAAAATTGTTGACATTAACAAAAACGATCATTAAGGTGTTCCACACTCCTTAAAAGTAACGGAAAATCAATTTCCGACAAGAGCAAACCCGGGGCAACCCGGCGACGCAAAGCCCATGGGTCCGTGGAAGCGGATAGCCGGGATGCCGAAGAAATTTCCGACAACAGCCCCCATCTTCGGTACGAGGATGGGGGCTGTTGTGTAACAGTCCACGTAAAGCGGATACTTATCAATAGCATGTTCAAGGAGGAGCTAA
>CAYSPF010000039.1:0-5658 GCA_964432775.1 uncultured Geobacter sp.
TGCAGATGGCGGAAAGGGTGGTCGCCAGGGCCAGTCCCCCGTGGAGGAGCGGGCCCATGAGAACCAGGCTGAAGCCCACGTTGAGCAGGAAGGCGATAAAGGCGGTTATCACCGGGGTTCTGGTATCCTTCAGGGCGAAAAAAGCTGGCACCAGTACCCGTACGAGCGCAACAAACGACAATCCGAATGAATAGTAAAACAGGGCCTCGGCCGACTTCGCCGCCTTCCCGTAGTCGAAAGCCCCACCCATGAAGAGGAGGCTGAAGATTGGAGTCGAACAGACCAGCAACCCGGCCATGGCCGGGATTGTGATGAACAGGGTCAATCGCACGCCGAATGTCAGGGAATCCTTCAGCCCCTCCATGTCATCTGCCGCCGCCTGACGGCTCATGGAAGGGAGGACAGCCTGGGCGATGGAAACAGTGAAGATTCCCAGGGGGAACTCGAACAGACGCTGGGCGTAGTAGAGGTAGGAGACGCTTCCCTGGGGAAGAAACGAGGCCAGTATGGCGCCGACCGTGATGTTCAGGTAGTAGACCCCGACGCCGAATATGGACGGTCCCATGAGAAGAGCCATTCTCTTGACGGCCGGATGTCGCGGGACGAAGCGGGGCCGGATGGGAAACCCTTTGCGGTAGAGGACCGGCAGCTGCAGGAGCAGTTGGAGCAATCCTCCCAGAAGCACTCCGACGGCAAGGGCCGTTATGGGAACGGAAAACCAACCGTGCAGCAGAACGGCGCAGAGAATCATGGAAAGATTCAGAAATACGGTGGAGATTGCCGGGGTGAAGAAGTGGCGCACCGTGTTCAGAATCCCCATGCAGAGAGCCACCAGGCTGATGAAAAAGATATAGGGAAACATCAGCCGGTTGAGGAAGATCGTCAACTCCAGCTTGTTCGGTTCGGCCCGAAAACCGGGGAACATCAGGGAGACGATGACGGGCGAGAACACGACACCGAGAAGGGTGACAACCGACATGACGACCGTCAGGAGGGAAAAACAGATATTGGCCAGATCCCGGGCCTCGGCCTCCCCCTTCCGTGTAAACCATTCGGAAAAGGTCGGGACGAACGCCGAGGTAAGCGCGCCCTCGGCGAAAAAACGGCGCAGCATGTTGGGGATCTGGAAGGCGGCAATAAAGGCGTCGGTGGCATACCCGGCGCCGAACAGGCGCGATTGCACCATGTCGCGCACCATCCCCATGATGCGTGACAGGATGGTGGCGGCTCCCAGGACACCGGCGGCCCGTGCTATGTGCTTTTTCTCCGTCATACATACCCCTTGGCCCATGCTTCAGGGGTATGTATCACAGCTCGGGGAAAAATGGTATTGATTTCAGACAATTTCGTCCAGCAGCGCCTCCAGTTCCCTCGCACTGGTGACCGGCAGCCGACAGGCGCCGGCGGCGCAGACTTGAACGGTGGTCTCATTCGTCCCTTCCACTTTGGGGCTTCCACTGTCACCCCGTGACCAGCGGAGCACCAGGCCGGGGATAAAACGCCTGCGAACCGCGCGGAGCATCTCCGCTGCCTCCGGTGAATCGGCTCGTCCCGAAAAGGTGATCTCCGTCTCCTCACCGCTCAGGTAGTCGAGGGCTGCAAGGAAATGGAGACCGACCATGGGCTGCTGCGTAACACTCCCCATGAAAGCCCGTAGTATCCCCTTCCCTTCTTCGAGACATCTCGTGTCGTGAGCAATCTTTCCCAGTCGAATAAGGTTCATGGCCGCTACGGCGTTACCGGACGGGATTACGCCGTCATGCCACCCTTTCTTCCGCACCAGTATATTTTCGGCATCCGACGCGGTATCGAACAGACCATAGGTATCTCCGTCGCTGAAGAGGCGGATCATCTCCAGGGAACTGCTACGCGCATCATCCAGGTATCCCGGTTCGAGAGTAGCCTCGTAGAGTTCAATCAGTCCCCAGACCAGAAAGGCGTAATCTTCGAGAAAAGCGGGAACAAACGCCTCTCCCTGGTACCAGCCTCGAAGCAGGCGGCCATCTTGCCTCGTAAGATTGTTCCGGACAAACAACAGCGCGGCATCGGCAGCCACCCGGTAACGGACGTCGCCGGTGACCGCGTACCCCTTCGCGAAGGAGGAAATCATCAGACCGTTCCAGGCAGTCAGGATCTTCTCGTCTCTCAGGGGGTGGGGCCTTTCTTCCCTCACCGCAAGCAGCTTCTTTCGCCACACATCAAGCTTTGCATGAAGTATGGCGAGGGAAACCCCTTCCTTGTCGGCGAAATCTTCCAACGATGATCCCTGGGTAAGAATAGTGCGACCTTCGAAATTGCCTTCCTTTGTTACTTGGAAAAGGCGGCACGCCAAGGTGCCGTCTTCTTCACCGAGGACGCTTCCCATCTCCTCGGGTGTCCAGGTGTAGAACTCACCCTCCGACCCGTTTGTGTCCGCATCCCATGCCGAATAGAAACCGCCCTCTGCTGAGGTCATCCCGTTCAAAACGTAGCTGAAAATTTCTTCCGCCATTGCCGCGTATCGGGCATCCCCCGTTGCCTGAAAGGCGTCAAGGCAGGCATGCGCCATCATGGCCTGATCATAGAGCATCTTTTCGAAATGGGGGACGAGCCACCTGGAATCCACGGAATAGCGGTGCAGGCCAAAGCCGACCTGGTCGAAAATGCCCCCTTGACGGATCATGGTCAGGGTATACTCCGCCATGTCGCGCGCTACTGTCGCTCCTGTCCTCTTCCAGTACCTGATGAGAAAAGATAGATTGATGGAAAACGGAAATTTCGGGGCCTCGCCGAAGCCCCCCCAGACACCGTCATAGGACATCTTCAAGGCTCGAAAGACACCGTCGGCAACCGAACTTCCCTGCAGTGATCCGGCAGACGGGACAGCGGCCAGGGCGAGCCCATTCACTACCTGTGTGCAGTTCTCAAGCACGGCGGGACGATTTGTGCGCCAGAACTCGTCTATCTTGTTCAGAACATCGATAATACCCGGCATGCCATTCTTTTCGGTCTTCGGCAGGTAGGTGGCGGCGAAGAAAGGCTGTTTCTCCGCGGTCATGAGAATTGTGAGGGGCCAACCGCCGCCTCCGGTTATCATCTGGGCGACCGTCATGTACTGATCGTCGATGTCGGGACGCTCCTCGCGGTCGACCTTGACGGCAACGAATTTGTCGTTAAGGACGGCGGCCACATCCGGATCCTCGAAAGACTCCCTCTCCATGACGTGGCACCAGTGGCAGGTTGCATAACCGATGGAAAGAAATATCGGCTTATCGTCACGCCGTGCCTTGGCAAACGCCTCCTCACCCCATGGATACCAGTCGACGGGGTTTTCCGCGTGCTGCAACAGATAGGGGCTCCTGGCGAATATCAGCCGGTTGAATCGGGTGCCCCCGTCAGGGGGCAAGGTGCTCTTATCCAGCATATCGAGGCTTCGTATCTTTTCGTTTCCGTTTCTTTTTTTACCGGTTTCGCTCATCGTTTTCTCCCCGTTGTTGAACCCGTGATTCAACGAGTGACTATCCTGTCTCCTCCCCGGGATGCTACCCCGGTTCATTCGCTTGTGCCGTTTATTCCACTAATAAATCAGTATACCAGCATACCTGGATACTTCATCCGTTTAATGAAAGAGCATCTCTTTCCTTGACCCGAACGGAAAAAAATGTTACGGATAGATGAAAAGGGGCTGAGGCCCCTTTTCCTGTTGATGTGAATCCAGTCTTGAATTCAGGGAGTTTTCCGAGGCCTACACCAATGATGCACATACTCAAGTTTCTTCTGCCGGCCATTCTCATCACGGCCATCGTTGTCCATGATCCAATTGCCACGGACCTCCCTTCCGCATCCCCTCAGGACAAGGCAAAAGAAGACCTTAGCCGGGTTGATTATCCAAGTACGCGAGCAATTGCCTGGGAGCCGGTTTTCATACATCCGCAGGATACGCTGGAGACGCTCTACGGAGACGACTGGGTATATGTTGCACGTTTCAACCGCATCGATCGACGGCATGTCTATCCGGGCATGACCATCAAGTCTCCGAAGAATATGAATGATATCAGGGATTATTCTCCCCTTCCCCGGACCTATGAGCCGGCGCGGCAACACGACAAATACATCCTGATAGACATGGAGGAGCAGTGGCTCGGCGCCTACGAATTCGGCGTCCTGAAGTTCTCCATACCCGCCGCCACGGGAAAGGATGGGTACGAAACCCCCACAGGCGTGTTCCACGCCGACGCGCGTCACAAGAATCACACCTCTTCCCTCTACAAGGTGGAAGACCAGTCGGCGCAATACCCCATGGATTACGCCATCCGTTTTCATGTGGGCGCGGACAATGTCGCCTACTGGATCCATGCCCGGGACCTGCCGGGTCGTCCCGCATCCCACGGCTGCGTGGGTGTCTATGATGAAAATATGCAGAACCGTATCTTCATGTTCCCGGACAGACCGGTACTCGTGGATTCAAAGAAACTCTATGACTGGGCAGTCGGCGAAAGTGCCTACGAAGATCAGGACAGTGGTGAATTGGAATTGGTGGAAGACGGACCGGTAGTGGAGATTATCGGAAAGAATCCTAAATACCTTTCCGAGCCGAGGCGATATCCGGTGAAGTCGAAAAGCTGAAAATCATCCGACCTTAATTTCATTAGAAACTCAGTCTTTGATAAGGACATAGAGAATCACGAACAGCAGCTTCCGCCGGACCCGGCAAGCTTCCTGTCTCTCAGCCATTCATGCAGCAATCCCGAGGCGCATCCGACACCCGCATCAACCTGGATCGCAGCATACGGACAGTTCGTTCGGCATGCGCCGCACTCGATACAGGCATCCATGTCCACGACACGAGCAGTTGCGTCGGCAAGTTCAAAAACCTGATGCGGACAAACATCGACGCACCTGCCGCATCCGGTACAGATTTCCCGGAACAACCGCAGGGTAGTCACATTTTCCAGATATCTGAATCCTTTCATTCCATTCCCTCGTTTACCACGGAATCAATCCCGAAAGCAGCAGACCTACGCCCAGAAGCGCGGCACAACCCATAATCGGAAGAGCAATACGCATCTCTTTTTTCACTCCGGAACGTGAAGTGAACGGCGTGCAGCCGGTGAAATTAAGCGCAAAAAAGGCGCTGACCGCCGGAACGGCGCAGAATGCCGCCGCCGTTGCAGAGGCGGTAATGCCACGGGCATCTGCTGACAGATACCAGACAAAAACCATGACAAGGCCAACCACGGCGCCTTTTACGGAGAAACTGCGGCCGGGAAGCCAGGGCAGGAGAAGCGGCGTTATAACAATTCCGCTCAAGGCTGCACTGAGAAAGGCAATCACGGCTCTGGTTCCGGCCATGGGGTCACCCAGCAGGACCGGGAGGAGAAAAAGCAACGCGCTGACCAAGGCAATTTTTTTCAAAGACAGTACCAGTTCCACCGGAACAAGCACGAGACGTTCCCGGAAGGTGAAGCTCAACTCCCTCATTGCAGCTGTCGTCACCATGCCGTTATCCAGATACTCGGGAAGGTCCTCCGCCCGGATGGTGGCGTAACGAACCTGGAACCCGGTACGGGCCTCAACCTCGTGGCCCGCAACCCCCGTAGCGCCGAGGATCGGCAGCAGCAGTCGCCGGTGCTCGACCAGCCGTGGCAGACCGCTCTTATCAATCCTCCCGACAAGTTC
>CAYSPF010000039.1:5758-16535 GCA_964432775.1 uncultured Geobacter sp.
GGAACCCTGCCCGAAGCCGTGGAAAGCCACCCGCGGAAGCCGGGAACCGTTTCATCGATCTCTCTTCCACCGACCGTGGCGGGAGGGCCGCAACAAGGAGGTTTATCCACGGGAGACGCCGCGGAAGAGCAGCAACAGGACGGTAGTGCGCCTGCTCTGCTCTCCGGATTCTCCGATTCATTCGTTTCCTTACTCACATCCGCATCCTTTTTTGGTTGCTTGTTGCATTTTTTTCGGCACGCTCTCAACCATGTTCACCATAATCCCGGCAAGAAGATCGAGGGAACGGGACACACAATCCCGTTCAAAGGTCGTCATGGGCGAAAAGATTCGCTCCACTTTTTCGTTCATATGAATGTCGATCCTTTCGAGCACCATCATTCCCTCAGCAGAGAGATCAAGAAGGCATACCCGGCGGTCTGCGGGAGAAAGTCGCCGGACAATCAACCCTTTTTCCGCCAGAGCCTTGACCTGACGGCTGAACGTAGTCACATCAACCCCCAATTCTTCCGCCACCCGTTGCATGGAAGGGCTTCCCATTCTCCGTATTTCAAAGAGAATATGGCTTTGAACCAGAGAGACCTGCTCTCCGCAGCAGGCCTCGCAGGAGTACGCGTAAAGAAGTCCGAAACGACGCACAAAAACCTGAAGACTTTCTCGAATGGATTTCATTCTTCCTCCATCGGAGATGCTATCATTTTTAATTGCATTATACAACTAATTGATAGAGCCGGGATACTTTTGACTCATTGAGCGTAGTCGTGCTGGAATTAAAAAGGAAATAAAAGGAGGAAAAACCGCGTGTCGTACTCTTGCCGGGAAATATGAGGAATAATCATTTGACGTACAATAATTCAATTGGTATTGCACCTGTCTTGTCCCACGAAAAGTCCCCTTGTTGCGGATAGAGAGAGATCACCCGCAAAAGTTTCCTTCTCAACGGAGACCCACCTGTCTTCGCTGTGGTATGCCACTATCCTGCCCTTCCTTATGAGACCGGCCAGAAGATGATTCTCAACCACTCCGGCTGTCTGATCCCTGTAAATTACCCGTACCAGCATATTCTCGCCCCCCCTCTTTGCATAATGTGCCATTAGCCTAAGCATATCACCACATCTGCAGGTGTCCATCCGCAACAAGGAAAGAAAACCCGGGGTTCAGACCACTACGGAATCATCCAGGGGAAAAAATATGCCTGGAGGAAGACGAGCACGCCGATAAGGGCCGTAAGGAAAAGGGAGTGACGCAACGTGAAGAGAAACAGGTTCCCCTCCTCACCCACGAGCCCGGTGGCGGCGGTTGCGACCGCTATGGACTGGGGAGAGATCATCTTCCCCATCACTCCTCCGCTGGAGTTTGCGGCGCCGGTCAGCAGAGGATTTATTCCCAACTGCTCCGCGGCCACCTTCTGCATCCCTCCGAACAGGACATTACTGGAAGTGTCCGATCCGGTCAGAAACACCCCGAGCCAGCCGAGGAAGGGGGCGAGAAACGGAAAGAAAATTCCTGTCCTGGTAAATACAAGGCCGAGGCTGGCAGTCATTCCGGCCGCATTCATAACATACGCCAGGGCAAGTACCGCTGAAATGGTGAGAAAAGGAAACCGCAGGTCACGCAGGGTCTTGGCGAGGGCACGGAAAAAGCCGGCAGCGCCGGTTCCGCAAATGCAGGCGGAAATAATAGCTGCAATCAAAATGGCGGTTCCCGGCGCAGAGAGAAGATTCAGCCTGAATACAGCGGGAATAGGAATCGTCGCACCATGCACGCCGCCCCCCGCAACCCCGACAGCGGATTTCAGTATCCCGTTGTGAAGCAAAGGTACGGGAATACCCAGTGACGTGAGGTCGAGCCAGCCCTTGACAGCCGGGAGTCCCCAGATAAGGACCATGAGAGTAAGGGCAACATAGGGAGACCAGGCGAGAGCAATCTCACTTTTCGAATAGTTTTTTTGCTCCTCCGTCCGTATGTGCGATTCATGGTCGAACGACCAGACGCTTTTCGGACGCCAGACGCGGAGCAGCGAAACCAGCGCAACTATGGAGGCAAGTGATGCAATGATATCAGGTAGATACGGCCCAAGGTAGCTGGCTGTCGCCCACTGGCAAACGGCAAAGGTCGCACCGCAGACGAGAACTGCCGGGAACACCTCACGCGTCCCCTTCCAGCCGGACATGATGAAGACAATGTAACCGGGGATAAAGACCGAGATAAAGGGAAGCTGGCGGCCCACCATGGTGGAAAGCTTCATGAGGCCGGCGTCGTCATACCCCATCACCCCCGCCAGGGACACAAGGGGGATACCGATAGCGCCGAAGGCGACCGGCGCCGTGTTCGCTATGAGACAGACGCCGGCTGCGTAGAAGGGTCGGAAACCGAGGCCTACCAGGGTGGCTCCGGCGATTGCGACCGGTGTGCCGAAGCCGGCGGACCCCTCGATGAAGGCGCCGAAACAGAAGGCGATAAGCAGAGCCTGGAGTCTTCGGTCAGGGGTCAGTCCCGCAAGGGAAGCACGGAGTACCTCGAAGCGTCCTGATTGCACCGTTATGTTGTAGAGAAGGATTGTTGCGGCAACGATGTAGCTCACGGGAAAGAGCCCGAAAGCCGCCCCCTGCAGCGCGGCGATACCGGCCAGTCGGGCCGGTATGCCCCAGATGGCTACGGCGACAAAGAGCGCAGAAACGAGGGCGAGAAGACCGGCCAGGTGCGCCTTCATCTTGAGAATCGCAAGGCAGACAAATATCACCGCAAGAGGGAGCGCGGCAATAAGGGCTGAAAGGGCACTACTATCGGCTACGGGAGAATAGATCTGCGTCCAAGGCATTTCATGCTCCATCGATCAGCAGGGACATATTCCGACACCCGGTTCGCGAGGACAGGGAATACCGGCTGACTTTCCCGAGAAGTGACTACGCAAAACATACTAGCAAGGAATCTCATTAATTTCTAGCGCACGTTTTCATTAATTGTACAAAACCCTCCTTTACTCGCTCTCTATTGACTGCTATCCTTTTTCCCTTACTATAGTTGTTCAGGTGCGCCGTTTTTCACCGGCGCATCCGGGATAACGAAACGTGAGAATCCCTTTTCTTCCAATCTTGTTAGAGGAGCGTGCAACGTGACAACGCTTGATGATATCCGGACAGGGTCTTCGGCCGATGCAATTTCCCAGGCCTTTCTCGACAATCTCTACTATGCGCGTGGCCGGATTCCAGCCCTCGCCTCCCGCAACGATCTCTACCTGGCACTTGCCTATACGGTTCGGGACAGACTCCTTGACCGCTGGATAGACGGCCTGGAGAAGATGCGCGACATAAGCAGAAAGAGGCCTCTCAAAGTGGTATGCTACCTTTCCGCGGAGTTTCTTCCGGGCCCCCATCTAGGAAATAACCTCCTGAATCTCGGCATCTACCCGCAAACCAAGCAGGCACTGGCACAGATAGGCTTCTCCCTTGAGGAACTCATCGACCAGGAGGAAGAGCCCGGACTCGGCAACGGAGGACTCGGTCGCCTGGCGTCATGTTTTCTCGATTCTCTCACCACGGTGGGCGTTCCCGCCATGGGGTACGGAATCCGATACGAATTCGGCATCTTCGACCAGGAAATCAGGGACGGATGGCAGGTGGAGATCACCGACAAGTGGCTCGGACCGGGAAACCCCTGGGAAATCAGGCGCCCCGAACTGGCGCGGGAAGTGAAGCTCGGCGGGTATACGGAACAGTACCATGACGAAGAAGGGAGGTTGCGCGTCCGGTGGATTCCCGGGGGTGTTGTCCGTGGAGTACCCTACGACACGCCCATCCTCGGGTACAACGGAGACATGTGCAACACCCTCCGCCTCTGGTCGGCCGAAGCCGTGGATTCCTTCGACTTCCAGGATTTCAACGTCGGCGACTATTACGCAGCTGTTGAGGAGAAGGTGAAATCGGAGACACTCACCAAGGTGCTCTACCCCAATGACGAAACCTCCATCGGAAAAAAACTTCGTCTCATGCAGCAATATTTTTTCGTTACCTGCTCCCTGCAGGACATGATCCGCTTCAGCGGCATGGTGTGCTTACCCCTCTCCCATTTTGCGGAAATGTTCTCCGCCCAGATGAACGATACCCATTCGGCGATTGCCATCGCGGAGTTGATGAGACTGCTGGTTGACGAACACACGTATGGCTGGGAGGAGGCATGGGAAATAACCAACAATACTTTCAGCTATACCAATCACACCCTTCTTCCCGAGGCGCTGGAGAAATGGCCGCTGGAGCTTTTCGGGCAAATACTGCCCCGCCATCTGGAGATTATTTACGAAATCAACCAGCGTTTCCTCGACGAAGTGAAATCCGCATTTCCCGATGATGGACCTCGGCTCTCCCGACTGTCCATCATCGACGAGACCGGGGAAAGATACGTACGCATGGCACATCTCGCCTGCGTGGGGAGCCACGCCGTCAACGGGGTAGCGGAACTTCACTCGCGGCTTCTCAAACAGGAGGTGCTCCGCGATTTTTACGAGCTTTCCCCCGAGCGGTTCCATAATGTCACGAATGGAGTAACTCCCCGGCGCTGGCTGGCACTGAGCAATCCGCTGCTCAGTGATCTCATCTCAGCCGCGATAGGCGATGCCTGGATCCGGGAACTGAATGAGCTGAAGAGGCTCGAGCCTTTTGCCGACGACTCGGCGTTCCGCAGTGAATGGCGTCGTATCAAGAGTTGCAACAAGAACGAACTGGCAGCCCTTATCGCACATCGCACCGGGGTTATCGTCGACACCGATTCACTTTTCGACGTACAGGTGAAACGTATCCATGAATACAAGCGACAGCATCTGAATGCCCTCCATATCATCACCCTGTATGCGAGACTCAAGAGGAATCCCGTGTGCGAATGCGTCCCCCGAACATTCGTCTTCGGCGGCAAGGCCGCTCCCGGGTATATGATGGCGAAGCTGATCATCAAACTGATCACCTCCATAGCCGAGGTAGTAAATAATGATTCGGATATCCGTGGCCGTCTCAAGGTCGTGTTTCTTCCGGACTTCAACGTGAAGACAGGCCAGATAATCTATCCGGCTGCGGACCTTTCGGAACAGATCTCTCTGGCCGGAAAGGAGGCATCCGGCACGGGCAATATGAAGTTCTCCCTGAACGGGGCTCTTACCATCGGCACCCTGGACGGGGCAAATATAGAAATATGCGAAGAGGTAGGCGCCGGGAACTTTTTCCTCTTCGGCCTCAAATCCGAGGAGGTACGTGATCTGAAGACGAACGGATATACCCCCCGGAGATACTATGAATCCAACAGTTCCCTCCGTGAGGCGGTCGACCTGATCGCTTCCGGGCATTTCTCCCATGGTGACACGAGACTTTTCGCCCCGCTCGTGGAATCCCTGCTGCAACGCGACGACTACCTGCTCTTCGCGGACTACCAGTCGTACATCGACTGTCAGGACCGTGTCACGGCAGCATTCCGCGACGAGGAGTCATGGACGCGAATGTCGATCCTGAACGTTGCGCGGATGGGGAAATTCTCTTCAGACCGTTCCATAAGGGAATACTGCGCTAAGATTTGGAATCTGCAACCGGTGAATTGAATGGCGAACATGCGCAAGGTATCAAACAGTGAATCTCAAACCGTGCGGGAACTTGGCGGAGAATCACCAGATCCCGGCCGTTCGCGGGTATTCGACCGGATCGAACCGCATGATATGAGATACGGCAAGAGCCACCCCCTCGGAGCAACCGTCCTCCGCGACGGGGTGAACTTCAGCGTATTCTCCAGGAACGGCACTCTCGTTGAACTGCTGCTGTTTGACGGCGTTGACGCCACGCAGCCGTCCCGCGTCATAGCCCTCGACCCGAACAGGAACAGGACATGCAACTACTGGCACGTGTTCGTCCCCGGCCTGAATGCAGGACAAATCTACGGGTATCGAGTCCACGGCCCTTACGATCCGCGGCGTGGACTGCGCTACGATCCCGGGAAAGTGCTCCTTGATCCGTACGGCAAAGCCGTTGCGGTTCCTTCAGGATACAGCCGGAGCGAGGCGAGCGGAGTCGGGGAAAACATCTCTACCGCCATGAAGAGCGTTGTCACAAATTCGCGCACCTATGACTGGGAAGGCGACATCCCTCTGAAACGCCCCTTCGTGCGAAGCGTTATCTATGAAATGCACGTCGGCGGTTTCACCCGTCACCCGAATTCCGGTCTCGCTCCGGAGAAACGCGGCACCTTTGCCGGTCTCATGGAGAAGATCCCCTACCTGAAGGAATTAGGCGTCACCTCGCTCGAACTTCTGCCCGTCTTTCAATTCGATTGGCAGGACTGTCCCGAAGGACTGGTGAACTATTGGGGATACAGCCCCGTCTCGTTCTTTGCGCCCCATCACGCCTACAGCTCCCGGAAGGACCCGCTCGGCGTCCTTGACGAGTTCCGCGACATGGTGAAGGCCCTTCACCGCGAGGGTATCGAGGTGATCCTCGATGTCGTCTTCAACCACACCGCCGAAGGTAACCAGCACGGCCCGACACTCTCTTTCAAGGGGCTTGACAACAGGATTTATTACATGCTCGGCGACGGCGGGGCCAGCTATGCGGATTATACCGGCACCGGCAACACCCTCAACGCAAACAACCCCATCGTCAGGAGGATGATCCTCGACTGCCTCCACTACTGGGTTGAAGTAATGCACGTGGACGGATTCCGTTTCGACCTGGCATCAATCCTGTCACGGGACGAAAACGGATGTCCCATGGCGAATCCGCCGATTCTCTGGGATATCGATTCCGACCCGGTGCTGGCGGGAATCAAGCTCATCGCCGAGGCATGGGACGCGTCAGGACTCTATCAGGTCGGCAGCTTCATCGGCGACAGCTGGAAAGAATGGAACGGAAAGTTCCGGGACGATGTGCGGCGCTTTTTACGGGGTGACAACGGCTCGGTGAGGAATTTCGCCACCAGGCTGCTCGGCAGTCCCGATATCTTCGGTCACGAGGAGCGGGAACCGGAACAAAGCATCAATTTCGTGACCTGCCATGACGGGTTCACCCTGAACGACCTTGTGTCCTACAACTGCAAGCACAATGAAAACAACGGGGAGGGAAACCGGGACGGATACGACGACAACCAGAGCTGGAACTGCGGCGTGGAAGGGCCCAGTGATGACCAATACATTGAAAATCTGCGCACCAGGCAGATCAAGAATTTTCTGGCGACAACGCTTATCGCTCTTGGGGCGCCGATGCTGCATATGGGCGATGAAGTGCGCCGTACCCAGGGGGGAAACAACAACGCCTATTGCCAGGACAACGAACTGAGCTGGTTCGATTGGACCCTTCCCGACAGGCATCGGGATATCTTTCGATTCTGCCGACGCCTGATCAGTCGGCGGCTGAACCGGGACATGTCAACGGAAGCCTCGGTCATGAGCCTCAACCAGTTGCTGCGTCACTCGCGGATCGAATGGCACGGAGTCCGGCTGCATCAGCCGGACTGGAACGATGATTCCCACAGCATTGCGGTTACTACCTGGAGTCATGACGAACACCTCATGTATCACCTCATGTTCAACGCATACCGGGAGGCGCTGATATTTCAGCTTCCACCCGTTTCAGCGGGTGCATCTTCCGCATGGCGCAGAGTGATGGATACCTTTCAGGAATCACCGAATGATATCTGCACGTGGACGGACGCCCCGACGATCAGCGACACCAGGTACACCGTACAGCCCTACTCTTTTGTATTTCTCTGCGCCAGGCTTTCCGGGACAACTGAAGTACCACATACGAAATAAGGATTGCTCTATTCAGGAGGAAACCCATGACTCTTCCACCAAACAAGACAAAGATCGTCTGCACCATCGGACCGGCGTCCGAAAGCCGGGAAACCATGGAACGGATGCTCCTGGCCGGCATGAACGTGGCTCGGCTGAATTTCTCCCACGGCGACTTTTCCGGCCACGCCCGGGTGATTGAAAATCTCCGCGCGGCGGCGGCTTCAACCGGGCGGAGATTGGCGATACTGGCCGATCTCCCGGGACCGAAGATGCGTATCGGTCAACTGGAAACGGAGCCGATTCAGCTTCGCCCGGGCGATTTCTTCACCCTCACCACCGAAGACATCATGGGAGACTCCCACCGGGTTTCCGTGAGTTTTCCCCAGCTGCCGGAAACCGTGAAACCGGGCGCAACCCTCTTTCTGAATGACGGGATTATCCAACTGGATGTAGTGAGGGTAGAAGAGAGGGATGTCCATTGCAGGGTGGTTGTCGGCGGAGAATTACGCTCCAGGAAGGGGCTCAACCTGCCGGGAATCGACCTGGGAATCAGCGCGTTTACGGATCACGACTACCGTTGCCTGAAATTTGCCCTGGAAAACGGAGTCGATGCCGTCAGCCAGTCTTTCGTCAACATGGCTGAGGATGTAAGGGCTGTCCGGTCCGCGGCCTCAGCATTGGGATACGCACCCTTTATCATCGCGAAAATCGAACGTTCCACCGCCCTTGAAAATCTGGATGAGATTATCGAGGCAGCCGACGGAATCATGATAGCCCGTGGCGACCTGGGAGTAGAACTGCCCATCGAGCAGATCCCCGTTGTACAGAAACGCCTGATGCGGTTGGCGAACAGGAATGGAAAACCGGTGATAACGGCGACGCAGATGCTCGAATCCATGACACAGAACAGCCGGCCCACACGGGCGGAAGCAACGGATGTGGCCAATGCCATCCTGGACGGCACCGACTGCGTCATGCTTTCCGCTGAATCGGCCATGGGAAGCTACCCGGTGGAATCCGTCGCGATGCTGGCGAAGATTGCCGCCGCCATTGAGCCTCACCGTCCCATCATGACGGTGAAGGACATGTTTACGGAAAGCGATCTCAACCGGAAGATTCGTCCGTCCCATCTCATCGCCCTGAGCGTCGAGAGAAGCCTGGAATACGTGACGCCGGCCGCCATCTTCGTTCCGACCCGCAGCGGGACAACGGCACGAAGGATAGCTCTTTTCCGCCTTCCGGTCTGGATTGTCGCGGTCAGCTCCCAAGAGACGACATGTCAACGCCTGCAGTTTTCTTCCGGTGTCCGGCCCGTGCTTGAAACGGAGCATCCTGAAAACTGGAATGTTTACGTGGAAAGGTGGATTTCGAATCACGGGCTCTCCGGGGACCTCGTACTCCTCACCGAAGGGCCTTCACAAAAGCACCCCGCGTCGAATTACCGGATGGAGGTCCTGGAGATACATCGGTAGAGATACAGCCACAGCCCTACTGAAACTTCTTCATGATCTCCGCGGCTGCTTCCTCAATGGCCTTGTTCGTCATGTCGACAACCATCCATTTCGGATTGCCCCGATAGAGCCGTTTCGAAAAGACGAGTTCGGATTCGACGGTGTCATATTCGGTATACGGGTTTCGAAGAGACTGCTTCATGTTCCGCATGCGGGACGTCCTGATATTTATCAACTGCTGGACATCAAGGATAAGTCCGATAACCCGTTCCTGCACAATTTCGAAAAGCTGCCGGGGAGGATCCAGCCCCTCCACGAGGGGAATATTCGCCACCCTGTATCCCTTGCCTGCCAGGTACATGGACAGGGGCGTCTTAGACGTGCGTGACACTCCCACCAGAACGATATCGGCCTCTTCCAGATCCTGCGTGCTCTGGCCGTCATCGTGTTTGACCGTGAAGTTAACTGCTTCCAACCGCCTGAGATACTCTTCATCAACCTTGTAGATGACCCCCGGCCTCCGCTTTGCCGGAACCGCGAGAAATTCCTGCATCTTCTCAATGATCGGCGTGATAACGTCGAATGACTCCAATCCGCGACGATCCACTTCGGCATTAAGTTCGGCCACGTGAGCCTGATGCATGAGAGTGAATACGATCAGACCCGGGCGTTTTGCCACGTCTTCCACTGCTTTCCTGATATCGTCAAGGGTCTTCAGGTAGCTTTTCCGGTGCACCTTGACGCTGGGCGCGTCAAACTGAGCGAGAGTCGCCCTCATCACTCTCTCCGCCGTTTCCCCGGTGGAGTTGGAGAAGATATAGATATGTTTCATGGTTTTCATCGCACTACATCCTTTTTCATTTATTTCAGCAACTCTCTCCAAAAGAGCCGCGTCTTTACTAAACGCGGCTCTTTTGTTTCCTGAAATTTGTTAGACACCCTCTGCCCGGCTGTCTAAAATGACAGCTGAATATTCCCCATCACACTATGGGCCGTATAGCCGTCCTGCAGGACCCCGTTGTATTTCAGGGAAGTTGTTATCCCCCCCGTACTGGTAAAGCTTAAACCGGCGTCGACCGCGGCGCTGTCCTGTCCCAGCTTCCGGCCGTCGACATTCAGGGATAGGGGAGCCCCGGAAAAGGTTACCGGCAACCTTCTGTCGTCCACATCGAAATCATGTTGCCAGGTTGCCTTCACCTCCGGCGTCAGTATTCCCAGGGAGGTCTCGATGGGGCGGGACAGCCGCAGACCCGCTTCCGATACCACGTAGTTCGTCTGCCGGCTTCCCATGCTCATATGCAGGTCATGTGTCCCGGATTCCCGGAAGCCGCTTTCATCCAGGTACGAGTAGAGCACCGACACCAGCGGCTGCACCACCCATTTTTGCACCGGAAGGGCGTAGCCTCCCTCCATGAATACGGAAAACCCGTTGCCGTCATGCTCGCTCGTCATCAGGTCGCTGATCGAGCCGATACTGACGGCGCGGTTGTTGTCATAGGAGTGATTGCCGTAGGTGAGGACGCCGTCCAGGTAGAACCGGTCGCTGAAGTAGGCGCCGTACAGG
>CAYSPF010000040.1:0-16512 GCA_964432775.1 uncultured Geobacter sp.
CGGATATCGGCATGCCGCGACTCTCGCCGTCTGCCGTCAAGGGGCTGTTTCTCGAATTCGATGGTGAACCAGAAATTGGATCCCCGCTCCTCGATGCTTTCCACCCCGATTTCACCACCCATTAATTCCACGAGGCGTTTGGAGATGGCAAGCCCCAGTCCCGTGCCGCCGAATCTGCGGGTTGTCGAGGCATCCACCTGCTCGAATTCATTGAAAATAAGCTCGCGTTTGTCGGCAGGAATGCCTAGACCCGAATCCCGCACCTCGAACCGCAAGGTAAGGTGATCGTCGGTTTCCTTCAGTACAAACACCTCGATGACCACTTCTCCCTGAGAGGTGAATTTGATGGCATTGCCGCCCAGATTGATGAGGATCTGCCGCAGGCGGCCGGGATCACCCCTGAGAAATGTGTAGATTCCCGGTTCGATGCGGCAGACGAAATCGAGTTTCTTTTCATGGGCGCGCAGCGCCAGCAGCTCAACGGTGTCTTCGACGGTCACGCGCAGGTCGAAGTCGAGAATCTCCAGCTCAATCCGGTCTGCCTCGATCTTGGAGAAATCGAGGATGTCATTAATGACTCTCAGAAGGGTTTCACCGCTTGAGCGAACCACTTCGGCATAGGTCCGCTGTTCCTTTGTCAGTTTCGTATCGAGCAAGAGCCCGCTCATGCCGATAATCCCGTTCATCGGGGTGCGGATCTCGTGGCTCATGTTTGCCAGGAACTGGCTTTTGGCTATGTTGGCGGCCTGTGCTTCGAGGGCCATTCTGTTTGCCCTTTCAATGGATTCTTCCAGAGACAGGTTGGCTTCCTCCATCTTCAGATTCGCTTCGATGAGGGCTTTTTCCACCTTCTTCTGCTCCGTAATATCCCGCATGATTCCAACCGCATGCCACGCTCCGTGCAGACGGACACCGGAAAGAGAAAGAGAAACTGCGATTTCCGTCCCGTCTTTTCTCAGGGCATGCAGTTCAAGTGTCTTGCCCACCGCTCCACCCGAGCCGGTGCGCAGGAATTCCGGAAATGCGGCGCGGTGCGCCTCGTGGTAGCGAAGCGGGGCAAGCAACAGGTGCAGATCCTTCCCGAGCGCCTCCTCTTTCGTATAACCGAAGATACTTTCCGCGGCAGGATTCCAGAAGAAAACCCTGCCCCGGGGATCCATCATCAGAATGGCGTCCCGGGCCGAGTCGGTGATTGCCTGCAGACGGGATTCGCTCTCCCGAACTCTTTCCAGGGCCGCGTATCGTTCACGCTGGGAAAGGACCTTCTGCCGATGCCGGAAAAAAACCGGAATCATGCCCGTGCCCATGAGCAACAGGGAGACGATGCCTGCCAACAGCAGAAGCTTCTCGCGCACCGGCGCGTTCATCTCCGAAACATCCATGCGCGCCACCAGGTACCAGGGGGCGCCCGGAACATGGCGAATCGCCGCGATAGTGGGTACCCCGCGGTAGTCCCTGCCCGTCACTATCCCTTCCCTGCCGAGTGCGGCCTGTACGGCGGGCCGTTCTTTCCCTCCCCGGAGCGGGACACGGAATCCGAGGGCGGTATTTTTCCGGAATTTCAGTTCGTTCAGGTAGACGGCTTCATTTCCCTCACGACGGATGAGCAGCGTCTCAGCCGTCAGGGAAGGAGTCGGCCATTTCCGGATAAAAGGGAACAGGTACGTCTGGGGATCTATGCGGAGAGCCACAATGCCCAGCAGTTCACCGGAACCGGGCTCGTCGAAGACCGGGACAAGCAGTTTCAGGTAGGTCTTCCGCTTCTGCTCATTCCAGTAGAAATCTTCGAAAGCAATCTTCCCCAACCGGAGTTGTTCTGAAGAGGCTGGTGAAACAGAGGAAACGGGGCGTTCGGTATCATCGGAGAGAATGAGTCTTTTGGTAAAACGGGCATCCAGCAGAAAAATCGCGTCGTACCCGTAGGAACTCCTGACATGGCCGAACCACGTCAGAAGAGCCGCGCGTGCGTCCTTGTCGTCTTCATTGGAGAAAAAACGTCGTACCAGCGAGGAGAATTCGGGATTTTTATGAAACAGCGCGGCGTCACCCAGGCGTTCTTTTCGCCAACCGGAGAGTTCGCCCGCCTTAAGGTTCGCTACGGAGGAGAGTTCATTTTCCACCTCGACACGATTGGAGTCCTCCATGGCCCGGTAGTAGAAATAGCCGGCGGCAAGTATTCCCGCTGCCAGCAGGAAATATATCAGGATGAGCCATAACTTCAGGCGACTCTCGCTGGAGACGGATGCAAACATGGGAACCCTCGTGGACCATCAAGATTATTGTCGAATTGTAGCAGGTCAGAGGGTTACGTACAGACATTCAGTGAAAATTGGCGGCCGGTTCCTTTCTTCGTTTCATATTTCGACAAACTAACCGCTGCTTGACGCGTCCAGAACCAGGATGGTCATCTTTCCGGCAGAATCCTCAATCTGTCTGATTTTCAGCGTGGCGAACGTGCCGTCCGCTCTACAGTCACCTGTGTTGCCTGATCGCACGAACGATTCGTCCAGACAGCCGGTGAGTTCCGGGGGAAGGAGATCCCGAAGAGGGGTACCGGGGCATTCAATGTCCGGGCAGGACAGGATTCGTTCAGCCTCGGAATTGCACTGGATAACGATTCCATCGGCATTCGCGCTGATGATGCCCACCGGCAGGTTGTGCAGTATCGTCTGCGCCTGCCGGAGAATCCTGTTGTGCAGCAGGATCTCGGCCGTCTTTTCCTGGATGGTTTTTTCAAGATTGGAGTTGACCCGATTCAGTTCCTCGTTCTTTTCCTTCAACTCGACGGTCAGTTCCCGGTTTTTCCTGTTCAGGTAATGCCGTTCAAGGGCATTCTCGACCGTGACCTTCAACTCATCGGAATTCCACGGTTTGGGGACGAATTTGTAGATGTGGCCTTCATTGATTGCCGCGACTATCGTGGCGGTATCGGCATAGCCGGAAAGGACGATCCGCACCGTTTCCGGCCAGAACTGTTTCACTTCCCGGAGAAAATCGACTCCGGACATCTCCGGCATCCGGTAGTCGGCGATGACAAGCTGTATCGGCGAGACATTATTCAGTATCTCCAGGCCCTCGGCGCCCGATGTCGCCTTCAGGATCTCGTATTCATCGTCCAGAAAGATCCGTTCAATGGACCGCAGGACATTCACTTCATCATCGACACACAGAATTCTGATCGGTTCATCCATGGCATGGCTCCTCAGGCAATCGGCAGACGTATCGTCAACGTCGTGCCGTTTCCCGGCTCGGACTCAACGTATATGTCACCATTGTGCTTCTTGATTATTTCGTAGGTAATGCTGAGTCCCAGGCCGGTTCCCTTGCCCACCTCCTTCGTGGTGAAGAACGGCTCGAAGATACGGGTGCGCACCGATTCAGGTATGCCGCACCCGTTGTCGGAAACGGACGCATAGACGGATGTAGCGTCATGCCAGGTTTTCACTCTGATTTCACCCTGTTTCTCAATAGCCTGGGAGGCATTCACCAGAAGGTTCATGAATACCTGGTTAATCTGTTGCGGGTAGCAGCGTGTCATGGGGATCTCACCCAGCTCCCGCACCAGGTTCGCCTTGTACTTCAGCTCATTCCAGACAATGTTGATGGTGCTTTCCAGGCATTCATTGATATCCGCCGATTTACACTCCGACTCGTCCACCCGGGAAAAGCTTTTCAGGTTCTGCACAATGGTCCGAACCCGTTCCGCTCCCTCAAGAGACTCCTTGATCAGTTCATTTCCGTCTTCCATCACGTAGTCGATCTTCAGGGCCTTTCGACTCTCTCCAAGGATGCGCAGGGCATCTTCGTTACCGGTGGATTCAACGGTTTCCGTCAGAATGCGGGCAAATTCTCCAAGCTTTGCCTGATATTTGCCGAGTGTGCCGAGATTGCAGGAGATGAAGCCCATCGGGTTGTTTATCTCATGGGCCACACCTGCGGCCAGCTGGCCAATGGATGCCATCTTCTCCTGGTGGACTATCGTTGTCTGGGTGGCCTTCAGTTCGCGGTACGCTTTTTCAAGCTCTTCACTGACCCGTTTCTGCTCCGTGGTGTCGTGTATGGTCATGACGAAACCCGCGGTTTCAGGAGATTCGTCATCGCTGAAGGGGTATGATTTGCAGAAGAACCACCTCCCGCTCGCCTGGTGGAGGATCTCGCTGCCCGAGGAAACGTCGTCGGGAAACCGGAGCCCGTGAAGCCGGAGAAATTCCTTCACGGGATTTCCCAGTATCTGGTGATAGGTAAGGGAGGAAAATTCCCGCAACGCCCTGTTACAGCGCTTGATCCCGCCCTGAGAATCGACGAGAATGACGATATCACCGATGCAGTCCAGGGTGTTTTCCCATTCTTTTTGTGACCGCGCCACCTGCTCGAACAGCAGCTGCAGTTCTCCATGTTTTCTGAAGAGTTCCGCCCTGCTCTCCTCAAGCGCCTTTTCCGTCTTTTTGCGTAATGTTATATCTTCCTTCTCCACCAGATAGTGGGTGATGACGTCATCGGCATTCGTGATAGGTGAAACGGTGGCGAATTCCCAGTAGGTCTCGCCGTTCTCTTTGCGGTTCTGAAGCTCTCCGCGCCATTCCCCTCCCTTTTGCACCGTCTCCCAGGAATCACCGAAAATATCCGACACCACATCCGCGCTCGGGTCTGTTCGAGCATTCCTGCCGATGACCTCGTCCAGGCCGAAGCCCGTCATTTCCGTGTAGCGAGGATTTGCATATTCTATACGGCCTTCGGTATCGGTTATGACAACGGCGGTCTTGCCCTGCTCCACCGCGCGCGACAGCTTGCGAAGCACCTCTTCGGTCTCGAAGCGCTCCGTTTTGTCGAAACAGTAGCCGATGTGCCCGGCAAAGGCGCCCCGGTCGTCATGGAAGGGCCTGCCGAAATTCTGTATCCATCGGTATTCACCATCATGACGTCTCAGCCGGTATTCTATTTCAAAGGGAACCCGTGACAAAACGGAACCTCTGAGGTGTTTCCTCAGACCCTCAACATCATCCGGATGAATACTGTCCGTCCACCCGTCGCCGATCTGCTGCTGAAGCGTTCGACCGGTGAAAGAGAGCCAATTCGTGTTGAAAAAATCCAGAACTCCTTCCGGGCTTGCGCGCCAGATGAGCGCCGGTGAAACCTCCAGAAGATTCAGATAGAAATTTCTGGTCTTTGCCAGCTCCTCTTCCGCCTGTTTCTTCTCGTCAAGAAGTCGCTTCTTTTCCAGGGCGGCATGGATGGAGGGGCCGAGACGAACGAGGCGTTCCTTGACGACACAGTCCCATGCGCCGGCTTTCATGTAATCAACGGCGGTTTCCTCGGAGAGCGCGCCGGTTACCATGATGAAGGGCGTTGAGGGAGCATGCTCCCGGGCCAGGGCGAGGGCTTCACTGCCGTTGAATTCCGGAAGCAGGTAGTCGGACACAATGACATCCGGAGTGGATTCCGACAGGGAACCGACGAAATCCTTACGTGTCTCGACACGGTGAATATCGGGACTATACCCTGCCTTGCGAATTTCACGTTCGATCAGTTCCGCGTCGGAGGGGAGGTCTTCCACCAGAAGAATTCGAAGAACGTTTTCCATGCATTTACTCTCGATAAAACGTGGATGTATAGGCCGACCGCTATGCGAAACGACAGGAGCGGACGTCTCTCGCTCCATGCCCTCTTCGTGAATGAAAGCCATGTAGTGCCTCGATTTTTAATGAAGTTGAATATGAATCACATCCGGGTACAATTACCGAAGTCTCATTTCATCCCGACACTTTCCGTAAGAGTTTTTCCTCAACGGTCCTTCGTGCCGCACGGAAACGAAATGTGCATCACCTTTAGTATTATTTCGGCGTTTTTCCGGGAAAACTTTAGGCATCCCGCACGGAAATTCGTGCTTTGTTTGCATCCCATGACTCTGCGCTGATGGGGATAGCGCATGAAGCAGGGAAAAAATATTGCTTACGTTCAGGAACCCCTTGGACAGGGAGGACAGCACAATGCAGCACCTTCGCATCCTCATCAATGAAGACACCCCGGCAGACGCGGATCTGCTGGAATACGCCATCAGAAAGGCCGGGATCGACTTCGTTTCGACCCGCGTCGAGACACGGGCTGCGTTTCTCGGGGCGCTGCAGGAGTCTACGCCCGATGTCATCATTTCCGACTATAGTCTTCCCACCTTCGACGGCATGCAGGCCCTGGAGCTGGCGAAAGAACACGTCCCGTTCACTCCCTTCATCATCGCCACGGGCGCGCTGAACGAGGAGACCGCCGTGGAATGCCTGAAAGCGGGAGCGGACGACTATGTGCTGAAGGACCGTATGATAAGGATCGGTCCGGCCATCGAGGCTGCTCTCTCCAAGAAAAAAGCTCTGCTGGAGAAACAACGCGCGGAACAGAGGCTAATCAGTTCCGAACAGGAATTCCGCGCCGGTGAGGAAAAATACCGGCAGCTCTCCCAGGAATACAACACCCTGCTGGATGCCATTCCGGACTCTATCCTCCTCCAGTCGCCGGGACTGGAGATTGTCTGGGCGAATCGCGCGGCACGGGAGAACTTCCGGGATACTCTTACCGGATCGGAGGAGCGGCACTGTTACAAGCTGATGCACGAGACGTCGGCGCCCCACGAGAATTGCCCGGTGCTGGAATGCTTTCGCACCGGCCTTCCGAGCAAGAGTGTCATCTCCGTTCGCGGCGAACTGACCTTCGAGGTGCGCGCCGTGCCGGTGAGGAATGAGAGCGGCGATCTTGTCAATGTCATCGAGATCTGCCGGGACATAACCGAGATGAAGAAGCTTGAGCAGCAACTGTTTCATGCCCAGAAAATGGAAGCCGTCGGGCAGCTCGCGGGAGGGATCGCCCACGACTTCAATAACATCATCACGGCGCTGATCGGGTACGGCAACCTGGTGCAGATGAAGATGGCGGACGATGACCCGTCACTTCATTATCTTGACCAGATGCTTACAACCGCGGAACGCGCAGCTGAGCTCACCCAGGGACTTCTTGCCTTCAGCCGCAAGAAAGAACCGAGCCTGCAGCCCATGAATGTCAACGATATCATCAGGACTTCCGAGAGATTCCTCGCCAGGGTTATCGGAGAGGATGTGAAAATACTCTGTGCAATCGAGGAAGACCCGCTTATTGCCGTGATTGATCACTCCCAGGTTGAGCAGGTCCTGATGAACCTCGCCACGAATGCCCGGGACGCCATGCCCGGAGGAGGAACTCTTTCCATCTCCACAAGCCGGTACGAGATCGATGGGAATTTCGTCAGGCGCCATGGATTCGGCGAGCCGGGGTGGTATGTGAGGGTCGAGGTGTCGGACACCGGCATGGGCATGGGCGAAAAAACCCGATCAAAAATCTTCGAGCCTTTTTTCACCACAAAGGAGCAGGGCAAGGGAACAGGCCTGGGTCTTTCAATCGTCTATGGAATCATCAAGGAGCATGGAGGATATATCTGCGTCGCAAGCAGCGAAGGCCTGGGGACGACGTTCTCCATCTACCTGCCGCTGCGTGAAGAGTCGCTCCACGAGGACAAGACGAAAGTCATTCCAGCCCCCGAGCCGGCCGGGGGGTCGGAAACAATCCTGATAGCGGAAGATGACGACTGGGTCCGGGAAATGACGGCTAAATTCTTGAGAGACTTCGGTTATACGGTTCTGGAAGCAGCGGACGGGGAAGAGGCCGCGGAAAAGTTCGCCGGCGCAAAAGACCGGATCAGCTTGCTGATCCTCGATGTGTTGATGCCGAAGAAAGGCGGCAGGGAGGTCTTTGAGGCGGCCAGCTCATTACGGCCGCATATAAAAGCTCTGTTCAACAGCGGCTATCCGCTGGACGTTCTACAGAGCAAGGGGCTCCTCGACGCGGACGTGAATTACTATCTCAAACCCATCGCACCCCGTGATTTGCTCTCCAGGGTGCGGGAAATTCTGGAACAGTAAGAAGGGTAGCTTGGACATTTTCTTACTTGATTAAGGCGGCGGCGGGGCAAACAGTTGCTCCTGAACTGCCCGGGAAAGCAGGAGTAGATGCATCCATTTGCGGTACTTCTCAAAGAGCATGAATCATGGCTTATGCGCCGTGTGAGGGACTACGCCCTGGAGCGCGACTATACCCGCTATACCTCAACCCTTGAAGAGGCCTGGCGGGTTTCCATCACCGGGCTGACCGACTCCATCACCGCGGCGCTGGCCATTTCCGATGAACCGTGGGAACTGGGGCCGGATGACGACTTCGTGAATGACCCGCTGGCTGCCTTCGGCGTTCTGGAAGCGCAGAGGCATCGCTCGCGGGGCGTCACCCTGGCTATGTTCCTGGGATTGATGAAGTACTACCGGCAGGCTTACCTGGACCTGGTAAAGAAGTCGTTCCCTTCCCCGGGCGAGGATGGAAGTGGTGAGGATGGTGAGCGGTTCGCCCGCTTTGTGGATCGCGTCTTCGACAGGATCGAGATCGCGTTCTGCACGGAATGGAGCCGCAGTGAGACCGTCACAAGCGCTATTGACGAATTGCAGGCAGCCACCCGTCTGATGACCAATGAAAAGAACAGGTTCCTGACCATATTCGAGAGCCTGCCGACCGCGGTTTTCGTGCTGGATGACACAGGACGCATCATACACATGAACCAGGCCGGGGCTCGGATGATTGCCCCTTCGCCAACCTCGGGCGGCCACTACTATTCCCACCCCGAGGATCAGATTCCTTTCCCCTGGCTTGCGGATGAGCTGTCCGGATTCCGGAAGATCGGCGGTGAAGAGAAGTACGAATACCGGCTGATGCAGGCGGACGGTAATGAACGCACGGTGATGGTCCGGTTTCGGGTCATGCAGGACATCAGTTTCAAATATCCGGGCACGATAGTCATCATCGAGGATGTAACCGACCTCAAGCGCACGGAGGAGGAGCTGAGAAAGGCCAGGGATGCCGCGGAGGAAGCCAATCGGGCCAAGAGTGTTTTCCTGGCGAACATGAGCCACGAATTGCGCACCCCCTTGAACGCAATTCTCGGTTTCTCGAACCTCATGCGTGATGAAGACGGCCTGTCCGAGGAGCAGCGCAAGACTCTGGACATCATCAACAAGAGCGGAGAGCACCTGCTGAAACTCATCAACGACGTGCTGGACATGGCCAAAATTGAAGCCGGACGCGCCGTTGTCGAAGACAGTGACTTCGATCTGGGGGAGATGGTGCGTGACGTCTATGACCTGATGAACATGCGCGCCAAAGCAAAGGGGCTTTCTCTGGAGACGGACCAGTCTTCCAGGTTCCCGCGCCATATCCGGGCCGACCTGGTCAAGCTTCGCCAGATACTCATCAACCTGATCGGCAACGCCGTCAAGTTTACACCGCACGGCGCCGTGATACTGCGTCTTGACGCGCGGCCCGCCGAGGTTCCCGAACAACTGCTGCTGCTCATCGAAGTGGAAGACAACGGCGCCGGCATTGCCCGTGAAGACCAGGAGCGCATTTTCGAGCCCTTCGTCCAGGTTGGCACACCGGCAACCCAGAAGGGAAGCGGTTTGGGTCTCACCATCACGCGCCAGTTCGTGGACCTGGTGGGCGGCCGCATCGGCGTCGAGAGCGCTCCGGGTAGCGGATCGAAATTCCGCGTGGAAGTTCCGGTCGGCAGGGTCGAAGAAGCCGGGAATCCGGCAGTCGAGGGCATTCGGGGCCGGGTTGCCGGCCTGACTGCCGATCAGCCCGAATTCCGCGTCCTGATCGTCGAAGATGAGCCGAAAAACTGGCGCCTGCTGCGACGACTGCTGGAGCAGGCCGGTTTTCCGGTGCGCGTCGCGGAGAACGGCGCTGAAGGCGTGCGGATGTTTGAGTCCTGGCAGCCGCACTTTATCTTGATGGACATCCGCATGCCGATTATGGATGGTTTGGAGGCGACACGGCGCATTCGGGAGCTGGCCGGCGGCAAGGATGTGAAAATAGCCGCCTGCACGGCTTTCGCCTTCAGCGAGGAGCGTGATCAGTGCCTGTCGGCGGGTATGGACGACTTTATCCGCAAGCCGTACCGGGCGGACGAGGTGTTTGATTGCATGGCGCGAAACCTGGGAGTGCGCTTTATCCATGAAGAGACTCCGGGCAGTACCATAACGACGCCACCGGAGACCCTTCAGCCTGAATCAATGACCCATCTTCCGGCGGAACTCCGCATGGAGCTGTTCGACGCCCTGATAAAACTGGACAGCCCGCGAATTATCGAAATTGTTCGTCGTGTTTCAGAAACACATCCCGGCGTGGGGAGGGTACTTTCCCAGCATGTGGACCAATTGGGATATACTGAAATCCTGCGGGCGCTGCAAGCCTGCGAAGACATGATGGACAGGGAGACACCATGAACGACAATGGGGTCATTCTGGTGGTTGACGACACCCCCTCCGCTTTGAAGCTCCTGACAGGGACCCTTGCGGCGAAAGGCTATGAGGTGCGTGCGGCCAACAGCGGCGAACTTGCGCTTGCCTCCGTTGCATTACTGCCGCCGGAATTAATCCTGCTGGATATCAGCATGCCGGAGATGGATGGATATGAGGTCTGCCGCCGACTGAAGTCACGTGAGGAAAGCCGTGATATCCCCATAATCTTCATCAGTGCGCTTACTGAACTGGAGGATCGGGTGGAAGGTTTCAGGCTCGGCGCCGTCGACTTCGTCACCAAGCCGTTTCAGAGGGAGGAGCTGCTGGCCAGGGTGCGCACTCATCTGGAGCTGCGACGCCTGAACAGCGCGCTGAAACAACAGGCGGTCGAGCTGCGGAAGGCAAACGACCGGCTTCAGACCGAGATCTCGGAACGCACGGCGGTGGAGGGAGAGCTTGCGGTGAAAGTCACGCAACTGGAAGCCACTCTCGCCAGGGTGAAGCAACTGGAGGGGATTATTCCCATCTGCATGTACTGCAAGAAAATACGGGACGACAAAGACAGCTGGTCGCAAATAGAGTCGTATATTACAGAACATTCGGAGGCCCTCTTCAGCCACGGCGTCTGCCCGGAATGCAGAAAGAAACTGGAGGCAGAGATCGAATCTTTGAAAAATGGAAATGAGCCGGTAGAATAGACGGGTACGGGAAGAAAAGGGGGGGAGATGAATACATCCTCGGAAAAGCCGGGAGTTGTTGCGGGAATTGAAACCATCCTCATCGTGGATGACAATGACGACGACCGCTTACTCCTTCGCTACTACCTGGAGAGTTTCCACTGCCGGATTATTGAAGCGGCGGACGGCGCAGAGGGATTGGCCGTTGCCTTGCGGGAGAGACCCGATCTTATCATTTCCGATGCCCACATGCCGGAGATGGACGGTTTCCAGTTCCTGCGGGCGGTGCGCCGCTCACCCGAAATCCGTGATGTTCCCTTCGTTTTCTACTCGGCTGTCTACACCGGAGATCGGGACGCGGAACTTGCCCATTCCCTGGGGGCACTCGCATTCATCTTCAAACCCAAGGATCCGGAAGAGTTCCATGCGGAACTGGATCAGATCCTGCGCACCCTGGAAAAGGAAAAGAGCGCACCCTCCCCCACCCTCCTGGAAAACGACGAAGCATACCTGAGCAGATACAGCCGGGTTGTTGCGGCAAGGCTTGTGGATAAGGTGCGGAAACTGCGCGCCAGCGAAAGCAAGTTCCGCAAGTTCTTCGACAACATACGGGATGTTGTCATCGTCATTGACGGGCAACGAGCCATCCAGGATGCCAATGAGCCGGCTCTTCAGGACACCTTCGGTTACAGCCTCGACGAGGTCATCGGAAAGAGCGCGCGGATGCTGTTTCCGGATGAAGACACCTTCAGGAGGCTGGGAGAGTTTTATTCCCCTGTCCCGGACACCCCCGGCACGGTACTCCTGGAAACGGTATATCTTCGAAAAAACGGCGAGCGTTTTCACGCCGAAGTGTCCGGCAACCGGCTGAGGGATGATACGGGGACGGATATCGGATATATCTCGGTTGTACGGGATATCACGGAGAGGAAGAAACTGGAGGAGCAGCTCCGGCATGCGCAGAAGATGGAGGCGCTCGGCACATTCGCAGGCGGAATTGCCCATGATTTCAATAACATCATCACCGCGATTATCGGCTTCAGCAGCATGATTCAGAGCAACCTGCCGCCCGGGGATCCCTCCCGGGAAAACCTGCGGGAGATCATGGCTGCGGGAGAAAGGGCCGCGGCATTGACCCGCAGCCTTCTTTCCTACAGCAAAAATGATCCAATCTGCGTGGAGGCGGTTGATGTCAATGAAATGATAGTTCAATCATCGAAACTCCTCCAGCGCCTTCTGGGCGAGGATGTGCTTCTTGACGTGAAGCAGGCCGAAGGGGAGTTCATCGTTCACGGCGATCGGGGGCAGTTGGAACAGGTTCTCATGAACCTGGCGACCAATAGCCGGGACGCGATGCCTAATGGCGGGAGACTGCTGATCGAGACGAGCCGGACAGAGATGAACGCAGAGTTTCCGGCTCTTCATGGATACGGAAAACCGGGGAACTATCTCCTCGTTACCGTTACGGACACGGGGCGCGGCATGGACGAGGCGACCCGGCAGCGGATTTTCGAGCCGTTCTTCAGCACCAAGGCATCGGGAGAAGGCACGGGGCTCGGTCTTTCCATCATCTACGGAATTGTGAAGCAACATAAAGGTTTCGTGAACGTCTACTCGGAACCGGGAAAAGGCGCCAGCTTCCGCATCTATCTGCCGCTGATTTCCGAGAAAGGAAAGAAATCCGGGCACCCGGCCATGGTTTCCATGCGTGGAGGAAATGAGACCCTTCTTATTGTGGAAGACAGCAACGAAATACGAGCCCTGTTCGCCATGATCCTCAAGGAGTTCGGCTACCGGGTGCATGTTGCGGCAAACGGCATCGAAGCCGTGAGAATTATGGAAGAGGAGCAGGGTCATATCGACCTGGCGCTCATGGACATCATCCTGCCGGGGAAAAACGGCAGGCTGGTACTTGACGACCTGCTGGCCCTTTCCCCGCATCTGAAGCACATTTTCATGAGTGGATATCCGCAGGATGTCATCTCCGGAAAAGGGCTTCTGGATAATAATGAAGAGTATCTTCAAAAGCCCGTGGTTCCCAATCTGCTACTGGGAAAGGTGCGGGAGATCCTGGACAGGAAATAATTCATTTCCCCGGTTTTCAGTGAAGTACCGTAACGTATATTTCCAAAAAAAGGTGACGGCCCGCTTTCACGGAAACCGTCACCTTTTTTCGTCCGGAATATCAATCCTGCTACGGGCTCAGCACCAGGGGCACGACCAGCACCGTATCAGCCTTGCCGCCGGTGGCGGGGAAGGTCCACTTTTTCGCCCGTTCCAGGATACCCTCTTCAAGTGCCTGCTGCTTCAGGTCGCTGACGGAAATGTCCGCCATCCGCACCCTGCCGTCGCCGCCGACCGTCAGCCGGAGGATGAGTCTACCGCGCACGCCGGGGTGTT
Organism: uncultured Geobacter sp.; assembly: GCA_964432775.1. GTDB lineage: Bacteria > Desulfobacterota > Desulfuromonadia > Geobacterales > Geobacteraceae > RPRC01. The sequence continues at coordinate 13,439 of CAYSPF010000040.1, forward strand.
TCCGCAGGTACTCGGTGTACCAGGCGGCTATGTCCGCCAGGTACGGCCGCCAGCTTTCCTTCCCCGCAAGGATTTCCTGCTTCGGCCTGGCGCCCTGCCAGGTGACGCCCTTGTCGCCGAGGGCGACAGCGGCCTGCTTCTCCGCGGCGGGAGCCTGGTTCGTCAGGGACTTTTCTTCCCGGACGGCCGAATCCCTCATGCGCATCGGAGCCGGCGAGGCAAGCGGCGCCATGGATTTCATCATCGACGGAGCTCCCATCCCACCCACCGCCAGGTCGGAGACCCCTTCCGGCAGCGGCAGCGGCTGCTGCACGGTGGTTGCGGCGCCACCCGTGCGCCGCACCCGGCTGTCGATGGCGACAAAGGATGTGTAGCGGGTGAGGAGGTTGTAGGCAAGGCCGAGCGAGGTTATCTCCTTCACCCGTCCGTCATCGTGGCGCAGGTTTTCGTAGTCGGCCAGCAGGGCGATGCGATGCCGCGCCCACAGGTAGCGGAGCGCGCCGTTACCCTCGGGGCGCCCGGCGCTGCTTACGTCAATTTTCTTTTCGTATTTTCCATCGCCTGCCAGACCGCGTACCGTTATGCTTCCCTTCAGCGGGCCGCGCCATTTGCCGAATACGACCACCGGTCGCTCCGCCAGTACGTCGGGTATGGCCGGAGGCTCCACGTCATAGGCCTGGAAGCCGTCGAAATCGACCCGGACGCGGGCCAGCACCGGCGACTTGATGTAGGAGCGAAACCGTTCGGCATTTTTTGCCGCCTCATCAGGCTTGGTGATGATGAACGGCTCGCCCATCCCTGCCCGGGCCATCCCCTCCAGCAGGAACCGGTTCACGCTGGAACCGATGCCGAAGGAGAACAGGTTTGCGTCTCCGAGGCTCTTCCGGATCAGGTCGAAGGTCTCTGTCTCAACGTTCACGTACCCGTCCGTGACGATAACCACCGTTCGTGAAAATCCGGGAGTCTTCGGCAGGGCCAGCGCCCGGTTCATGGCCGGCAGCAGCTCGGTGCCGCCGCCCCCCTGCTGCCGGTCGATGACATCCAGCGCCCGGTTCAGGTTTTCCCCGGTCGCGGGCAGGGACTCCTCCGCCATCAGGGAAGATCCACCCGAAAACAGGAGAACGTTGAAGCGGTCGGACGGCCGCAGCCCGCCGATCAGGTCACGCAGCAGCTTCTTGGAGATCTCCAGCGGGAAACCGTGCATGGACCCGGAAACATCCACGATGAAGATGTATTCCCGAGGAGGAATCTGTTCGACCCTGACCCGCTTCGGCGGCTCCACCATCAGCAGGAAAAAGTTCTCCGTCTTTCCCCTGGACAGGAGCAGACCGGACTCCACCGCCCCGCCCGCAAGGCGGTACGTGAGGATGAAATCCCGGTTGCCGCCGGCCTTATCCTCGGGAGAAAGCCCTACCACGGCGCGGGACGGCCCGGTATACGAGATATCGACCTTGTGGGACGAGGAGGAAATCTCCTTCAGCGGGATGCCGGAGGCGAGTTTCACCTTCATGTCAAATGAGTAGGAAGGCGCCTTCCCCTGGTGGAAGTACGGGCTTGCCACCCATTTCTCCGAGGAAGGGGCGCCCGCGGCCGGCTGGTTGGAATAGCGCGGTCCGACCACCGTGGGATAGTCGAACCGGTATTCTCCCGATTCGGGTACCAGCAGTTCCGTGTAGGAAAGCTCAACCCGGATCTCGTCACCCGGCAGGATATTCGCCACGTTCATCTGGAAGACGTTCGGACGCTGCTGCTCCAGGAGGGACGCGCTCTTCCCCTGCTGTTTCGCCTGCTCGTACTCCTTGCGCGCCTGCTCCCGTTCGCGGATCTTCGCAACAATGGTACGGTCGCCGATGGTCATCTTCATGCCGTACACGGCGGCCCTGGTGGAGGCGGGAAAGACATAGACCGCTTCCAGTGTGCGTTTCCCCTCGTTTTTGTACACCTGGGTGACCCGCACATCGGCAATCACCCCGGTGATGTCCACTGCGGCCGAAGTGGCCTTGAGGGGAAGCCGGTCCACGGTCGGGTCGTCGCTCTTCACGAAGAAATAGGGGGAAAGGGTACGGTCCCCGCTCTCCCCGCCGGATATCCTCGCCTCCCTGGATTGCACCGCGCCGACTGCCCCCGCGCAGACCGCGGCCGTCAGCAGAATCAGAATCAGCAGCTTTTTCATCGTCGTTCCTCCTTGCGTTCCGGGTGGGATCACCCGTTTCTGCTTCATTGGACAGGAGCGGGAGAAAAAAGTTCCGGAAAAAAGCCTGTGTCTGAACAAGAGGGACAAGCAGCCGGTTACGCCATTGCCAGCGGGGGCCTCTCCTCCGGATCAATCAGCACATGCAGAAGGGTCGGGCCTTGACGCTCGGCCAGCGCCTGCCAGTCGATGAGGTCGAAATCCTTGGCCTCACGGATGGTATGGGCCTCGGCGCCGGTGGCCCTGGCCATCATGGCAAAATCCACCGGCGGGATGTCGAATCCGATCCGCTCCTTGCCCAGCGCCCGGTGGCCGTGCCGGATCAGGCCGTACCCCTGGTCGTTGAGCACCACGAAGATCACCGGCAGGCCCTGCTCCACCGCCACGGTAATCTCCTGGCCGCTCATGAGGTAGCAGCCGTCACCGGCGATGCAGACCGACGGCGCTTTGCGGTTGCCGAACGCACCGCCCACCGCGGCGCCGACGGCCCAGGCCATGGTGGCGAACTCGATGGAGAGGTGGTAGCTTTCCGGTCGGGGATGGAAGAAGTAGTGGATGGACCAGGGAACGCTGTTGCTGTTGTCGATGAAGAAACGTGTCTCCTGCGGCAGGCGTCGGATAAGCTCTGTGTAGACCTGTGGGGCCTTGAGGAGACCTTTGCCTTCGGCGGAAGCGCAGCAGGCAGGGCTTATAACCTGGATACCGGCCGGGACGTAGGAGGCCCGAGCCGCGGCATCCGGATCAAAGGGCGTCGTGACGGATGGCTTCAATTCCCCTGCAAGACGTTCGTTCAACCGGAAAAAAACCGTTCCGATGGCTCCCTCCACGTGCAGACGGGCCATGGGTGAACGTGCGAAACAGCCCCTGTCGTTATGGATATGGA
>CAYSPF010000041.1:0-15965 GCA_964432775.1 uncultured Geobacter sp.
AACCGGTTGGAGCCTGTATGGTTTCGTCGGAGGGGAGTTGCGCGGCGGCGTATAAGTACGGGCAATGAAACAAGGCTGAAGGTAGAAGACTGAAGGCTGAAGGAAAAATGATTTTTAACCTTCAGCCTTCAGTCTTCAGCCTATCCACCTGATTTTAAAGGAGCAACCATTGGACACAGATCTCATCCTACTAGGGCACGGCAGCGGAGGCAGGCTTTCCCACCAGCTGCTGGAAGAACTCATCATCCCCACCCTTTCCGGTATACCGGTCTCCGGGCAGAATGACGCAGCGGTGCTGGATCTTGGCGGAGGTCGTCTCGCCTTTACCACCGACTCCTATGTGGTTGATCCCGTCTTCTTTCCCGGCGGCAACATCGGTGACCTGGCGGTGAACGGCACAGTCAACGATCTAGCCATGGTGGGGGCAGAGCCTAGGGCCATCAGTGTCGGCCTGATCCTGGAGGAGGGATTCAGCCGGAGAGAACTCGCCGAGATCCTTCGCTCCATGCGGGAGGCCGCCGACCGCGCGGGAGTCACCATCGTTGCCGGTGACACCAAGGTGGTTCCCCGGGGCAAGGCGGACCGGATCTTCATCAATACTTCCGGCATCGGGGTGTTTCGTCACGGCCTGGAAATCAACGGCGCCAACGCCCGGGTCGGCGACAGAATTCTCATCAACGGTACCATCGGCGATCACGGCATTGCCGTTATGGCGAAACGGGAGGGGCTGGAGCTGGATGCGGACATCCGGAGCGACTGCGCCGCACTGAACGGGCTGGTGGAGGAAATTCTGGCGGAAGGGGACGCGATTCGCGTTCTCCGCGACCCGACACGTGGCGGCGTGGCCACGACGCTCAAGGAGATAGCGCTCCAATCGGAGGTTTCCATCACCCTGCAGGAAGCGGCCCTCCCCCTGAAAGGAGCGGTGCGGGGGGTATGCGCCGTACTCGGGCTGGACCCACTCTATGTGGCGAACGAGGGAAAGGTGTTGGTATTCGTTGCTCCGGAGGCAGTGGATCGAACACTGGAAAGGATGCGTCGGCATCCCCTGGGAACCGAGTCAGCGGTGATCGGCGAAGTGACCTCGGCGGGCGGTGGTAAAGTAAGAATGGAGACTGTGGTGGGGGGAATCAGGGCGGTGGAGATGCTTTCAGGGGAGCAGTTGCCGCGGATCTGCTGAAAATCTGAAAGATGAAACCGGAGTAGGGGCGGCCCCCAGTGTCCGCCCTCTAAGCTGTCAGGACAAAAGAAAGGAGACAGACCATCATGGCTGTATGGAAATGTAAAAAATGCGGATTCACGAAAGAAGGGCGGTGCAAACCGCAGAAATGTCCCCAGTGTCAGGAGAAAGGGGCGTTTGAAAAGGAGGAATGAAATAGTCGTGGCGATACATGGTTCAGCTGACGGAAAGAAAAATGGTTCAAGTTTCCGCCTTATTATGCGATATGTAGTACTGAGCGCAGCGAATCGCCGCGCCATGATGGAGATTCGTCCCCCTTGCTCCGGAAAACGGTGCGGGTGATCCGGTTTTTGCACGCGGGCATCAGCGCCGGGTGAGGTGAGGGTTGATAGTCGCCGCTATCCATGGCTGGCCCACGGCGGAAAGGAAAAAGGGATGCAGTCGTCAGCAAACGTTGCGGAGATTCGGCAGAGGGTACTGCTCCTGAAGGATATCCCGCCGCTACCCATGACAGCCCAGAGGATTCTGTGCCTGCCACCCGAAGCCGACCTCCGTGATCTGTCCGGGATTATCGAGCAGTCTCCCGCGCTGTCGGCGAGGCTTCTGGGGATGGCCAATGCCGCCTATTTCGCCTGGCCGGGAGGTGTGCGTACCATCCATGACGCCATCTACAAGGTCCTGGGGATCAAGCTGGTAAAGAGCCTTGTTCTGGGTATGACCCTCAGCGAGGTGTTTGATGCGAAAAAGTGCCGCGGTTTCCGGCTGGAACGGTACTGGTTCACCGCAATCGTGACAGCCCAGATGTCCCAGAGCCTTTTCCCCTGCCTCCCCTCCTTCCTGCGGGGGGATCTGGACAATATCCATATGAACGGCCTGCTCCATAACCTGGGAATGGCCGTTCTTGCCCATCTCTATCCCCTGGAGCTTTCCCAAGCCTTTTCATCTCCGTTTGATCCCGCCGAAACTTCGACAACCGAAAGAATCCGAAACGTGCTGGGTATCCTTCAGACGCAGGCCGGAGGATGGCTTGCACGGAAATGGCATCTCCCCAGGGATATCGTCCTTGTCATGGAGCATCACAAGGATTGCGGGTATCGGGGAGACTTCTGGCCTGCCGTGCTTCTCGTGGGGTACTGTGAACGGCAGTCGCAGCGGCTCTACGAGGAGGGTATGCTCTATGCCGAGCCGGAGATCGAGTCCCTTCTCGGGCTGGAACATGAGGTTCTCGACAGGGTTCGCAGGAAAGTCGACTGCAAGTTGGAGGACCTGTTCTCAATGGCGTCATTGATGGCCGCAGGAGATAGAAATGGATAACCGTCTTGTCGGCACTGCCTTTTCGGATCTCAACGAGCGTATCATCAGCCTGCTTGATTCCTTCTCCGCCCTGAGCACCCTGAGCTCCCTGAACATCCGCCACCCTGAGGTGGAAACCATGCTACGCAGGGCTCTCCGGGGACTGATGGAGAATGTCGACATAGAGCGCTGCTCCATTTTTCTCCTGCAGGGGGAACGGCTGGTCAATTGCGTGGGAATTGACTGGGACGGAATGCTGCGCGAGGACGATGACGATTACCGGTTCAGCCCCACCGACTACCTTGACGCCTCCATCGGCGAGGGGATTATGGGGTTGGCGGTGCAGACCGAAACGCTCCAGCACTGCCGCGATTGTTCCGCCGATCCCCGGTTCAAGATCGCTACCGGCCCACCCATCGGCTCCTTGATAAGCGTGCCTATCTTCCAGATCGGCGGCGAAGTCCTCGGCGTGCTGAACGTTTCCCATTCCCGTCCCGACTTTTTCAATGAATGGCATGAACGGCTCCTTCTTGTCTGGTGCAACTGTCTCGGACAGCTCATCGCCGGCAATCGCCTCGTCACCCAGATGGACCGGGAAATCGACAAGAGAACGGTTCAACTGAAGCATGCCCTGGAGGAGGCCCAGGCAGCGGAACGTGAACTGAGAGCGAGCGAGAAGAGATTGAAGCTGGTCCTGGAGGGGAGCAGCGACGGGTTCTGGGACTGGAACCTCATTACGCCGGAAGTGAACATCAGCCCCCGCTGGGCCGAGATCCTCGGTTATTCGCTTCACGGGGTGGAGCAGGCTTTCCGGGACGGGAAGGAACTTGTCCACCCGGAAGACGCGATCGCCGTGAGAAATATGCTGACGCGGCATCTGGAGGGTTCGATCCCGCAGTATGCCGTCGAATTCCGGATGATGTCCCGTTATTCCGGTTGGATATGGATACTGGATCGCGGCAAAGTGGTCGAATGGGACGAAAGGGGAAGGCCTCTCCGCATGACAGGCACGACGACCGATGTCACCGATCGCAGGCGGTCCGAAGAGGAGAAACGGCACCTGGAGAACCAGCTCAACCACTCACAGAAGCTGGAGGCGGTCGGTCAACTGGCGGGAGGGGTGGCCCATGAATTCAACAACATCATGACGGCCATCATCGGTTTCGGTCACCTGCTTGTCATGAAGACCGAAGAGCACAGCCAGCTCCGGCATTTCTCAACCCAGATCCTCACCTCGGCCGAACGGGCCTCGACCCTTACCCGCAGTCTTCTCACCTTCAGCCGCAAACAAATCTTTTACCCGCACCATGTGAACGTAAACGAGACCATCGAGAAGATAGGAAAACTCCTCTCCCGTCTCATCCGGGAGGATATCGAATTCCGCACCGATCTCTGCGGCGAGAGGCTCGTCGTGCTTGCGGACGAAGGCCAGCTGGAACAGGTCCTGATGAATCTCGTCACCAATGCCCGGGATGCGATGCCGAAAGGAGGCGTCGTGACCGTCTGCACCGGGACTGTCGAGTTGGATCCGGAGTTCGTCCATGCATACGGTTTTGGACAGCCGGGGAAATTTGCGAGGATCTCCGTTATCGACACCGGCACCGGCATGGATACGACGATTAAAGAAAAAATCTTCGAGCCCTTCTTTACAACCAAGGAGCCGGGAAAAGGAACCGGTCTCGGACTGGCAATCGTCTACGGAATCATCAAGCAGCATAACGGGTACATCGAGGTTTCCAGTAAGCAGGGAGCCGGGAGCGACTTCACCCTGTACCTTCCGCTGGCAGGGGGAGAAGAAACCGCTCGCGACGCCGCTCCGCCTACCGACCTGAAGACCGGAACGGAGACCATCCTCATTGCAGAGGACGATGACGATGTGCGTCGTCTGGATCGGGAACTCCTGGAAGAGTGCGGTTATGAGGTTCTTGAGGCGGCGAACGGCAGTGATGCCCTTGCCGTCTACCTGGATAACAGGGAGAGAATAGACCTGGTGATTTTCGACGTCATTATGCCGAAGATGAACGGCAGGGAGGTCTACGAGGAGATCAGGAAGGTGTGTCCCGACGTCAGGGCGCTTTTTACCAGCGGTTACACGGGCGACATCCTGGGCGGTGCGGCGGGCATCGACCCGGATGTCGACTTCATAGCCAAACCCCTCACCCCGGACGAGTTTCTGGGGAAAGTGCGCGAGGTGCTGGACAGGCCGTAATACCACGTCACAATCATGTCGGTTTAACCCAAAAACGGCTGTTAGCCACAGAGGTCACAGAGAACACAGAGAAATTACTACAGAAATTCGTCAGGCTGGAAGCACCCTAGTGGTGAGATCAAAAAAACCATGGTCTGTTTGAATTTCCTCTGAGAACTCTGTGGCCAAATGCTTTTTCAAGGTTTAAGACTCTCCCTGTCCGGGCTGTCCTCCATCCCGAGAAACTCCAGCAGCTGGCCATAGGAAGAATTTACCACCTGCTCCGCCGGGATCCCCGCCTTTTCCAGCACGGCGACCGCCTCTCCGAATACCCCCACCCCCTGCGCGATATGCGCGTCGCTTCCCACGACAACCAGCGCCCCGCACCGGGCGATCTGCTCCGCCAGGTGTTCGCAGTGGGGCCTGCTCCCTCCGCGGCTCTGGGAGAATGACGCATTGTTGATCTCCAGGGCGGTTCCCGTTTCTACCGCGGCTTGAACCAGCTTTTCGAGGCGCACCGGATAGGCGGGATTGCCTGAATGGGCGACTGCCCTGACCCGGGGATTGGCCATGGCGCGGATCACCGCTTCGGTATTTCCGTCAATCCCACAGTCCTCGAACCCGGTCCCTTCGTGGAGGCCGACCAGCACGAAATCCAGCCGCGCCAGATACGATTCCGGCATGTCCAGGGTCCCGTCGGCCCCGATGATATTCGCTTCAACCCCGCGCAGGATGCGGACCCCCGCAATCCAGGGGGGGATGAAGCGCATGGCGCCGAAGTGGTAGAGGTGGGGACCGCCCGGCAGAGCAGGGCCGTGGTCGGTGAAGGCAAGCGCCTTCAGGCCCTTGCGGCGCGCCTCACCTGCCATCTCGTTGACGGTTGAATAGGCATGGCCCGAGGCCACGGTGTGGGTATGCATATCGGCGACGATTTTCATGGCGGTATGATTTCACAGCAGGGGTGAAAAGTCAATTGCCCGCCCCGGGCCTCCCGTTGGTAGAGCTCGGATGTAATTCTCCTTGCAAAGATGCTCCGCTGCGGCTACTACTGTCGGCAGGGAAGGACACACCCGGTTCCGGGGGGGGATGAACAATGACAGGCTGGTTTCCATTCGCCGTTGCCGCGCTGCTCCTCATGGGGGCACAGCGCTTTCTCTACAAGGTGGCTGCGGAGCGGCTCTGCGGTACTGCCTGGACAACCCTGTGGTTCATGGCCACGGTGACCGTTATCAGCGGTATTGCCTTTCTTTTATACGGTGCAACGGTTCTCGACATCCGGTTTCTCCTGGTGGTCGGCCTCGCCAACAGCATCGCCTTTCTTGCCGCCACCGTTTCCCACATCGAGGCACTGAAACGGCTCCCCGCCGGGATTGCCTATCCCCTCATCAGGTTGGATGCGGTCCTTGTCGTTGTCATCTCCCTTCTCTTCTTTCACGAGCGTGTCTCGGCCACGCAGGGTACGGGTATCGTCCTGGCCGTGGGCGCGGCGCTTCTCATCGCCCGGCAGCGGGCCGGCGGCGAAGAATCCTCCACGACATCCACCGGAGGTTTCCTGTTCGTGGCCGCGGCCATCCTCGCCGGGACGGCGGCTGCAGTGTCGAGCCGTTACGCAGCCCTCGGCACCGACAAGACGGCATTCATTGCGGTATCCTACGGTCTTTCCACCCTCTTCATCACCGGTATCGGTGTGGGACGGAAAACCGGGCCGGCGTCCGCGGGCCTTCGCGACGCTTTTCTCATCGGTTTTACCATGGGGGTGCTCAATGTGGCCGGCTACTATGCCTATCTGGAGGGTCTGGCCCGGGGGCCGCTCTCCCTGGTGACGGTGATTACCGGGATGCATTTCGTGGTGGCCATCGTCCTGTCAATCCTCATCTACCGTGAGAGGATGACGCCGATACGGCTTTTGGGGATTATTCTTACCATCATTTCACTGGTCCTGCTCCGAGCGTGAAACGGCCGGCCTTGCAATGCCGGGACCACATGATAGAAGTAAGGTGAGGTTCAAACACAAAGGGGTAGTCAGGCGCTATGCCGTCATAAAGGACGAGGAACATTCCCCAAAAAGAGGTTCATCCTGACGGTTACGGGAGGAAGCCATGAACGATCCGACGAGAAGGGCGATGCGGAGCCTTGACGGGCTGTCGGTGGGGGATGCCTTCGGCGAGTTGTTTTTCTTTCTCTCGCCCGAATGCGCCGGATGGGAGGACCTGCCCGCCGAAAGATGGCGCTGGACCGACGATACCCACATGGCGCTGTCCATCGTGGAGGTGCTGAGGACATATGGCAGCATCGACCGGGATGCCCTGGCGCGTGCCTTTGCGCGGCGCTACCTGGAGCAGCCGAACCGGGGCTACGCGGGTGGGGCGCGACGGCTGCTGATGCAGATTGCAACCGGGGCCGACTGGCGCGACGTATCGCCGAAACTTTTCGGCGGGGGCTCATTCGGCAACGGCTCCGCCATGCGGGTTGCTCCCCTCGGCGCCTTCTTTGCCGGAGAACCGGAACGCGCGGCGGACGAGGCACGGCTCTCCGCCGTCGTCACCCACGCCCACCCGGAAGGACAGGCAGGGGCAGTTGCGGTGGCGATTGCCTCCTCGATTGCGGCCTGTGTTCCCCGTCCCGCGGGTCGGGAGTTCATCGAAGAGGTGGTGCGCTACGTGCCGGACGGGATGACACGGCAACGGCTGCTGCTCGCCCGGGACATCCCTGCCGGCGAGCATGGCCGGGCCGTCCGGATCCTCGGCGCCGGGAACGACGTAACGGCCCAGGATACGGTACCGTTCTGCGTATGGGTTGCGGCCCACCATCTCGACTCCTACGAGGACGCCCTGTGGCTTACGGCGAAAGGCCGGGGGGATTGCGACACCACCTGTGCCATCGTCGGCGGGATCGTGTCCCTGTCTGCGGCCCTGCCCCTCTCATGGTTGGAGCGGCGGGAGCCGCTTCCGTCACTGGAAGGCCCGGAAGATATTCCCTGAACATTATCATTTCATTAAAAAAAATATATTATTCTTGACAAATGTAATGAAAGCTTGTTTCTTATAGTGCACCTCAGCATGAGCGGGATCCTCACGGTGGAGTAGATGTCAAAGGCCCGAACTCTCCTGCCGGTGTCGGATATCACCACAATGGAATCGAGAATTAAACCATGAATGAAGAACGATTACTGGAACGCCTCCGCTCATTCGAGAGCAATCCCCTGCGGCGTGGCGGCAAAGACCGGAGACGCAGTATCGATTCGGTGCTGGCCCACCTGCAACGTATCCTCAACACCCGCCAGGGTAACGTCCCCCTCGCCGATGACTACGGCGTGCCCGACTTTCTTGATTTTCTGCAAACCTATCCGGAGTCGATCCATGAGATAGAGGCAGGTATCAGGACCGCCATTGACAAGTATGAACCGAGATTGTCCGGAACATCCGTAACCTTCATCCCCAATGAGGACGACACCCTGACGCTGCGCTTTCAGATCATGGCTTCCCTGACGATCGAGGAGGGACGAAAGGTGTTTTTCGAAACCGTTGTCGATGCGGACGGCAGGGTCACCACTCACAAGTAGGACACCATGGTGAGCGCCTCCCGCCTGTTCATCTCCTCTTGCCCTGTGAAAAAAACAGGGTACACTGGATCGTGCTTTCACGGAACAGCCGTTGAAGCGGATTCTCATTGAATAGGAAAAGGGGGAAATGATGGACAAATACCGCTGCACTATCTGTAACTATCTTTATGAGCCGGAGGCGGGTGATCCGCCCAACGGCGTCAGTCCCGGCACACCGTTCGCAGACCTGCCCGACAGCTGGGTATGCCCGGTCTGCGGGGCCGAGAAGAGCTTTTTCGAGAAGGAGTGAGGGAAAGGAGAACGCTGCCCATGGCACGAATACCGTATGTCGACATGGATGCCTGTATCAGTTGCGGCCTCTGCGTGGACACCGCGCCGGAGGTGTTCCGCATGAATAGTGACAATCTGGCAGAGGTGTACAACCCGTCCGGCGCTTCCGAAGAAAAGATCATGGAAGCCGTTGACGGATGCCCGGTCGGTTGTATCTACTGGCAGGAGTGATCACGGGCTTAGAAGGCGGGGTCTGCTCGAACTGAATATGGTCGAAGCGGACCTGCTCCAGGATGAAAGACGGGAAGGATTGGACGGAAGCCGTGTCCGAGGCCCTGCTTGATCATTTGGAGGAAAATGCACTATGATGAGACCGCGGAACTGGATACCGCGGTCTTTTTTTATCTCCAAAGGTGAACCGGTTTTCGAAAGGAGAACAATGCCATGAAGAGCGGAGCGCAAATCCTTCTTGAGTGTCTGAAACGGGAGGGGGTGGATACTATTTTCGGCTACCCCGGGGCGCGGAGCCTGCTGGTCCATGATGCCCTGCTGGACGACCCGGACATTCGCCACATCCTGGTGCGCCATGAGCAGGCCGCGGCCCATGCCGCCGACGGCTATGCCCGTACCACCGGCAAGGTGGGGGTATGCCTCACCACCTCCGGTCCCGGCGCGACCAACCTGGTCACCGGCATCGCCACCGCCTACATGGATTCCATCCCGCTGGTGGCGCTGACATGCCAGGTAACCACGGGAACCATCGGCATCGACGCCTTCCAGGAGGCGGACATGATCGGCATCACCCGCCCCATCACCAAGCACAACTACCTGGTGACGAATGTCAAGGATCTGGCCCGGACGGTGCGGGAGGCGTTCCTTATCGCCAGGACCCTGCGGCCTGGACCGGTGCTGGTGGATCTGCCCAGCGACGTCCTGGGATGCAGGATACGGCCGACTATCCCGGAAAACGTCACGCGCCGCGGCTACCGTGAGAAGGTCGCCGTAAACCTGAAACAGCTGAAAAAAGCGGCGGATATTATCAACAAATCCCGGATGCCTCTCATCTATGCGGGAGGCGGCATCGTGCTTTCCGACGGGACCGACGAGCTCCATGCTCTGGCGGAGAAGGGGAATATCCCGGTGACCAACACCCTGATGGCGGTCGGCGTCATGGATCCCGCCTCGCCCCTTGCCCTCGGAATGCTGGGGATGTACGGGGCCTGGCACTGCAACAGGGCGGTGCATGACTGCGACTGCCTGATCGCCGTCGGCGCCCGTTTCGATGATCGGGTCACGGGCCGGGTGGACGGGTTTGCCCGGAACGCCCGCATTATTCATATCGATATCGATCCCACGAGTATCCGCAAGGTGGTGAACGTGGAGCTTCCCATCGTGGGCGATGCGAAAGAGGCGATGGCCTTGCTGTGCGACCTGGTGGAGCCGCGCGACCGGAGCGGCTGGCTGGCGAAGATACGGGATTGGGAAAAGGAGAACCCCCTTCCGCGTCCGGAGCGGGAATGCCTGGCGCCCCACGAGATCATGGAGGCAATCCGTGACGCCGGGGGGCCGACGCCGATTGTCGCCTCTGACGTGGGCCTGTCGCAGATGTGGACGGCAAATTACCTTCCCTTTGCCGGTCCCCGGAGCTATATCACCAGCGGAGGGCTGGGCACCATGGGGTACGCGCTTCCCGCGGCCATGGGCGCCGCAATCGGCAATCCGGGTCGGGCGGTCTTTGCCGTCTGCGGGGACGGGGCCTTCCAGATGAACGTCCAGGAGCTGGCAACCTGCTCGTACTACGATATTCCGGTAAAAACGGTGATAATGAACAACGGCAAACTGGGGATGGTCCGGCAGTTCCAGACGATTTTCATGAAGAAACGGTATGCGTCCACCGATTTGGGCAAGCACGTGGATTTCTGTACCGTGGCGCGGGGGTTCGGCGTTGAGGCGATACGCGTGCAGCGGAAAGAAGAGTTGGGGGAGGCGTTGAAGAGGGCCATGTCTCTGCCCGGGCCGGTGGTTATTGATGTGGAAACCGATCCGGATACCTACTGCTTCCCCATGGTCCCCCCCGGCAGAAAGTCGGTGGAGGCGATATTTTCGCCCGAGGAGTGGGAAGGGTAAAAAAGACGGGTGACGGCGGTCAAACCCCGCAGCCACCCGTTTGTCGTGTTATTTTCTAAAGAATTTCCACCAGTTCCAGCTCAAAGGTAACGTCCTCCCCAGCCAGGGGGTGGTTGGAGTCGAAGGTTATTTCATCGTCGTTCACCTCCACCACCATGACTGCCAGCTCTTCTTCTTCCTCATTGACGAGCACTATCTCGTCATCCACCTCGGGCTTCAGATCCTCGGGCAGATCGCTCCGCGGAATGGTGAAGACCTTTTCCAGGTCGTACTCCCCGAATGCGTCGTCCGCCGGGATGATGACCTTTTTCGTCTCGCCCACCGCCATGCCCACCAGGGCGTCCTCCAGCGGGGCAAGGAATTCTCCCGCGCCGATGGTCAGCTCCCTCGGACCTCCTCCTTCGCAACCGCACTCTTCGGAACCGCACTCTTCATGTTCATGGGTGGAATCGAAAACCGTTCCGTCTTCGAGCATCCCGGTGTAGTTGATTTTGACCTTGTCGCCCTTCTTTGCCTGTGCCATTCCTGTACCTTTCTCTCTTTCGCCGCATAGTGTGGCGGTATCATGGATACCGCTGATGTTCTCAGGGTACGGGTGGGAGGGTAGGACAGTCAATCAAAATCGTCAGGGTCGGAAAAATCGCTTTCCCCGTTTCTTGTCCGTGACAGGTCCCCGTGGCTGAAAACCATTGCCGGTAGCCGCTTCCCGGAATAGTGCCTATCCGGTAGGCACTCCTGTTCTCTCTGCCAATATTTGTTGCAGGCCACCCCCTTTTCTGCGATAGTGTGACCACTTTTTAAGCACTAGTACACTTAATCCCCCCGTAAGGAGATACGAATGCCCCGACGAGACGATCTGAAAAAGGTTCTGATTATAGGCTCCGGGCCGATTGTCATCGGTCAGGCCTGCGAGTTCGATTATTCCGGCACCCAGGCCTGCAAGGCGCTGCGCAAGCTCGGCTACCAAATCCTGCTGGTCAACTCCAACCCGGCCACCATCATGACGGATCCGGGCATGGCCGACACAACCTACATCGAACCGCTCACCGTGGAAGCGCTGACCGAGATCATCAAAAAGGAGCGCCCCGACGCACTTCTCCCCAACCTTGGGGGGCAGACCGGCCTCAATCTCTCCATGTCCCTGGCCAAGGCGGGGGTTCTGGACGAGTACGGGGTGCGGGTCATCGGCGTCAACCTGGACGCCATCGAGCGGGGGGAAGACCGGCAGACCTTCAAGGACACCATGACCCGACTCGGCATTGAAACACCCCGCAGCGCCATCGCCAACAGCCTGGTGGAGGCCCGTGCCGCAATCAGGGAGATCGGTTTCCCGGTGGTGATTCGGCCCGCCTATACCATGGGGGGGACCGGCGGCGGTTTTGCCTACAACACGGACGAATTCGAGGCACTGGTGAGCCGCGGCCTTTCCGCGAGCATGGTCGGCCAGGTACTGGTGGAAGAGTCGGTGCTGGGCTGGGAGGAGCTGGAACTGGAGGTGGTGCGGGATGCCAAGGGGCAGAAAATCACCGTCTGCTTCATCGAGAACGTGGACGCCATGGGGGTCCATACCGGCGACTCCTACTGCACCGCTCCGATGCTCACCATTTCCCCGGAGCTCCAGGATCGCCTGCAGCGTTACTCCTACGCTATCGTGGAGGCCATCGAGGTGATCGGCGGGACCAACGTCCAGTTCGCCCATGACCCGAAAACCGGCCGGGTGGTGGTCATCGAGATCAATCCCCGCACCTCCCGCTCGTCGGCCCTCGCCTCCAAGGCGACCGGTTTTCCCATTGCGCTGGTATCGTCCATGCTGGCCGCCGGCCTGACCCTGGACGAGATTCCCTACTGGCGTGACGGTACCCTGGAAAAGTACACCCCCTCCGGCGACTATGTGGTGGTGAAGTTCGCCCGCTGGGCCTTCGAGAAATTCAAGGGTGTCGAGGACCGTCTCGGCACCCAGATGCGTGCGGTGGGCGAGGTGATGAGCATCGGCAAGAACTACAAGGAGGCCCTGCAGAAGGCGATCCGTTCCCTGGAGATAGGCCGCAGCGGCCTCGGCTTCGCCCGTGACTTCCATGCCCGCTCTCTCCCCGAACTGCTGGAAATGATGGTGGAACCGAGCAGCGAACGCCAGTTCATCCTTTACGAGGCGCTGCGCAAGGGCGCGGATATCGAGGCGCTCTATCGCCTTACCCACATCAAGCCCTGGTTCCTCAGCCAGATGAAGGAACTGGTGACTCTGGAAGAGGAGATCCTGGAGCACCGGGGACAGCTTCCCCCGGACGAGCTGCTGGTGCGGGCCAAGAAGGACGGATTCGCCGACAAGTATCTCGCCGCGCTCCTGGGAGTTTCGGAAACGGCGGTCCGCGAGCGGAGAACCGCTCTCGGGGTGGTGGAGGCATGGGAGCCGGTTCCGGTGAGCGGGGTGGAGGACGCCGCGTACTACTATTCCACGTACAACGCCCCTGACCGGGTTCCGGTGAGCAACGGCAGGAAGATCATGGTGCTGGGCGGCGGTCCGAACCGCATCGGCCAGGGGATCGAGTTCGACTACTGCTGCGTCCACACCGCCTTTGCCCTGCGCGATGCGGGGTATGAGTCGATCATGGTCAACTGCAACCCGGAGACGGTTTCCACCGATTACGACACCTCCAACAGGCTCTACTTCGAGCCGCTCACCGTGGAGGACGTGCTCTCCATCTACGGTAAGGAGCAACCGGAAGGGGTGGTGGTCCAGTTCGGCGGCCAGACCCCCCTCAATATCGCAGCGGAACTGGAGGCTGCCGGGGTGCGGATCCTCGGCACCTCGCCGGAAACCATCGACCTGGCCGAGGACCGGCAGCGCTTCGGCGCCCTGATGCATCGGCTGGGCATCCCCCAGCCCGAATCGGGAATGGCGAGCACCCTGGACGAGGCCCTGGCGGTTGCGGAACGGATCGGTTACCCGCTCATGGTCCGTCCCTCCTATGTGCTCGGCGGCCGGGCCATGGAGATCGTCCATGACGAGGAGATGTTGCGGGAATACCTGCGCAAGGCGGTGGACGTTTCACCGCAGCGGCCGGTTCTCATCGACCGCTATCTGCAGAACGCCATCGAGGCCGAGGCGGACGCCATTGCCGACGGCACGGACGCCTTTGTCCCGGCGGTGATGGAGCACATCGAGCTGGCCGGGGTCCATTCGGGCGACTCGGCCTGCGTGATCCCGCCGGTCACCATTCCCGCGCGGCATGTGGCCACCATCGAGGAATACACCCGCAGGATAGCCATCTCCATGAAGGTGGTGGGGCTGCTCAACGTCCAGTACGCCATCGCGGACGACACGGTCTACATCCTGGAGGCCAATCCCCGCGCCAGCCGCACGGTGCCCATCGTCAGCAAGGTGTGCAACATTCCCATGGCCCGTCTCGCCACCCAGGCGATGCTCGGTGTGAAGATCGCGGACATGGGCCTGAAAAAGCGTCCTCTTCCTCACTACGGGGTAAAAGAGGCGGTCTTTCCCTTCTACATGTTCCCCGAGGTGGACCCGATCCTCGGACCGGAGATGCGCTCCACGGGAGAGGTGCTGGGAATGGCGGAGAGCTATGGCCTCGCCTTTTTCAAGGCCCAGGAGGCGGCGCTGTCTCCGCTGCCGCTGCAGGGAACGGTGCTGTTCACCATCGCGGACCACGACAAGGGCAGCGCCCTGGAGGCGGCCCGCAGCTTCGCCGGACTCGGCTTTTCCATCCTGGCCACGGCAGGCACCCGGGCTTTTCTGGTTGCCAACGGGGTAGCTGCCCTACCCGTGCAGAAGATGCATGAGGGGCGCCCCAATCTCGTGGATGCAATCACCAACGGCGAGATCCACCTGGTGGTCAACACGCCGGCCGGGAAGAAGAGCGCCTTTGACGACTCGTATATCCGCAAGGCGGCCATCAGGCATCGGGTCCCCTACATCACCACCGCTGCCGGAGCGGTAGCGGCTGCCAACGGGATAGAGGCATGCCGTGCCGGCCGCAGCGGTGTGCGCAGCCTCCAGGAGTACCACGCCGACATCACCGATTGACCTTTTCCTGCCGAGTAGATGTGCGGAGGGAAAGCGCTCCCGATTCGTGCGGGCGCGCTTTCCCCGAGCCGCCCGCCCCATGCCCGCCGGCGCCATCCTGTGCCCCCATCTCATTGACTTGCCAAGGATAATAGTGTACTGTACACAATCTGAACGTACTGGAAGAAGGACTCGTATCGGCCGTTGATGAACGCTATCACCATTGATGTAGAAGACTGGTTTCATGTCTGCGGATGTGATGTCGATCCGACTGCCGGGTCTTTCCCGCGAAGGGTGCGCCCGAACATCGAAAGGATTCTCCGGCTACTGGCGGAATACGAGGTTCGGGCGACTTTTTTTCTGCTCGGCTCCGTGGCGGAGGAGGATCCGTCGCTGGTTCCCCTGATTGCCGCCGGGGGGCATGAGATCGCTTCCCATGGCTATTCCCACCGCCCGGCGCGGCCGCTCGGTCCCGAAGCGTTCCGGGATGAGATTCGGCGTACCGGGGAGATCCTGGAACGCCAGGGGGGGAGGAAGCCGGTGGGCTTCCGGGCGCCCCAGTGGTCGCTGGACGAGAACTGCTCCCGTGCATTCGAGATTCTGTGGGAAGAGGGGTACCGCTATGACTCCAGCCTGAATCCCCTTCCCTTTGTCGGTGACCGGACCGGGCCGCGATTTCCCTTCCGGATACGGGCCGGCGCGGGGGATCTGCTGGAAATCCCTCCCATGGTAACACCTTCCCGGATCGGCAATCTTCCCACCGGGGGCGGATGGGGGTTTCGCTTTTTCCCGCAAAGGATGATAGAAGGCACGGTTCGCGCGTATAACCGGGCCGGAGCGCCCGCCGTCCTCTACCTCCATCCTCGTGAGATGGAGATAGACGGACCCAGGCTTGCACTGTCGCCCCTTCGAGAATTTGCCGTCTATGGACCGAGGAAAGATGCCGCGGGGCGCCTCCGGTACCTCCTGGAACGCTCCTCATTCAGCACACTGGAACGCATGGTCGACTCGTGGAAATCTGCATAGTACTGCCGGCCTATAATGCCGGAGCGACCATTGCGCGGGTGGCGGAAGAAGCCCTTCAGTCCGGATGTCGTTTGCTGGTGGTGGATGACGGTTCCACGGACGGCACCGCGGAAAGGGTTGCGGACCTGCCGGTCGAGTTGATTCGGCACCCCGTGAACCGGGGCAAGGGGGCCGCGCTCCGCACAGGGTTTGCCTGGGCCCTCGGAAATGGTTTTTCCGGAGTCGTCACCCTCGACTCGGACGGCCAGCATGATCCGTCGGCCATTCCCCGTCTTGCGGCTGCCGCGCTGGAACGGAA
>CAYSPF010000042.1:0-15908 GCA_964432775.1 uncultured Geobacter sp.
TTCTCCCCGATTTAGTCATATCACGTAACGGCTGGTCCAAGATTCTCTTCCGCATCGAACGTGATACCTTTTGCCCTTTGCCGGGCTTCTATTTACCGCAACATTTTTTGTATTTTTTACCGCTGCCGCATGGGCAGGGATCGTTGCGGCCCACCTTGTCACTCCTGACCGGCTGCTGATGAGTCTCATCACCGGCGAGATTGAAGACCAGACGCTGCCTTCGCTGCCTCTGTTCCAGTTGCTCCACATCTTCTTCCCGGGCAACCTGGACCCAGAAGATCTTCTCCACCAGTTCCTGACGGATGCGGGTGATCATGTCCATGAACAGCTGGTAGGCTTCCTTCTTGTATTCCTGCTTCGGGTCTTTCTGGCCGTAACCGCGCAGCCCGATCCCCTCCTTCAGGTGGTCAATGGAGAGCAGATGGTCTTTCCACTGCGTATCAATGGTCTGCAGCATAATCACCTTGATCATGTGATCCATGAGCTCTTCGCCGAACGACTCCAGGCGTGCCTGAAATACCTTGCGCACCTCTTCCTGGAGAAGCTCGCGGAAGTTCCCCGGGGTCAGCCTGTCCATGGTATCGGAGGGAATGTCGAACTGGAAGCCGAAGGACTGGTGCACTCCCTGGGAGATACCTTGCCAGTCCCATTCCGTTGCTGAAACCTTTTCGATGGCGTAGGCTTCCACCAGGTCTTCCACCGTCTCGTCCATCATCTCGAGGAAATTTTCCCGCAGTTCCGTTCCCGACAGGATCTCGCGGCGCTGGGAGTAGATGACCTCCCGCTGCTTGTTCATGACATCGTCGTATTCGATGAGGTGCTTGCGGATCTCGAAGTTATGGGCCTCCACCTTTTTCTGGGCGTTTTCGATAGCCCGTGAAATCAGGCCGTGGGTGATGGCCTCACCTTCGTCTATCTTCAGCATGTCCATTATCTTGGACACCCTCTCTGCGCCGAAAATACGCAGAAGATCGTCCTCCAGAGAAAGATAGAACCTGGAGGATCCGGGATCCCCCTGGCGTCCGGAACGGCCGCGAAGCTGGTTATCGATACGGCGGGACTCGTGCCGTTCCGTACCGAGGATGTGGAGACCGCCGAGGGAGACCACCACCTCATGCTCGGCCGAGCATTGCGGACGGTATGATTCCAGCACTTTCGCATATTCCTCATCGGATGCCTCGGGGTTCCCCTTGCGCCACTGCTTGGCGAGCGCCTCCGGGTTCCCCCCCAGCAGGATATCGGTGCCGCGGCCCGCCATGTTGGTGGCGATGGTGACCATCCCTTTACGGCCCGCCTGTGCGACGATTTCCGCCTCCTTTTCGTGATGCTTGGCGTTCAGCACGTTGTGGGGGATTCCCTCCCGTTGCATCAGCGTCGAGAGCGTCTCCGACTTCTCGATGGAGACCGTGCCCACCAGCACCGGCTGCCCCTTTGCATGGAGTTCTTTCACCTCTTCCACAACTGCCCGGAACTTTTCCCGCTCGGTCTTGTAAACCACGTCGGGGAAGTCGGGACGGAGCAGCACCCGATTGGTTGGAATGACAATAACATCCAGCTTATAGATCTTGTGGAATTCGGCGGCCTCGGTATCGGCGGTACCGGTCATTCCCGCCAGCTTCTGATACATGCGGAAATAGTTCTGGAAGGTAATGGTCGCGAGGGTCTGGTTCTCGTTCTCGATGGCAACCCCTTCCTTGGCCTCGATGGCCTGGTGGAGACCGTCGGACCAGCGCCTGCCAGGCATGAGTCGGCCGGTAAATTCGTCAACGATGAGCACCTCGCCGTCCTTGACCACATAGTCCACGTCAAGCTTGTACATGGCATGGGCGCGCAGGGCCTGCTGCACATGGTGAAGGGTCTCGATGTTGTTAGGGTCATAGAGGTTGTCGAGGCGCAGCATTTTTTCAACCTTCAGCACACCTTCTTCCGTCAGGGTTGCCGACTTCGCCTTTTCATCGATGGTAAAATCACCCGTGTAGCGTTTCCGCTTCCCGGAGAGGGTATTGGCGTCTTCCTCTATCACCTCGCCTTTCTTCAGGGAAGGGATGAGCCGATCGATTATGTAGTACTTGTCCGTACTCTCCTCGGTGGGGCCGGAGATGATGAGAGGAGTACGGGCCTCGTCGACCAGGATGGAGTCAACCTCGTCCACGATGGCGTAGTGGTATTCACGCTGGACATAGTCGGCGAGGCTGAACTTCATGTTGTCCCTGAGATAGTCGAAACCGAATTCGTTGTTGGTCCCGTAGGTTATGTCGGCATTATAGGCTTCCCTTCGTTCGTCATCGTCAACGCCGTGAACGATGACGCCCACCGACATGCCCAGGAAACGGTAGATGCGGCCCATCCATTCGGAGTCGCGCCTGGCCAGGTAGTCATTGACCGTGACCACGTGCACGCCACGCCCGGTCAGGGCGTTCAGGTAGCAGGGAAGGGTTGCGACAAGGGTTTTCCCTTCGCCGGTCTTCATCTCCGCTATCTTTCCCTGGTGCAGGACCATCCCGCCGATGAGCTGGACATCGAAGTGACGCATGCCGAGCGCCCGCTTTCCGGCCTCGCGGACAAGGGCAAACGCCTCCGGCAGAATGGAGTCGAGGCTTTCACCCCGGGCGACCCGTTCCCTGTATTCGACAGTCTTTTCCCGCATCTGGTCGTCGGAAAGTCTCACCATTTCCGGCTCCAGAGCGTTTATCTTCTCCACGACGGGCCGGATACGCTTCAGCTCGCGCTCATTCTTGCTCCCGACTATTTTTTTTATCACTGATGACACAGAACCTAACATGAAACAATTCTCCTGATCTGTATGGGTTGAAATGAAAATAACATGGAAAGGTAGCACACCGGGGGGATTTGCTCAACAGAAAAGGGAGGAAAAGGGTCGCGTCGGAGAGCGGGGGGAGGGCGCCGCCCTCCCCCCGCTCCCGTGGTTACTGCTTTCCGAAGGCGATACCGAGCACCTCGTCGTAGTAGCTTACAAAATGGGCCTTCAATCCCTTTTTCAGGTAGGCCGCGAGTTCCTCGAAATCCTTGCGGTTCCCCTCCGGAAAGATGAGGATCTTGATCCCGGAACGGCGCGCAGCAATGGTCTTTTCCTTTACCCCGCCGATGGGAAGGACACGGCCGGTGAGTGTCAACTCGCCGGTCATGGCGAGCTTTCTCCTGACCGGTTTCCCGGTAATCATGGAGATGAGGGCGGTGGTCATGGTAATCCCCGCGGAGGGTCCGTCCTTCGGCGTGGCGCCTGCCGGAACATGGAGATGAACGAAACGGGAGTCGAACAGATCGGCGGTGGCGCCGTACTTCTCCAGGTGAGCCATGACGTAGGAGTAGGCGATCTCCGAACTCTCCACCATCACATTCCCCAACTGGCCGGTCTGCTTGAATCCCTTGGTCTTGCTCGCCATGGCCGAGGCCTCAATCTGCAGGGTGGCGCCTCCCATGCTGGTCCAGGCCAGCCCGGTAACCACTCCGGGCACATCCTCGAATACCTCGTCCGGGTTGAACACCGGATTCCCCAGATACTCCTTCACATCATCGACACCGAGTGCGACCGACTCCGCCTTGCCCTGTGCAAATTGCATTGCCGAACGGCGCATGATCTTCTTGATGCGGTTCTCCAGGCTGCGTACCCCGGCCTCCCGGGCGTACCCGTCGATAATCCTGACCAGCGCATCCTTGCCGATGGTCACCTGCCCCTTCTTCATGCCATGATGCTCAAGCGCCTTGGGAACCAGGTACCGCCGGGCGATTTCCAGCTTCTCCTCCATGATGTATCCTGCGAGGCGGATGACCTCCATCCTGTCCAGCAAAGCCGGCGGAATGGTGTCGAGTTGGTTCGCCGTGGCCACGAACAGCACGTTTGACAGATCGAAGGGCACATCCAGGTAGTGATCGCGGAAAGCCATGTTCTGCTCCGGATCAAGCACCTCAAGCAGGGCCGATGCGGGGTCTCCCTGGAAGGAGATGCCGACCTTGTCGATCTCGTCCAGCATCACGACGGGGTTTGATGTGCCGGCGCGCTTCATGGCCTGGATGAACTTGCCCGGCATGGCGCCGATGTATGTCCGACGGTGCCCCTTGATCTCCGCCTCATCCCGCATCCCGCCGAGGGAGAACCGGTAGAATTTTCTTCCCAGTGCGTCGGCGATGCTTTTGCCGACCGAGGTCTTGCCTACCCCCGGAGGTCCAACCAGACAGAGAATGGAGCCGGATATATTCCCCTTCATCTTCCCCACGGCGATGAATTCCAGGATACGTTCCTTCACGTCCTTCAGACCATAGTGGTCACGGTCCAGAGTCTTGCGCGCCTTGTCGATGTTGTAGGAGTCCTCGCTGAATTTCCCCCAGGGAAGGACCGTCAGCCAGTCCAGGTAATTGCGGCTCACATTGTATTCGGGAGAGGTGGGCTCGATGAGTTGAAGCTTTTCCATCTCCTCTTCCACCGCTTTCTTCGCCTCTTCGTTGAGGGTAAGCCCCTGGAGACGCTCTTCGAACTTCTCGATCTCCGTAGTCTTGCCCTCCTTTTCCAGGCCCAGTTCCTTCTTTATCATCTTCAACTGTTCCCGGAGGAAGAACTCCCTCTGCCGGGCGGAGATTTTATCCTCGATCTGCTTCGTAATTTTGCTCTGCAGGCGGTAGACCTCGAGTTCCTTCTTCAGCAGCACCAGCACCCGGTCGATGCGATGACGCACGTCGAAGGTTTCCAGGACCTGCTGCAGTTCCTGACCTTCGGTGCTCGTCAGGTTGGCGGCGAAATCCGCCAGACGCCCCGGGTCATCCATACTGGAACGATTCAGGAACAGCTTCGTCGCCTCGGAAAACAGGGGATTCAGCTGGATCAGTTCCTTGAGGGTTGAGATGACTGCCAGGGAGTAGGCCTGCAACTCCGGATTGACGGAGAGCTCCGCGCTGTGATGATAGGTTACACGGGCGACCATGCCTTCCTCTGTCGTTACGACATCGTCGATAATGAAACGCTCCAGGTTGTTGAGCATCAGGTGGGCATTTTCATCATCAGCGTGCACGACCTGGAGGATTTTGGAAACCACACCGACACGGTGCAGGTTATCGGGCGATTCCTCTCCTTCAGAATCTTTTACCAGGACAAGGCCGATAGTGCGATCTCCCTGCCCCATCACCTTCTGAATCGCGGCAATTTTGTCGGCGCCTTTTACGACCAGGGGGATGAGGATGCCGGGAAAGGTCGGTCGCATCTTGAGGGGAATGATGGGGAGAAACTTCGGAAGGATCTCCGATGCCACTACCAGGCCACCCTCGCCTGCCTGCGGGCTGTCGTCGGTCAATTCCGGTTCCTTTGTTATATCGTTTGCATCATTGGTATCTGACATTTCTAAGCACTCCTTGATCCACGTAGTGCTAGAAAACTAAACACGAATGAGACGAATGTCAACCAGGAAGGGGATATCAGGGGGCAGGGAAGGTAAAATGAACGATGCGGAATGGTGAGGGAGCCGGCTGGAGGCCCCGTAAACTTCACGAAAAAACCTCTAAAACTTCGAACGAGCCGTCGAGAGGAATTGACTGGGAGTCCGGAGATCATCAAATTGCAGGCCTATTGCGTTGTTAATCAAGTTTGCTGCCTTACTCCACCCCGAGGATAACGCTGGATGCCTGGAAAACTGCGCACGCATGATCTCCTTCGGTAAAACCGAGATAACCGGCGCTTTCGTTGGTGATAATGGCGCTGATAGTATTCTCTCCCGACAGACGGAGCGTTACCTCGGTATTCACCGCACCGGGAACAATCTTGACGACCGAACCACACATGATATTGCCCGCGCTCAACCTGCAGGTGTGCAAATCCCGCCCCAGAATCACCGAGGACGCCTTGATGATGGCATAGGAGTCCTTTCCTTCATACAGGCCAAGGTTCTCGACGCTTTCGTTGGTAATGACCGAAACGAGAGGTTCGCCGCAGGGCAGGACCAGTTCCACCTCCGAGTTCACCGCCCCCTTCCTTATGCGGGTCACCGTGCCCTTGAATATGTTTCGCGCACTCACCTTGAGAGACATGCGTCGCAGAAATTTGTAGAAATTGTCCACATCCTCGACTTTACGTTCGAGGTTGAGCAGGAAGTTCTTATGCTCCTCCTGGACAATTCTGAAGGACTGAATCACCTGCTGCCCCTCGGGGGTCAGATGGGTACCTCCACCGCCTTTGCCGCCCGTTATCCGGACCACCAGCGGTTTATCCGCAAGGTTGTTCATCGTATCCACAATCTCCCATGCCGTTTTATAACTGATACCGACAGCTTTGGCAGCCCTGGTTATGGAACCCAGCGCCTGGATTTTCTCCAACAGCTCTATCCTGTCACTTCCAAGGTATTCGTGCTCCGCCTTGTCAAGCCAGATCTTTCCTGAAAAACTCACCCGATCCCTATCCTCTTGCATGAATACACCTTTCCCTATCTTTCTGCCCGCTTCACCGACGACATCGCAATCCTTCATCATCCGACAAAAGGCGTGTGATAGCCGCACCGTAATATATTCTACGATATTACGAATAACAAAAAACCTTTCCAAGCGCAAACGCTTTTCCGGAAGAGAATGATTTACCCGCATCCCTCAGCCGGCAACTTTTTCTCGGGGAAGGTTGCGTACATGCTCTTCATCAGGTACATTTATAAGAATTGGCAAAACCGACAAAATCTGTTTCAGAATGGAGGCAATATGGCAAACGTGCTGGAAATCTACAAATGCGAACTCTGCGGAAACATTATTGAGGTGCTCCATGCCGGTGACGGTGAGCTGGTTTGTTGCGGTGAAGCGATGAAACTTATGACGGAAAACACGGTCGACGCGGCAAAGGAAAAGCATGTGCCGGTGATTGAAAAAAGCGCGGGCTCTATCACGGTAAAAGTCGGAAGTGTCGCCCACCCCATGGAAGAAAAACATTACATCGAGTGGGTCGAGATCATTGCGGACGGCAAGGCATACCGTCAGTTTCTCAAGCCGGGACAAGCACCCGAGGCCGTCTTCACGGTCACCGCCCAGCAGGTAACCGCCAGGGAATACTGCAATCTGCACGGACTCTGGTCGACAAAGGGATAAGGCGCCCGGAACATCGAGAAAAGGCCGCCCGAGAACTCAGGCGGCCTTTTTCATTCTCACGCCAACCGGATCATCGGGTCGGCATGATTTCCATAACGTCTACTCAATAATTCTGATGGTGTTTATGTAGACCGGCTCGACCGGAACGTCCGAGTGCCCCATACAGGATCCGGTTTTCACCTGACGAATCGCATCCACCGTCTCCATCCCCTCAACAACCTGGCCGAATACGGCATAGCCGAAGAGTTCGGGAGTTTTGCCCCGGTAGTCGAGAAAGGAATTGTCCACAACGTTGATGAAAAACTGTGAGGTGGCACTGTCAACAACATTGGTCCTGGCCATTGCCACGGTTCCCCGTGTATTGGAAATTTTGTTGGCCGCCTCATTCTTGATGGCAAATTTTGTTTTCTTCGGCTGCATCGAGGCGTCCATGCCGCCACCCTGAACCATAAACCCCTTGATTACCCGATGGAAAACGAGCCCGTCATAAAACCCCTCCTTCACATAGGAAAGGAAATTCCTGACGCTTATCGGGGCCTTTTCCTTGAAAAGCTCGATTGTCACATTTCCCATTGAAGTCACCATGAGGACCCGCGGATTATTTTCTTCAGCCATTTGTCGCTCCTTTAGATGAGATTGACCTTTTCTAGCACACTTTATCCATCAGGAAAAAACTTTTTCTTTCGTTACTGTTGCTGTTGCCTTTTTGCCCATGTCCGGTATTGTGTATGGATTGTGTCACAAAACTCCTGCTGAAAGAATGACAGCGCATCGTTACCTCGGCGTCAGCTTTCCGTCCTCCCTTATCGTGCATGCCGTTCGGAGCCGGGACTCCTGTCCGGATGCAATTGGACACAATCATCACACCTGTCAAGGGACGCAAGCCAATGCAGGCAACGGAAGATGAATTTGCACAGCTGCAAAATGAGAACATCATACTACGTGCGCGGCTTCGCGAATTGGAATGCGCGGAACGAACCCACGCCCAGACGAGAAAAACCCTCAAGAAACAGCAGTCGCTGCTCTTCTCTCTTCTCAACAGGCTTCCTGCCTTTGTCTATCTCCAGGCGCCCGATCATACCATACGATTCGCCAACCGCTATTTTCGACAACACTTCGGAAGCCCCAAGAATAAAACGTGTCACGAGGTTTTTCGGGGAAGCAACGAACCTTGTCCAAACTGCCGCACGTTTCAGGTCTTTACCACTAAAGGGCCGCAACGCTGGGAGTGGGACTGCCCCGTTGACGGACTTTCCTATGAAGTTCTTGATTATCCTTTCATTGATTTTGACGGAACGTTGCTGGTGCTTGAACTGGGACTGGACATCACGGAACGGAAACGGATGGAAAATGACCTGCGCGCGCTCCAGGGAGACTTGGCGAGACAGGTGTCCGAACAGACCCGGCAACTACAGCAGACCGTTTCCAGCCTGATGGAGGAAGTGGTGGCGCGGAGAAAGACCGAAGAGGCCCTGCGCAAGAGCGAGGAGCGCTATACTCTCGCTGTGGCCGGAGCGAATGACGGTATTTGGGACCGAGACCTGGGGTCGGGAGAAGTCTATTTTTCCCCCCGATGGAAGAGTATGCTCGGATACGCCGACCATGAGATAACCAACGATGTGAATGAATGGAAGTCGAGGATTCACCCGGATGACTATGAATGGGTAATGAAGGCCCATACCGATTACCTGGAAGGAAACCGGCCCAGTTACGAAGTGGAGTGCCGCCTGAAGGGCAAGAACGGCTCGTATCGCTGGGTCCGCAGCAGGGGCGCCTGCTTGCGACATCCCAACGGAAAAGCATACCGCATTGCCGGTTCCCATACCGACATTACCTACCGCAAACAGATGGAAGATGCTATCCGGGAGTCGGAGAGCAAATACCGGAAGATCTTCGAAGAGTCGCGGGATATAATCTTTTTGTTTGATGCCGATGCCCGGCTTCTGGATATCAACGCTTCCGCCTGCGCCATACTTGGTTATACCTTCGAGGAACTCCAGGCCCTCGACATCGCAAACGAGTTATATCGAAACGCTGAAGACAGGGAGCGTTTTCTCAGAAAGCTGTTCACTGACGGATATGTAAAAAACATGGAAGTGGAAATGAAGCGAGCGGACGGGGAGTTGCTCACCGTTCACCTCTGCGCGTCCGTCATCCGGGGCGAAGAAGATGCCATAACCGGGTACATGGGCACCGTCCATGATATGACCGAACACAAGAATATGCAGCAGCAACTGCTTCAGGCACAGAAAATGGAGTCGATCGGCCTCCTTGCCGGGGGAATCGCTCATGATTTCAACAATATGCTTACTGCAATAGCCGGATACGGTGAAACTATCCGGGAAAATATCGCCGGAGATGAAGTTCTTCTGTCAAATGTCGAACCAATTCTGCATGCCGCCGAACGGGCGCGCGAACTTACCCACAATCTCCTTGCCGTAAGTCGCAAGCAGATCCTCAACCCGAAGCCGGTTCTGATAAATGAGGTCATTACCGGCATGAACAGGCTGATATCCAGAATAATCGGTGAGGACATCGAGCTGACCACGGAGTTGTGCTCCAGGCAACTTACGGTACACGCCGACCGCAACCAGCTGGAACAGGTCCTGATCAACCTGGCGGCCAATGCGCGGGACGCCATGCCCATGGGAGGACGCCTGCATATCACCGCGGGACACGTTATCCCGGGAAAGAAAACCAAAGGGATTGTCGAGCTTGACGCTCGGGGGCCGCACGCGCTCATCTCGGTCATGGATACGGGGATCGGAATCGATGAGAAGACTAGGGATAAGATCTTCGAGCCTTTCTTTACCACCAAAGAAGTGGGAAAAGGAACCGGCCTCGGCCTCTCCATCAGCTACGGTATTATCAGGCAGCATAACGGCGCAATAACCGTGGAAAGTGAACCCGGAAAAGGCACCCGTTTTTCTATCTACCTTCCTCTGATACGAATCGAGGTTGAGAAGCCCCCCCCCAGAAAGGAAGCTATCACCATGGAAGGAACGGAAACCGTGCTCGTGGCCGAGGATGAGGAAATCGTCAAGCAGTTTCTCCAGGGAATCCTGAAAAGGGTCGGCTACAGGGTCGTGACCGCGTCTGACGGCAAAGAGGCGATTGAACTGTTCCATAAACACCGTGACAGCATCTCTCTCGTAATCTCGGATGTGGTTATGCCGAAAAAGAACGGCAGGGAAATCTATGAGGAGATCCGGACAGTGCGTCAGGACGTTAAATTCGTATTCATCAGCGGCTATACCGCCGACGTCATTCTCCAGAAAGGGATTTTCAATGAAGGGGTCGAGTTCATCACCAAACCTTTTTCGAAGAACGATATACTCCGCAAGGTGCGTGAGGTCCTTGACCGAAAGGAGGTGTAGCCAACTACTGTTCGCGGTTGCCTCAGCCATGCGCCTCGTGATATAAGCGTTCTATTTCAGCCAGAGGTCTTTCGGAATGAACAGCATGTCCACCGAGTCACGCATCGCGGAGTTGCGTTCCCTGATCGAACGCCATAACCGTCTTTACTATCTGCAAGACGCCCCGGAAATTACCGATGCCGACTATGACTCCCTGTTTCGCGAATTGCGTGAACTGGAGGAACGGTTTCCCGAATTGGCGGCTTCCGACTCTCCGACCCGACGGGTCGGCTCCCTGCCCGCGGGAAAATTCTCTCCGGTATCCCACCGTATCCCCATGCTTTCCCTGGAAAATTCTCTGACCGAAGAAGAAATCGCCGATTTTGACGACCGCGTGAAGAAGTTCCTGGCGCTCCCCCCGGAGAGCAGCATAGAGTACGTCTGCGAGCCAAAAATGGATGGCCTGGCCGTTGAACTCATCTACGAACGGGGTTCATTTAGCGGCGGGTCCACGCGGGGTGACGGTTTTACCGGAGAGGACGTTACGTTGAACCTGAAAACAGTGAAATCCATCCCCCTACGCCTCGCCGCCGACGTCCCTCCGGAACGACTGGAAGTGCGGGGCGAAGTCTACCTGGCCCTGAAGGCATTTCAGAAACTGAACGCCGAACGGGAAGAGGAAGGTGAGCATCCCTTTGCCAATCCGAGAAACGCCGCTGCAGGTTCCCTGCGGCAGCTGGATTCACGCATTACCGCCCGACGCCCCCTTTCCCTGTTCTGCTATGGACCGGGGGACGTGGAAGGCCATGGATTCAACTCCCAATGCGAATTTCTCGAGACCATCGCCGCATGGGGGCTTCCCGTGAATCCGCTCTCCACGAAGGCCGCGGGGCTGCAAGGGGTCCTCGACTACTACCATCGGTTGGCGGAAATGCGCGACACCCTTGACTACGAGATTGATGGCGTGGTGGTGAAAGTCGATTCCTTCCAACTGCAACGGGAGTTGGGCGAAAAGAGCCGGTCTCCCCGGTGGGCCATCGCCTTCAAATTCCCCCCCCGCCAGGCCTGCACGGTGGTTGAGGACATAGTCCCCCAAGTGGGAAGGACCGGCGTTATCACTCCGGTAGCCAACCTGCGGACGGTTGAGGTCTCCGGCGTACTGGTATCCCGGGCAACCCTGCACAACTGGGACGAACTGGAGAAGAAGGATATCCGCATCGGCGACACCGTGCTGGTTGAAAGGGCCGGAGATGTCATCCCGGCGGTAGTGAGAGCTCTCCCGGAAAAGAGGATTGGACGTGAACGTTCGGTTCCGATTCCCGACCGATGCCCTGAGTGCGGCTCCGATGCAGTCAGGATCCCCGGGGAGGTGGCGGTTCGCTGCCTCGGTCTTTCCTGCCCGGCGCAGATCCGTGAATCAATCATCCATTTTGCCTCCCGGAATGCCATGGACATCGAGGGGCTGGGGGACAAGTACATCGAACAGCTCCTGCGTCTCGGTCTGGTGAAGGACATTGCCGACCTCTACTTCCTTAGTCGCGCTGATTTCATGCACTTCGACCGGATGGGGGATAAGCTGGCGGACAATCTTCTGAACGCCATCGAAAAGAGCAAAAAGCGGAAACTTTCCCGATTTATCTTTGCCCTCGGCATTCGCCATGTGGGCGAGCACACCGCAAAACTCCTGGCAACGGCTTTCGGCGTCATGGGAAACCTGGAGAAGGCGACTGAAGAGGAACTTCTCTCTATCCGGGAGATCGGGCCGCAAGTTGCACAAAGCATTATCGTCTTCTTCAACAATCCCCGAAACATCGAAACAATCAATCGTATGCTCTCCGCCGGCGTACGCCCTCTCGGTGAAGAAAGACGGCTCGGTGGCAGGTTTAGCGGCATGACCTTTGTCTTCACCGGAACACTTACCCGCTTCACGAGAGACGACGCCAGGCTGCTCGTGGAGAACGAGGGAGGGCATGCCGCCGGCTCCGTCTCCCGCAAAACCAATTTCGTTGTCGCTGGATCGGAGGCCGGCTCAAAGCTTGACAAGGCGCGGGAGCTGAGAGTAAAGATTATCAGCGAAGATGAATTCCTCTCGATGCTGGAGGGAACATCACCATGAAAATAAGGGCTATGGTAACGATCTCCGGCTTGGTGCAAGGTGTTTCCTTTCGCTACAGCACCATGCAGCAGGCCGCACGCTGCAATGTGACAGGCTGGATAAAAAATCTTCCAAACGGCGATGTGCAGGGGTGCTTTGAAGGTGAAAAGTCCGATGTTCAGGCTCTCATCGACTGGTGCAGCGTCGGGCCCCGTCTCTCCCGGGTTGACCGGATTTCCACCGAGCAACAGGATTACACCGGAAAATTCGAGGGATTTCGAGTCAGGTAGGTATGAGCAGTAACGGGGTCTCGGCCCGGCGCCTGCCGGGCGGCAATACCCCGGAATACGATTATCGGAAACACTTTACCAAGAAGAATGAAAGGAAATGACAGATGAAAGAACTACGACTTATTGCCGCGGGGTGTATGACTCTGCTTTTCATTATGGGCTCAACGGCCCAGGCCGCTTCGAAAAAGGGAGACCCGCGGGAGGCTTTACGCAAGCTGTATCCCACTCTGAAATTCACCAGTGTGACAAAAACCGACATCGACGGCCTCTATGAGGTAATGAATGAAGGGAAAATAGCCTATTTTCATCCCAAGACCGGATATCTTATCCTCGGAAACATCGTGACCAGTCAGGGAAGAAACCTTACCCAGGAGCGGGTCGGAACGGAAATGTATAAATTGGTGACCCCGCAGGATCTGAAGAAAGCAATCAAAATCGGCTCGGGAAAGAACGTGGTAATTGAGATTACCGATCCCGACTGCCCCTACTGCAGAAAAATGCACGCTTTCTGGAGCTCACGCAGTGACGTGACTCGCTATGTCTTCCTCAATCCGCTCGACATGCATCCCGACGCAGTTAAGAAGTCCACCTTCATCCTCGCCTCGGCCGACACGGAAAAGGCCCTCTTCGAGGTCTATTCCGGACAACTTGACGGCAATCGCCAACGCCTGGACAAGAAGTATGACGACAAGGGCCGCCTTCAGGAGCAGAGGTCGGTCGTTGAAAAGCTGAAGGTGGAGGCGACCCCTTCCTACTGGGTGAACGGCACGTTCGTACCCGGCGCCAACATGCCGCTGATAGAGAAAATCCTTGCCAAGGCTGCTCATTCGAAGTAATTACGGGGCGCCCTCCCGTGCTGGAAAACAGGCGGACCGTGGTGTCAAAGCTTCAAAAGCACCATCCCGGATTCCGGATCCATCTCCCGCACCGCTGTGGTTCCGGTAATCTCAAGAACAACCGCCTCAAGGACCAGAAACGCCTCAGCGGCTTCTCGCAGGCAGCCGACCTTGACGATGTCCCGTTTGCCGAATGCCCCATGGAAATGGATCTTCGGCTCCCCCTCATAGAGGAAAATGGTCCCGAATCCCATGATCTCGTGACTCTCGTCCATATCCCGCCATACCGGGACCGGAGGCAGTTCATCACGCTCCGGTCCCGCCACGAATCTCCCGCGTTTCAGCCCGCCCACGAGATGAAACGCAGCGGCCCGCAGACCCTCCCGATGAGCGATCTCCGTCAAACCACCGAGCACGTCATCCCCGTCCTCGAAGCGCACCACGAACACCCTGCCGACTTCACCACCCTGGTATTTCACATTCCCCCCTCTTTCTCCGCTTTCGCTGCGGTTCCCTTGCTGTCGCCTGGTCTCAAAGAAAGCATCACCCTCCAGCCCGCTTTACCCGGAAGCCCCGACGTTCAAGCTCCGGCAACAGGATTTCCCGATGATCTCCCTGGATTTCAATGTTTCCGTCCTTTACCGTACCGCCGGTTCCGCAACGGCGCTTCAATTCACCGGCGATGAGCTTTATTCCGTCGAGGTCCAAAGGAAGCCCTGTAATGATTGTTACCGTCTTCCCTCCCCTTCCCTTCGACTCCCGGCGAATCCGAACGATACCGTCACCGGGTGAAGAAGCCGGAACTTTGCGACAGACACACTCTGAAAGACGCCTCCCGCATTCAGGACACATCCGCCCCAACTCCGATGAATAGACGAGAGATGCCTCCCGTGACTCTTTGCTTTTCATCGAACAACCTCCCTCCCTGTAGCTCCATGCTCCGGCGGATTTTTCGACGAACCGTTTCCGCACGGCGCCTTGCAAACATACCGGGGCATGGTACGATGATTCTACCGCAAGGGAAACAGAAAAATCATATTCCGAAAGACACTTTTCCCTTGACACATTCGTTCTGAAAGTGGTAAAAAATTACCTTTCTATTACCTATTTAAACCGTTACATATACCTGGGAGGTGCAGTTTGGCTCATCACAAGTCGGCCCTGAAGAGAATCAAGCAGAATGCAAAAAGAAATGAAAGAAACAAGCACGTCCGCTCTACCCTGCGGACTTTCATAAAGCGTGTTCGCGAGGCAGTTGCCGCAAAGGATGCAACCCTTGCGAAGGAGTCACTCGACGCCGCGATCCCCTATATCGATTCGGCTGCATCAAAGGGGGTTATTCATCGTTCAAACGCCTCCCGCAACGTCTCCCGGCTGAACAAGCTCGTCAACACGCTCGCCTAGAGATTGTGTAACACATCGCTCTTCAGCGCTCACCATGTAATAATTTCGCTGGTTTCGACGTAATAAATTGAAAAAGGGCTCCTTGTGGGGCCCTTTTTTTATATTGCTGCATCTCTGACGAACAATTTTATCCAATCCCCCCGGTTCCGCACAGATCAAACAGAAGGTTTTCCAGTTGGACGTTCGCTTTACCTCGCCCGGTTTTCAATATTGTGTCAACCTCACAGATTTTTCTGAACACGCCCCGGAGTTCCGGCACCGTATAATTACCTGACTGGCGGATGATTCCCTGCAGAAAATACGGGTTAATCCCCGCTGCCTTGCCGATATCCTGAACCGCCATCTTCCGATCCCGAAACTCCCTGACCTTCCATAACTGCCGGTAATGGCGGGTTATCATAGCCAACACGAGAAGAGGCGCTTCGCCCCCGCGCAAAAGGGTGTCGAGGCTTCGCACAGCCCTGCCGAGCTTCTTCTCCCCAAGCGCGTCAGTCAATTCAAACACGCTGTTGATTCTCGTATCGGAAACAATGGAACGGATGTCGGCAACGGTGATGACCTCCCGCTTCCCCACATAGAGAACAGCCTTCTCCAGTTCCGAGACCAACTCCTGAAGATTGTTGCCTACCAAGTAGGCAAGCATCTCGGCTGCCGCCCCTTCCAGTACTTTACCGCATGAGGACGCTTCGCCCCTGATAAAGGCGGGTAACTGGTTCTCATACATGCGTTTGAACTCGACCAGCTCACCCCGTTTTTTCATCTCAGTGAAAAATTTCTTTCTCTGATCGATTTTTTCACCCTGAAAAACAAGACAGGTGGAGGGAGACGGATTCTGAATGCAGGTGGAGACGATTTC
>CAYSPF010000043.1:0-15727 GCA_964432775.1 uncultured Geobacter sp.
CCGGTTGCGGTTGTACCGAGCTTGGCCTTAATCCAGGGCTCCAGCGGGGTCAGTTCCATTGCATTTCCTTTTCAGATTTGCCACTTTTATTTCAGACCTGCCAGGTTTTCAAAACCTGGCAGGTCTGCGTATTTTCACCATTCACTCTTCAAATTTCATCCTTCATTTGTCCTCGATAGAGCCTTTCTCCGCTCGCGGAAGTCAGGTTGTAGAGACAGAACGGTATCATCCTCCCATCAGGAGCGACTACATGGATGCAACAATCACGAGTCCGCTCCAGGTCCAGATTCCAGGCATCCTGAAAGGCCATGCAGGAAACGGAAAGCATCTGCGTTTTCACCCGTTCCAGGAAACCGTCCAGTGTCTCCGGCCTCGCTTCGCAGCACGCTGTAGGAGCGTTGCTTGCCGCGCCCTCGTCGCATGCCTTGCCGGAAATGTCCGGCAATCCCTGATCACGGGCAGGCGCCGACCACTGCCGGGCAGTGAACGAGACCGCATGGGCATCGCTTCCTTCGGTGGAGCAGCATCCGCCTGCGCCATGCCCGGTCAGGGCCTGCAGTCCGCCGCCCGGTTTCGGCAGAAAGGTTCCATGGAAAGAGCAGAGGGAATTCTCCCACCCGGGAGGGCAGAAATGCTCAACGCGTATCAGACCGTCCGTCTGTTCCTCGATGGCCCGCATGACATCGGGCATGGTTATTCGGAGGCTGTTGTCCGGGGCGTCAGGAGAGCGCCCGAAGTAGCCCACCGGTTGAAAGTGCACCCCCCGCACGCCGGGAGACAGCTCCAGCGCAAGTGAGATAATGGCGCCGATGGAATGGGTGTTGATTCCGGGAACGAGAGTGGGCACCAGCACCACGCCGATGCCGTTCTCCGCGCACCGTTCGATGGCGCGCCGTTTTGCGGCATACAGCGGCCGGCCCCGCAGTCTCCGGTATATTTCGTCCTCGGCACCGTCGAACTGGAGGAAGACCGATGCGGCTCCGGCCTTACGCAGGACAGAGGCATAATTCTTTTCCTCGGCAATACGCAGGCCGTTCGTATTAACCTGAATAAAGGGGAAACCGAGCGAACGCCCCATTTCGATAATGGCCGGCAGATCATCCCGTACCGTGGGCTCGCCGCCGGAAAGCTGGATAATGATGTCGGTTCCGCTTGTCTCAAGTACCCGCCGGTACCATTCTTCGATTACGCTGAGGTCAGGGTCCCGGCCTGCGCCGGCTCCGGAATCGGCAAAACAGACCGGGCACTCCAGGTTGCAGCGGGCCGTTACCTCGATAACGGCGGTACAGGCATTCTTACGGTGCGAGGGACAAATGCCGCAGTCGAAGGGGCAGCCGCTTTTCGTTTCCGTTTGGCAGGAATTGGTGCGGACGGCGCCGGTCTGTTTCTTCCACCCCCGGAACTCCGGACCGCTACGCCAGATTATGGTGTGAAATTCTCCGTGTTCAGGGCAATTTTTCACCAGATAAACGTCGTTTCCGCGTGCCTCGCGTACTGCAGGGATCTTCGCGAAACACACGGGGCAGAGGCTTTCCGTATCAAAAACCGTACCGCAACTGCAACAATCCACTACCTTCCCTCGCTAGGGTCGAATTCGTTTTCAACCAGGATTTCCAGGACCTTCTTGTAGGTAGCAGCGACGACTCCGCCGCACCTTTCGTTGCGCAGAGAACCGTCCTCCGAGATTGCATCGCAGCTGATGCCGCCGTACTGGCCCGCGAAGGCCTCCCGGAACCAGTCGCCAAGTTCATGAAGCATTCCCATGAGGCGGAAGTGCTCTTCTTCCTCTTCCGTGCCTTTTCCGGTATACAGCGACAGAATACAGGCGCCGCCGGTAAGCGCGCCACAGACGTCACCGATGCCGACCCCGAAAGCAAGACCGGCCATGGACCGTACCAGGTCTTCATTCGTCTTGTCCTGATTCTCCAGGGCAAGAAGCATCATTATCTGGCTGCAGTAGAATCCCTTGGACTTCAACTCCATCATACGAAACATCAGGTCATCCATGGAAGGCCTCCCCTTTTGTCATTTTTTGTGCAACCAGCAGATAGTAGCCCGGCCGAACAGGCAGTGAACCGGGTGAACTGGTGCATCCAGCATCAAAAACAGCGCACAGATCATGGAAGTCCGTCAGGGATTCATTGCTGAGAATCAGTTGCGCCGCCAACTCCTTGAGATAGCGAGTGTGATCTTCCCATGCTCGCAGGCAGAATCCCGAATCTTCAAGGAGCTTCCCGACGAATGGCCGCGATTGAAGGGCGGAAGCGCACGGTCCGGAGATTGTCGACTCGTTTGGAGCAACGTTATCCGCGGAACGGTCATAGATATCGCTCAGAATCAAGAAACCGCCGGGGCGCAGTACCCGTGAGAACTCCCCGACAGCCTGTCGCGGTTCTTTCACCAGAGAAAGAACACATTCGCAGAGAACTCCGTCACAGCTGTCATCGGGCATGGGTAGTTCTTCGGCACGCGCCAGCGCTATAGGGATGGTGTTCGCGCTTCCATCGTTCCGGAAGAGGCCACCGGATACATCGAACCCCAGTGCCCTGAACCGGTGTTTTTCCCGAAGGTACGTCACGGAAGCCCCGGTCCCGCACCCCACATCGACAATGCGAGCGCCGGGGGGGAATCCGCACTGAGAAAGTCCTCTCTCCGTCACGAGAAACCCGCCGGGTCGAAGCAACGGTCCCGTAACCGCACGCAAAGAAGCCGATTCATGTAGTGCTGCCAGAGCCTGAACCGGCTTATTCTTTTCACTACTTGTCTTCAAGGATTCGTTCTACTTCAGCCATCTTTCCCAGAGCTAGACTCTCCGGAACCAGGACAAGACCGCATGCCGCGCAGGCGGGCAGGTCTATTTCAAAACTCCCCTTCATGTAGCTGAAGCCTACCTTGATGAGAGCAAGTTCACCTCCGCAGGATGTACAGGACCAGACGGTCGCCTCTTGAGAGAAATTCATTGCATTATCCCCACGATTTTCATTCTGTGGCAGTATGCGTTCAGAACCGTGAAGCCGTCTTCCCGGGGAGAATACTCAACCCAGAAGGTGACGTTCTCCGGTTGCAGATACGCCAGGTAGTTTCCGTTCTCCCTGCTCCGCATCTTCTTTCCGCTGGTTTCCCCGTGGAAAATCACCTTCCGGATATCTTCTTCGAGGATTCTCCTTTCATCGATCCTTTTCAGCACGTCGGGTGAGATTATCAGCTTCAGCTTCTCGTATTCCTCCAGCTGAACTTCCTCTCTTTCGCCACGGTCACGAAGGATCATTTCCTTTACTCGACCTCGATTGGCGCGACGTTCCGACCAGGAGATCCGGCTGCGGACAGCGGGGTCACCGTCTGCAACCGCAGGAAAAAGATGCTCGATGAGGTGAGAAACCCGTTTCCCCGCTGAGGCGAAATTGTCGCGGCACATGGCGCAATAGGCCAGGTAGTCGTTGTTGCTCGCCGTTGTTCTGCGGGCTACCACGTCCCGTGCGAGGGTCGGGTTTGCGTTATACATCAGCCCGCCGTAGCCGCAGCACTCAGGGGTTTCACCACTCAGGGGGAGCTCTTCGACAGTAATGTCCAAGGACTTCAGAATCCTCCGGATGTTCTTCTGTCCAACGGGGTCATGACGTGTCGAGCAGGGATCGACAACGCCAACGGTGTTCCTCGTTGTCCCGCGAGCGCATGCGGAATCAGGGATTCCGGCTTCCAGCATGATATCCCAGAGGGAGGCCGGCTTCATTTCGGGTATATGCTCCTGAAAGATGTTCCGGCAGGTGGGGCAGGCGGTTATTATTCGCGGCTTGCCCATTTCTTCCCATGAAGCGCGTATCTCGTCAAGCGCTTCCTTGAACAGGTCTTCCCGCCCGGCCCAGAAGGCAGGGGCGCCGCAACAGTGAAGCAAGATCCCTACCCCACCTGAGAGCCTGTCCCGCAGGTAACGGTAAGAGGACACGACCTCGCCGGGTGTGGTGCCGCAGAGCTGACAGCTGGGGAAATACAGCCAGGCGCTCTCATTTTTGCCCGGTTCATGACGACACAGGGAGAACGACTCACCGTTACTGTAAACCATGTCCTGAAGGGCGAACTCGTGGAAAGAGGGTGGCATTATTTTTTGTTCCAGCAAGGTGCGACGCGCCTCAAGGCAGAGGTCGGCCATGCTGAAATCATTCGGACAGATTGTCTCGCAGAGGCCGCACGTGCTGCATGAATTTGTGAAAACATTATACTGGTGGGCAGCGCCCAGGAGGATACGTTCATTATTGAATATTTCCCGGGCATACTTCTTGGGATATGCCTTGTACCGTTCCAAAAAGAGGCATTTTTTCACGCACTCCATGCATTCGCACTGAATGCATCGCTCCGCCTCCATGAGCGCCTCTTCTTCCGTATAACCTTTTATGGAATCACGCGGCTCTATTCTTGGAAGCGGGTCGATCCCTTCCAGGCTGGTGTAAAGCCGGGAACTGCAAGGACCCTCGTTTTCTCGGCCGAATTTCAAACCGACCTTCTGCATCAGGCGTTCTATGGAGAGGGCCGGCTTTCTTCCCTCAAGGGTCTCCATGACCGGCGAGAAACTGCCGCGCAGGCGGGTGCCGCCGCCGGCGAATACTCCGTCCCTCTCCGTGGCGCCGGTTGCAGGGTCAATAACGATGAGGCCGTTATCATCCAGGGGGAGGGAAAGATCCCGTCCGTGCATGGCTTCACGGTCGATAATGACGGCTGCGAACTCCCGGCAGAGCTGTTCAAAAAGCGACGAATCAACTCTGGCTCCAAGACGGATATCCGCATTCAGTGCTTCAAGAACGGAAATATCCTCGGTGATGACATTCCTTGGCAGGATTTCCTCCGGAATACCCCAGAGAGAGCCGCCAAGCCGGTCCCCCGGCTCGAAAAGAGAAACCGTGAAACCCTTTTTGAGAAGGTCCCAGGCAGCGGTGATGCCGGCTAATCCGGCGCCGAGAACGGCGATGCGGTGGTCTTTTCGCGGCAGCGGCTGGACCCGCTTTTTGCCCGAATACCTTTCCACACACACTCTCTCAAGCGCTCCGATGGCAATCGGGCCACCCACGGGACCCCGTCTGCACCTCTCCTCGCAGGGATGGTCACAGATGCGCCCCAGGATGCCGGGAAAAGGCATGGTCTTGTTCAGGACCTTGTAGGCTGCCTCCCAGTCACCCTTTAGAATCTCTTTTAGGAAAAGTCTGGCATCAACATGGAGCGGGCATGCCGACGTACATTCGGGAGATTCTTCCTGGATGCACTTGTTTTCCCATGCAACGAGTTCGTTTTTTTCCATCGGGACCTTCTTTCCTCGGGATTTGCCCTCGATTAAGGATAATTACAACATAAAACGATGGAGAGCACCCCATTGCGGCGGCTCTCCATCGTTATAGCATAAAATATATTACGGTGAAAGCAGTATGGAGCCGGCCGGGTCCTGAACCGGCTCCAGAGGTGAAAAAACTATATTCTTCTTATTTCTTCGGTGGTGCGGAGTTTACGTCCTGGCATACATAACCTTGTGCCAGTGCGTCGGACACGTCGAAGGCCTTCTTCGGCGACTTGAGCGCCGCGAGGATCTTCTCGGGGTATGCCGGCAGGTGACGGATACGCGCGCCACATGCATTGTCGATGGCGTTGATGACCGCGCAGTGAGGCGCGGACAGCGGAAGCTCGCCGACGCCGCCGGCGCCGAAGGCGCCCAGTTCTCGGGGCTTCGTTACGTAGATGATTTCCAGATCGTCCGTGATGTCCTTGCAGAACGGGAAGCCTGCGCCGATCATGTTGGAGTGTGCCTTGATCATCTCGAAGTCTTCAGTAAGGGCAAGGCCGATACCCTGGGCCAGGCCGCCGTAGATCTGACCGTCAACGACCAGCTGGTTGGTGATGGTACCGACGTCTGCCACATGGGTCATCTTGTAGCAGTGTGCCTTGCCGGTGGTGATGTCGACTTCGACTTCCGCCAGGAACAGGCCGTACATATAGATGCAGAACGGCTCGCCTTTGCCGGTCTCCACGTCGCACGGGGTGCACGGCGTGGTCCATTTACCATATACCTGGGTTTCGATCCCTTCCTTCACCATCTCAGCATGGGTACGATAGGTGCCGTCGGCCTTCTTCATGGCCGCAAGCAGGTTCTCGCAGGAAACCCTGATGGCGTTGCCGGTAACGACGTTGTTGCGGCTACCGCCGGACGGACCGCTGTTCGGTGTCAGGCTTGTGTCGTTCAGACAGAGGTGGATCTGGGACGCCTTCAAGCCCAGCGGCTTGAGGGCTTCATGGGCGAATGCGAGGGTACCCATATCTGAACCCTGGCCGTGATCCTGCCAACTGTTGCCCATCATCACTTCGTTGTTGGGCAGGAGTTTAGCCCAGCTTTCGGATGAATCGGGGCCGTCGAGGCCGCAGCCGTAGATACCGAGGGAGACGCCGACGCCGCACTTCACGGTGTCGGTGCTTCTCAGTTTCGCATTTGCAACGGCTCTCTCGTACTTCGGACGGAGTGCTTCGAACTGTTCCGGGAAGACGATTACTTCAGGCTTCTGCTGGGTCGGAGTGGTAGAGCCCTCACGGTAGCAGTTCAGTTCACGGAGTTCGAAAGGATCTTTCCCCATCTTCTTGGCCAGTTCGTCGATAAGAGACTCGGAGGCGAAGAATGCCTGCGGAGAACCGTATGCGCGGAACGGGGCGCCCCAGCAGTGGTTGGTGCAGACGGTCCGGCCTTCACCGCGCATGTTCGGGATGTCGTAACCTGCAAAGGCATACTGTAAACCGCGAACGGTGAGGAGGTCGCCGAACTCGGAGTAGGGACCGTGGTCGACGGACCAGTCGGTTTCCGTGGCGAGGAACTTGCCATCTTTGTCGGCGGCAATTTTTGCCTTGAACCAGAAAGGCGAGCGCTTGCCGGTGTAGAACTGCAGTTGGGCCCAGGAGCAGGAAAGGTGAACCGGCTTGCCGCCGACCGCCATGGTGGCAACCGCGAGCAGGGCTTCGTTGGAAGGACAGAATTTATAACCGAAGGAGCTGCCGCAGGGATTCTGCACGATGACGAGGTTTTCGACCTCGACGCCGACACCCGGGGCGATCATGGCTTGGTGCAATTGCAGACAAATGGACTTGGTGTGGAGGCACACCTTGCCTTCATCATTGATGTAGCCGAATCCGACGTCCGGCTCGATGGGCATCTGGGGTTGACGACCGAGATAGTACTCGCCTTCCACAACATAGGCGGCTTTTTCCATAATCGGCTTGGTGTCCTCACCTTTGACCAGATTCTGGGTGAAGTAGACGTTCGGCGTGCCGGGGTGGATCTCGATGGCATCCGGCGCCATGGCCGCAGGCGCATTCATGTAGTGCGGCAGCACTTCCAGGTCGAACTTCACCAGCTTCGCGGCTGCTTCGGCATGCTCTTTCGTATCGGCAATTGCGATGGCAATGGCGTCCCCATACTGGTAAACCTTCTCGTCGCAGAGGATCGGTCGGTCCCACCCGTCACCCTTGTTGGTGGGGAAGGTTATCAGACCGGTGATGCGGTTTTTGCCCTTGACATCCTTGTGGGTGACAATCTTGACCACACCCGGCGCCTTCTCTGCCGCGGAGGTGTCTATCCCCTTGATGATTGCATGGGCCACATCGGCATAGGCGAGGGCGGCGTGCAGTGTGCCTTCGGGGAGTTGGTCGGCCTTGTCGTTGCCGAAATCCCAGAGACCGCAGACCTTTGCAACGGATGTGGGACGAGGATACCGTGTTCCGTACACTTTGCCGTCCGCCGGAGCCTTGTATTCAAGGGCGGATACGGACATCTCGCCGCGGAGAACCTTGGCGGCGTCCATAACCGCATCGACGATGGAGATGTAACCGGTGCAGCGGCAGGCATTCTTGTACTGGTGGAACCAGTCACGCACGTCTTCGCGGGTGGGGTTCGGGTTCGTGTCGAGGAGCGCCTTAGCGGAGACGATGAAGCCCGGGGTGCAGAAACCGCATTGGAGTGCGCCGTGGAAGATGAAAGCCTGCTGGAGGGGGTGGAGGTTCAGCGGTGTGCCGATCCCCTCGGTTGTGGTGATCGTCGACCAGTTTTCGACCCGTTTCATTTTGGTTACGCAGGTGCGAACGAGCTTGCCGTTCAGGATGACATTACATGCGCCGCATGTGCCGGTCGCGCATCCGACCTTGACACTGGTCAGGTGTAACTGTTTCCGCAGAACATCGGACAGGAGAGCTTCCTGGTCAACGATCAGCGTCCTCTCGACACCATTTACTTTGAGAACCTTTTTAATCATACTTCCTCCTCCTTTGGGTTTATATAACAGGGCTGTGCCCGGTTACACGGGGTGGAAAACGGCCCCTCATCCCGCCTGTGGAGAGGACATGGAAAAGGGGGGTGAAACGATTGCGTACGCTCCTTCACCTCGGGAAAAAGGCCCCTCACCCTGCCTGTGGAGAAAACGCGGGTGAGGGAAGGTGGAATGACAAACGTACTTTTCTATCCCTTGCCGAAACTGCAGCTTGGGTAGCGGCATTCGGGGCACGATGCGCAGAAGCCGCCATGACCAAGTGCAATAATGTCTGCGCGGGTGATTCTGTCCCCGGCAAGAATTCGCGGTATTATCAACTCAAAAATAGTTGCCTTGTGATACATGGCGCATCCGGGAAGGCCGATAACCGGCACGTCTCCAATATATGAAAGCATGAACATTGCGCCGGGGAAGGTGGGAGAGCCGTAGGTGACGACCTCGCCACCGGCGACGCGTAGCGCCGCGGGTGTGCGGTCATCCGG
Organism: uncultured Geobacter sp.; assembly: GCA_964432775.1. Taxonomy (GTDB): domain Bacteria; phylum Desulfobacterota; class Desulfuromonadia; order Geobacterales; family Geobacteraceae; genus RPRC01. The sequence goes on from CAYSPF010000043.1 coordinate 8,768, forward strand.
GTCCACGGACATGCCGCCGCTGGCAACGATCATTTCCGCTCCTTCTTCCAGCAGATCATGGATGGAGCGGACGATTATCGAAACATCATCGGGTGTAATTATTTGCCGGAATACGCTGCTTCCCATGTCGGAGAACTTGGTTCTCACTATGGGGCCGAATTTGTCTTCAATACGTTTTGTGTAGATCTCGTTTCCGGTGGTCACGAGGCCTACTTTCAGGGAGCGGAACGGCCTGACCTCCACAATCGGTGAGGTGTTTGCGCAGATCTTTTCCACTTCAATTACCCGTGACTCTTCCGTGAAAAGGGGAATGATACGCGTACCCGCCACGGGAAGGTCCGCGGTAACCTGTTGATTTGTATGGAGGGTCGACATGACCACCTGCTCAATGGAGTTGATACTGTAGAGTGCATCCGCATTGATTTTCAGGAGGCCATTGTATGCCGCGACCATCTTGACCTTGCCTTCAGCCGGTTCGGTAAGGAGGACTCCGTCACCGACCGCTGCTTTCGCAATCCTTATGGCTGCATCATTTTCGTGAATAAAACCGGTTTTCAGATCCAGAACGTAGATGTTGTACTTGCCCAGGTTCATCAATTTCGGAACGTCGTCCTCCCGGATAATGTGTCCTTTCTTGAAGGCTCGTCCCTTGAACTCTCCGGGCGCGATACGTGTAATGTCATGGTACAGGACTCTGCCTACCGCCTCCTGAACCGGGATGGATTTCATCATATTCAGAATTCCCCTTGATTATTTGCTGTCGTAGGTTCAGTAACTTGTTTCGTGTAACGGTAAAAATAGAAAACCCGCATTAATACCGAAAAAAATCAGTATCAATGCGGGTTTCGTTTGGTCCGCACCGGGCGGAGTACGAAATAAGCGCTTGACGTAAGAAACGTGTATGGATTTTTGAGGTTGCGGTAACGGTTCGGGGGTTGCCCGGCACGATTTCCGTGTGCCTGTCGGCAGATGAACCGGTTACTCGAATAAGCCCCATGAAGACGGATACGTTATCTACCATACTACATAACCATATGCAAGAAAAAATTTAGTGCAGCCGAGCCCTCCAGCATTGGATTTTTGGTCAGTGTAAAACGCCGTGAAGTACCTATCCGTGAAGCATGTTCGGAAAAGCGGTTCTGGCTGGAGGAAGTTGTTTCTGTTGCAGCATGCGTAAAGACGTAACATGCTGGATAGAGGAGTGTTGCCGCTGGCTCCGGCAAGAATGTGCTGTTTCAGAATCGTATGAATGTAAAAAAATGCGAGAGAGGAAAAAATTTTGTTGCATATCGTTATGCAGTTTGATATACAACGGGTGGATATTCTCCCATATCCAACTTTCCTTGGCCCCATGTTGCCCAGCATGGGGCCTCCTCTTTTTACCCATATGAGCGGTTTTCAGCGGTGTGCAGACCAATCAGAGAAGGATAGAATCAATGAGAAACAAGCGAATTGACATGTCGGGAAAGCTTTTTCTTCACATGGAGGACGGGAAACCGCTGGATTTCGAAAGTATCGATCTGCTGGAGCAGGTCGGCATTCATGGATCCATTGCCCGCACCGCCAGAGAAATCGGCGTAAGCTATCCTAAAGTATGGCACACCATCGATTACCTGAACAGGTTGTCGGAAAAACCCCTGGTGGTAAAGTCGGCAGGTGGGAGAGGCGGCGGCGGCGGTACTATCCTCACGGATGAAGGCCGAAAGTTTCTCAAGCGCTTCAGGGCAATCCAGAGAACCCATATGAGATTCATTCGTCAGATGGAAGACAGGTTCTTCATGAAGTAGAAGGATTTCCCCTTGTAGCATGAAGACTATATCCCTCGTGCCACATGGTACCTTCCCCGCAGCATGAAGGTCGGGCGCCATAGACACCCGACCTTGTTCAGTTCGTCAATGGGAGTGCTCTTCGTCATCATGGGAGTGAGTGCAGGTGTGCTCGCCGCTTACACCATCACATCTCCCGGCCTCAACGCTGTTTAGTTTTTCCAGTTCCGGCAATGCCTGTCTGCCGAAGAGTTCTACATTTTCCTCGACGCTTTCCGTTTGCGCCTCATAGACCCGGAATCCCATCATGTTCAGCATATCCAGCAGATTGTCACCGAGTCCTCCGACAACCACACCATCCAGTTGCCTGCCTGCCAGGGCTTTGAAGGGGTCACATCCGGCATCCGGGTTGAACTTGTCGCAATTGGGTATCGCGGACGCCTGTCCGGTGTCCGTGTCAACTTCGAGAAAGAGGGGGGCTGAGGCGAAATGGCCATAAATGGTGCTTTGAAGCCCCTGATCGGCAATAACTGGGAAACATACCTTCATGTTGTTTCAATCTCCTTTTTTTGTAGTACCGGGAAATTCCCCGGGCATGGTTTTACGCGGTGATGCTTCGCTATCCTCACGAGAGATCGGGCGAAACACTTTTACTGGTTCAAGACCATTGCCCTGCCTATCAGTTCAAGCACTCCGCCGGTCTGTATTTCTTCCATCCCATAATGCCTGAGGACCAGGGGAACCTGTGCCTTGCAGCTTGCGCACGGAAGAGCCACATAGTCGAGCGGCAGGAGTGATTGTATCTGCTCGGCTTTCATTTTGCCTAGACGCATTCGTATCTCGAACATCTCATCCATCAGCAGGCCGGATCCACCCCCGCAACAGAAATTTCTCTCCCTGTTGGGGCTCATCTCGACGAATTCCCGCACACATGCCTTCATCAAATCGCGGGGAGGATCCATAAGGCCGGTCCCCCTGGCGTAATTACAGGGGTCGTGGAGGGTCGCTCTCATGGGAAGCTTTTCAAGCTTCAGGTCCGATAGCCTGTTTGCCACAAATTCAAGGACGTGGGTCAACCGAAACGGGACCGGGCCGTTGGCGCCTTCCGAATACATCCTGGCAACCCTCCAGCCGTGACCGCATTCACCTTGGATTACCTGCGCAGCGCCGACTGCGGCGGCGGCGATGTGCATTCGATGATTGTGTTTCTTCATGACGTCCAGCTCAAAATGCAGCCCGTAGTTTGCCGCTTCAAGAAGTGTTGAGGAGAGCGTCCAGTCGGTTCCCAGCTGATGGAAGATCTTGGCTGCCCCCAGTAACGAATCCGTATTGGTAAAGAGCTCGGACGATGAGGGCACATAGAGAACTTCGGAATGGGGCTTGTCCACCGGAATCCTGATGTCCTGGCCGGTTTCCTCGCGCAACTCCGCTTCAAGGAACGAGCAACTGTCGATGACTGCCGGCTTCAGGATCCCCATGTTGTTTCCCGTGTGAAGCTCGTTTCGTGCGATGTTCACCAGGAAGGCGGGCGCAATTCCGAGTCGGGTCAGAATATTGCGTCCGGCCAGCACAATTTCACCGGTATCGATGCCGAAAGGGCAGAATAGTGCGCACCGGCGGCAGACGGTACACTGGTAAAAATAACTGACCCATGTGCCGAGCGTCTCTGCGTCAAATTCCCGTGCCCCGGAAAAGCCGCGGAATAACCTGCCGGACCAGGTGAAATACCTGCTGAATATGCTGCGAAGGAGTCCGGCCCGTGCCGCGGGAATGTTATAGAAATCGTCCGTACCCAGGTAGCTGTGGCAGGCCTTGGCGCAGGCCCCGCACCTCGTGCAGGTTTCCAGCATCACCGAAAGTGACCTTGCGAATCTCCGGAATTCATCCATCAGGTCGAGTGTGCGAGTCTTTCTGGCGGACTCGTCGAGCCGTTCGATACCGATGCTTCTCAAGTCTTCATTTTTTGCCGGATGAAGGGGAGAGATCATGGATGCCGGGCCTCGCTCCCAACTGCCTCCTTTCGGGAGTCGGGTCTATCGGTGTGCGCTTTACTTGAGGCGAAGGGTGACCGTGGGGTGCTTCCCGCCACAGTCGGATAGATCGGTGGAGCCTCCGTGAGCATCGCCCGGTTGACAAAATAGCCGGCCGAGTGCAGAAGGCGTGAAAACGGAAAAAATAGCAGCAGGAGATTCACCAGCAGGAAATGGATGATAAATATCGAACTGTGCGGAAGCGATGTCGCACGGAAATGGAAGAGTCCTCCCATATAGGCTCTGACGGCAGGTAGATCCACATGAAAACCGGGGAGGTACAGGAGGATTCCAGAGACGGCAATGGCAATAAGCAGAAGCAGGGTGAAGAAATCCTCGGGCGTCGAGAGCCTCCTGACCAGCGGATTGACGATCCTGCCGATTATGAGCGCCCCGAGCGAGAACACCATCACAATCCCCGATATTCCTCCAAGAAGCTTTGACAGAAATTGACTTGCCGCCGGGCTCAATCCGATGAGGACAAACTGATCACGAAGATAGAATATCCCAACCACATGGCCCGCGATGATCAGTGCGAGCGACAGGTGAAACAACCAGACCCGAAGCCAGAGAGCTTTGTCTTCGTGATAAAGGCTGCTGCACAGTAAAAAATCCGATGCGATGGTCACGATTCTGCCCGTAGTGCCTGCAGGTGCGGGAAAAATAGTCAAATGAAAAGGAACGGGCGTCTTCAGCCACCCGACAATCCGCAGGATTGTGCCGGAAACGAAGACGCTCCATGCCGTATAGGGGAAGATTACTCCCAGCAGAAACTCCATGCGCCTTCCTCGCTGAATCGTCTTACAAGCATCCCGTCGGCTTCGGCAGTCCGGCCAGTTTGCAGGCGCCCTTTGCCGGACCGGGAGGGAAAAGCTTCTCTATTTCCTTCAGGCTCAAGCCGGTATCCTTGCAGAGTTTTCGGATCATGGGTGCGATGCGGAACCGGTCATAGTAGTCACGTAGGTAGTAGATCACCTTCCAGTGGTCGCCGGTCAATTCGGGGATGTTCTCCAGCATCCCGTACGCCCGTGCAAAATCTTCACTCCAGTCTTTCGAATGAACAAGAAAACCATCCTCGTTCAGCTCAATATCTTTTCCATCAACCTTGAGATACGTCATAACTATTCACAGTGACCCTGGAATTTCCACCTGTTGTGCGTCATCGTAAAAGTATATGGAAAAAGGCTTGCGAGGGGTTCCGGTGGTGGGGTGAGATGCCGCGGGATGTCCCAAGATAACCGGCGCCACCATTTCGTAGCTTTCCGGAATGCCGAATGCTGCCTTCATTTCCCGTGTCGCGAAGACGTTATGTGCAAAACCAATCCAGCAGGCGCCCAGGCCGGATTCTTCCGCGAGCAGATGCAGGTTGAAGGCGACCATGCTGCAGTCATACACACGCCAATAGGATTCCGTATTCCCATAGATTATGACAAGCGCCGGCGCATTATAAAAGATGTTGTATTCAGGATCCCTTATGGCTTTTTCATACTGCTGCATGTGGGGTGTTTCCGCGAGGCTTTTCAGCCAGTCGCTCTTGGCTGCATCGGAATATTTTTTCATGAGCGCCCTGTCGGTGATGACGACAAAACTCCACGGCTGGTTGTTTGAGCCGTTCGGAACCCACACCGCGGCGTTGATCAGGTCCGTGAGCCTTTCCTTCGACAGTGATTCATCGGTATAACTCCGGCAACTCCGACGATTCATGATGACGTTTTTGAGTGTCTTCATCTGTGACCTCCCGCGTATCGTTTTCGTTGCAGCCTCCGGCAACCTGTGCCGTCTGAAGCGTGATAAACGAGGTTGATGAATGGGAGAACTGACACCAGGAACTGTCCGGAGTCAGCTCCCGTATACATTGCTCAGGGTATAGGTAAGGCATTTAGTGCATTGCCATCTGTATTGTCCCAGATGTTCGTAGCAGAACCACGAACCGCATTTCGAACATTTCTTGTTAAGGTAGTACTCGGTCTCTATCTCTTTATTGCAGGTTGCACAGTGTTCTGTCGACATGTTGGTATCCCTTCTTGGTTCACTAGGAAAAAATAATCCCGCACCATTACACTACCGCGACATGAAGGTATGGGTGCGGGTTTCGTTGCATCTGTCCGAGGCTGAGGACGAAATCTGCGCGTCAATCAAATAGATATGGTATCGAAAGTGACAAGAAAATCGTGATATGGCGCGGGAGAATCAGGTTGCCACGGCAAGGATAATGATTGTAGTGACGATGTCTCGTTGAGGAATCCTACTCCCTCGTCCTTCTTTATTTTAGGGTTTCGGTTTTTTCTATATAACTGACCCCTCCTTCCTTGAAAGAAATGACGACTTTTCCCGAGAAATTTTCAGGGATAATGTTCAGTTCGTGCAAAGTGTCCGAGACCCTCTTCTTCCAAACGGAATTCGGCACTCTCATATCTGTAACGACTTGCCTTCGCATGTGAATACCCTGAGAAAATTGATTATTTCCGTGCCTGGAGTGTGAAGCAGTATCCCTGTAGCGAGCATGCGCTGTAAGGGATGATTGGAGGAAAACAAAAGCTGGGAAGTCTGTATTACTCGAAAATATTCTGTAAACGTTCGTGGAATATTCTGGTATAACCGCCTCTTTCAGCACCACGTCATGTATTTGTTTACGTTATATATAATATTAGATAACGCAGTGCAAGAGATTTTTTCCGATGTAAATATCCCTTCACCTTACGCGTTCTTGATTGATACTTAACGCAACCTTCATACTGAAGAAGGAATTTTCTTCGACTCACCTAGCCTGACTTCCGGCAGCGAGGCGACTCACGGCGCACCAGGCCGAACCCCAGCAGACAATGAGACGACAGCCTGGCAATTGTGACGGTGAAAGACTCGGCATGAGGGGTACCGGGTCAGAATGCGCGTCCGCAATAGGGTGGAAGAGGTGCTCGGCTGGCCCGAGGCAGTCGAAAGTCTTAGAAAAACCGGGAACCGGGGCATTGAGGCGATTTTCCCTGCCGTTATCAGCATCTGGTCGTTGCTGCATCATAACGGTGAAGAAGTGTGCCCTAATGCTGCAAAAAGCCTGAAAATGTGTGATTGGAGCAAAGGAACAAGAAAAGGATAGTTGAACTGAAAACAACGATAAATTTTTAGCTGTTGTCAGTTACTATTTCTGCGGATATGACACTATTTTC
>CAYSPF010000044.1:0-15617 GCA_964432775.1 uncultured Geobacter sp.
TCTTTCATTCGTTCCTGCATCTGTTTCTGCATTTCCTCGGCGGATTTTTTCATCTGCTCCGAAGCGTCTTTCCAGGATTCCGTCGCCTGTTCCATGTTCCGGGCGAACCGCCGTGCCGTGATCTGTGCGCTGACGCTGATTACCATAAGAAGCGCCACGATGATGCCGAATCCGACCCATGCCTTTTGAGCCGGAATTCCATGGACGGCAACGCTTGCAGTGACCAGGTAATACAGCATCACTACCAGACCGATCGCGCCCCCTACATACGGGATAATGCCGAGAACCGTGGTAATGGGTGAGAGGGCCGCAAGGTAGGCGGTGCATCGGTACGCAGCTTCGTAATCTTCATTGGATCCCATGAGTTTCCAGAGGATAAAGAGGATCCCTGCTGCGATGAAACCGAAGATGGCGCTCCCGATGGCCGCCAGGACAGGCATCATGATGATGGACATGAATCCCATGGCAACGCCTGCATAGAGGTGCATGCCGAGGATGTTCGTGAGTGCGTGAAGGAGGCCGCCGATGACACCACCGACGACAGCCATGACCACCATGAAAACAAGGGGTTCCACGAAACCGCCGCTTTTCGGCATTTCCCTGAAAAAGCTTGCCGGTGATGTTATTACTCTGATTGCCGTCTGAGGAATTGACGCAAAATCAATGCCTTTTGCTTCCATAGGTACCCTCCATGTAAACCGATTATTGTGAGTTTCTCTCACAACCCGACGTTTCACCTATGACACTATTTTTCACTTCTTTCCAAATCCCTGTCGTCAGGACATAACAAAGCAGAGGGAAGACGACAAGCACGGACCTGTTGAAACGAAGAGCAGAAGCTACGTCCCCATGTACCAGGGCGGAAAGAGCACGCGTCATGCCGCACCCCGGGCATTCGAAACCGAAGAAATGCCGAAAAACACAGACATCGGGCAAGTTTTCAATAAAGGGAGTTGGCAGCAGAGCTAAAAGGACAGGAATTGCGATATACCCTGCAAACCGCACTCGTCGCATCCCGTACCTCCCTGCTACATTTTTTTGACAAGGAGATTTCCCTCGCTGTCCTTGAAGGAGCCGGTAATAATGAATATCAGGTCGATAATTGTCCAGATCCCGCATCCGCCGAGTGTCAGCAACTGGATGATTCCGATAACAGTATGACCCGTATAGAAGCGATGGATACCAAGCCCGCCGACGAAGATGCAGAGAAGGAGCGTCGTCAGCCAGTCCCTGCCGACACTCTCGGCATCCGCCAGCTTCACGCCGCATTTTGTGCATATCTCCGCTCCCGGAACGCACCCCTCTCCACAATTCCGGCAGAAGTTTTTGCCGATTTTCGGCGGCACCCCACACGAAACGCACACGACAGCTTGCTCAGCCACTTCCTTACCGCAACTTCTGCAGTACATATCCTTACCCCCTTGAGATAGAGTTGACCTTACCGACAGGTGAAACAAAAAATTCGGGCATATGAAGCTCCCTGCCTGGCATGAAAGTATCGTAAATTAATGAAAACATATTCCGGTACGAGTAATAACCGAATCATATGCCTTTTTCAAGACAAAAAAAGGGGGACGATATACTCTCGTCCCCCTTCTGAACCGGCTTGCCCTCTACCCTAGCGCAGGCGATGCGCATAGAGAGGAAACTTCTTCATCAGCGAATTCACCTCGCTCTTTATACGAGCCAATTGTTCCGGATTCTCGGAATTCTTCAGCGCATCGGCAATAAGAGCGGCAACCCGAATCATCTCGGGCTCCTTCAGTCCGTGGGTAGTTGCGGCCGGAGTGCCGATGCGAATGCCGGAAGTGACAAAGGGAGAACGGGTCTCGTTGGGAATAGTGTTCTTGTTGACGGTGATGCCGGCCCGGTCAAGCGCCTCCTCGGCTGCCTTTCCGGTAAGACCGGTAGAAGTAAGATCCACCAGCATCATGTGATTGTCGGTGCCACCGGAGACCAGTCGCAGACCGTTTCCGGTCAGTGCCTCGGCAAGGGCTTTCGCGTTCCTGACAATCTGTTCCTGGTAGGTCTTGAATTCCGGAGTTAGGGCTTCCTTCAGGGCAACCGCCTTGGCTGCTATCACATGCATGAGCGGCCCACCCTGTATCCCGGGGAAAATATTTGAGTTGAGGGTCTTCGCATATTTCTCCCGGCAGAGGATCATCCCGCCGCGCGGTCCCCTAAGAGTCTTATGGGTGGTAGTGGTAACGAATTCGGCATACGGAACCGGGCTGGGATGGAGTCCTGCCGCCACCAGACCGGCAATGTGCGCCATATCGACCATGATGACAGCGCCCACGGCATCGGCAATCGTGCGGAACCGCGCAAAATCAATGATGCGTGGATAGGCGCTGGCGCCGACGACTATCATCTTCGGCTGGTGCTTGCGGGCAAGGTTCTCCACTTCGTCGTAATCAATGGTTTCTGTTTCCTGAGAGACGCCATAAAATACTACGTTGAACAGTTTACCGGAAAAGTTGGCCGGACTGCCGTGGGTCAAGTGGCCACCATGGGACAGGTTCATGCCGAGGATGGTGTCCCCCGGCTGCAGCGCCGTGAAATAGACGGCCATGTTCGCCTGCGATCCGGAGTGGGGCTGTACGTTAACGTGATCGGCGCCGAACAACTCCTTGGCGCGTTCAATGGCGAGGTTCTCCACCACATCAACCTGGCTGCATCCTCCGTAGTAGCGTTTTCCCGGGTACCCTTCCGCATACTTGTTGGTCATGATTGACCCCTGGGCCTCAAGCACTGCCTCGGAAACAAAATTCTCCGATGCGATGAGTTCCAGGTTATATTCCTGCCGCTCGGTCTCCAGGCGGATGGCCTTCGCGACTTCAGGATCAAAATTTTCAAGTATCGACATCTCTCTCTCCTTCATTGTAGTGAAAAAGTAAACGGGACCTTGCAAGTCCCGTGTACTGTTCCTTTAGCTCTCTCAGCGCAGACGACGCTGCTTCCGTCACACCGTCGTCCGCTTGTACATTTCCTTTTCCAGTTCTGTGATCTTATCAAGGCGGCACTGGTGTCGTCCCCCCTCGAATGGGGAGTCCAACCAAGTTGCAACCATTTCACGCGCCTCTTTCTCGTCGATTACCCTTCCACCGAGCACCAGGATGTTTGCATTGTTGTGCTGCTTTGCCATCTCTGCCATAAAGGCATCAGTGACAAGCGCCGCCCTGACCCCGGGGAATTTGTTTGCAACGATGGACATCCCTATTCCCGTACCGCAGACAAGCACACCTTTTTCCGCGGCCCCCGATGAAACCAAACGGGCAACCTTTTCCCCGAAATCGGGATAATCAACGGAATTTCCGTTGTCGGTACCGAGGTCCTCAAGAGGGATTTTTCTCTCCAGAAGAAGGTTTTTTATCGCCTCCTTCAGTTCGAATCCACCGTGATCGCTTCCAATAGCTATCATCGTCATCGTCTTTACACTTTCCTGAAGAGGAGGGTCGCGTTGGTCCCGCCGAAACCGAAGGAATTGGAGAGAGCATGGGTTACCCGAGCTTCGCGGGCCGTGTTGGGGACATAATCAAGGTCGCATTCCGGATCAGGTTCCTGATAATTGATTGTGGGGGTAACAATGCCCGTATCCATGGTCATGAGGGTGAAAACCGCTTCCACCCCGCCGGCAGCGCCCAACATGTGCCCGGTCATCGATTTGGTCGAAGTAACCATGAGTTTTCGTGCGTGGTTCCCGAAAACCTTCCTGATGGCCATTGTCTCATACAGGTCGTTCATCGGGGTTGAAGTCCCGTGAGCATTTATCAGTTCTATCTCTTCAGGATTCACGCCTGCGGTGTCAAGGGCCATCTTCATACAGCGTGCGGCCCCCTCGCCTTCGGGAGACGGTGCGGTGAGGTGGTAGGCATCTCCGGTAAGTCCGTATCCGACTACCTCGGCATATATCTTGGCGCCGCGCTTTTTTGCGGCTTCGAACTCTTCCAGGACCACGATACCCGCCCCCTCGGCAAGAACGAAACCGTCGCGGTTTTTCTCAAAAGGACGGGAAGCTCCCTTCGGATCATCATTGCGCGTCGAAAGAGCCCTCATGACGGCGAAGCCTCCCACAGCCAGGGGGGTAATCGTCGATTCCGTGCCACCGGCAATCATTGCATCAGCATCGCCCCTCCGGATGATATGGTAGGCATCTCCAATAGAATGGGTTCCGGTAGCACAGGCGGAAACGGAAGAGATGTTGGGTCCCTTGGCCCCGTATTTAATTGAAATATGGCCCGGCGCCAGATTGGTGATAAGCATCGGGATGAAGAAAGGAGAGATTTTTCTGTAGCCGCCTTCCTGCACTGCCTGATGATACCTCTCGATAGTAGGAAGACCGCCGAGACCGGCGCCGACGAGAACTCCGACACGATCGGCATTCTCTTCAGTCACCTGAAAGCCGGAGTCCTCCATGGCGAAATGGGCGGCGCCCAGCGCATACTGGATGAACAGGTCCATCTTCTTGATTTCTTTTTTTTCGATGAAATCTTCGGGATTAAAATCCCTGACCTCACCGGCAATCTGCACGGGAAAATCGGTGGCATCAAACCGGGTGAGCCGATCAATACCCGACACACCGGTAGTGACGGATTCCCAGTTCTTCCGGTTACCGGTTCCCAGAGGCGACACGACACCGACGCCCGTTACCACGACTCTTCTCATAACAAGATGCTCCTCGATGCTTGCCCCCGTCAACTTTTCAGCAGCAGGGTATCTCGACGCGACGAAAAAGAAGGGGGAATTTCTCCCCCCACTCGGTTAGGTATGATCTGCGATATAGTCAATAGCGTCCTGAACGGTTGCTATTTTCTCCGCATCCTCATCGGAGATCTCGATATCAAACTCTTCCTCAAGGGCCATTACGAGTTCTACCGTATCGAGGGAGTCAGCGCCCAAATCGTCCATGAACGAGGCCTCTCCGGTTACCTGTGCCTCATCAACTCCCAACTGCTCGGCAATTATCTCTTTAACCCTTTTTTCTATTGACGACATTTCAGTTCCTCCATTCATGATTATTGACGTTTACAATTATTCCAGCTCTGACTTCTTCTGCTTATTAACATGAATTTCAAAAATTGCAAAAGGGATTTTTACATATGCATGCCGCCGTTCACGGCAAGTACATGACCCGTGACGTAACTCCCCATATCGGAGACAAGAAAATAAACGGCATTGGCGATGTCTTCGGCAACCCCGAACCTGTTTACCGGTATCTGCTTCAGAAGCTCCTCACGGACGCTTTCCGCAAGAACGCCGGTCATGTCGGTTTCAATAAAGCCGGGAGCCACGGCATTAACCGTTATGTTCCTTTTCGCGTATTCCCGGGCGACAGCCTTGGTAAACCCGATGATACCCGCCTTGCTTGCGCAGTAGTTTGCCTGTCCGGCATTGCCCATTTCACCGACCACCGAACTGATATTGACGATTCGACCGCTTTTCGCCTTGGCCATGAGTTTTATCGCTTCTCGGGTACAGGCAAAGGTTCCCGTCAGGTTTACGTTGATGACGCCATCCCAGTCCTCGTCCTTCATCCTCATCAAAAGACCGTCACGTGTGATCCCGGCATTGTTCACGAGAATGTCGAGTGTTCCGAATTCATCCGTAACCGTTCGGAAAAGGCTTTCAATATCCTGCCGTATGCCGACGTTGACCTCACAGGGAATAGCTCGTCTTCCCAGCAAGGCAATCTCGTCCGCGGTTTTTTTTGCCCGTTCAAGGGAGGTGGCGGTTACGATAACATCCGCACCCTCCCTCGCCAGTTTGAGCGCTACAGCCCGTCCTATGCCCCTGGATGCACCGGTAACAAGTGCCTTCTTGCCTGTAAGGCTCATGCGACCTCCCCGCTGAATGCTCTGAAACCTGCCAGATCATCGAAATTATTTGTCGGCGCCGTCTTGTCAATTTTCTTGACGAGCCCGGCGAGCACCTTCCCCGGCCCGAGTTCGATGAATCTCGTCACACCATTTCCAACCATTTCCCGCACCGACATTTCCCATAATACGGGTGAGCTAATTTGAGCCACAAGGAGTTCCTGAATCCGTTCAGCCTCCGTATAGGGTTTCGCCTCAACATTGCTGACGACCGGAATATTCAGTGACTGCATCGATACTTCAGCAAGAATAGCGGCCAGGCGCTCACCCGCTGAATTCATGAGCGCGCAGTGAGAGGGGACACTGACCGGCAGGAGGAGAACCTTTCGGATACCCCGCGCCTTGGCAATCTCAATGGCACGAGTAACCGCGGAAGCATGTCCGGAAATGACGATTTGACCGGGGCAATTGAAATTTGCGGGAACCACGATCTCGCCTTGGGCGGCCTCAGTGCAAATCGCTGTAACGGCGTCAGCGTCAGCCCCAAGAACAGCAGCCATGGCTCCTGTCCCGACCGGTACCGCCTCCTGCATGAATTTTCCACGGGAACGAACGATGCGAAGTGCATCGCCGAAATCCAGGGCTCCTCCGGCAACCAGTGCGGAATACTCTCCAAGGGAGTGCCCGGCGAGATAGGCAGTCTCGATGCCCGATTCAGACCTCAGAAGCCGCAGAAATGCGATACTTGTCGCCAGCAACGCGGGTTGGGTGTTTTCGGTAAGCTGAAGCTCGGCCTCGGGTCCTTCGAAACAAAGCCGGGATAATCCTGCTCCGAGAGCGTCGTCAGCCTCTTCAAAAGTTTGCCTGACAACGCTGAAGTTATTTGCCAATTCCTTGCCCATACCGGGGTACTGCGAACCCTGGCCGGGAAATAGGAACGCCGTTTTTGACATTGAACAAACCTCCACTCAATTACCAGCGTATCAACGCTGAAGCCCAGGTCAATCCGCCGCCGAATGAATCCAGGAGAAGCAGATCCCCAGCCTTAATCCTTCCGGAACGGTTTGCTTCGTCGAGAGCAAGGGGAATTGAGGCTGCCGAGGTATTGCCGTACCGCTCAAGATTGATGAAAACCTGCTGCTCGGTGAGACCCAGTCGTTTACCGATGGCATCAATGATCCGACGGTTTGCCTGATGGGAGATGAACAGGTCGATATCCGTAGTTGACAGGTTATTGGCAGCAAGCGCCTGTTGTGCGGCGTCTTCCATGGCGCGGACCGCCAGTTTGAAAACCTCGTTACCCTGCATTTTTATCACCGCAAGATTCTCCCCGGCAACTCGCTTGGCTGCAGGGTTTCTGCTGCCGTAGCCGGGCTGATGAAGCAGTTCCCAGTATGATCCGTCCGAGTGGACATGCGTGGAAAGAACTCCCTTGCCATTCGCCTCTTCCGCTTCGAGAACAACTGCGCCCGCTCCATCACCGAAAAGGACACAGGAGTTCCTGTCGGTCCAGTCGGTTATTCGCGTCAACGTCTCCGCGCCGATAACGAGAGCCTTTTTAGCAACGCCGGACTTGATAAAGGAATCGACAATAGAGAGTCCGAAGAGAAAACCGGAGCAAGCGGCGGAAATGTCAAAAGCCACTGCCTTCGAAGCCTTGAGGTTGTTCTGAACAAGGCATGCGGTTGCAGGAAAAGGGAAGTCCGAAGTGACGGTACCAACCACGATCATGTCGAGTTCTTCAGGCGAGACATTCGCCATTTCCAAGGCACGTTGTGCTGCTTTGGTTGCAAACGTCGAAGTGAACTCATCATCCGCGGCAATGCGTCTCTCCTTGATACCGGTTCTGCTGGTTATCCATTCGTCGCTTGTATCTACCAACTTCTCCAGATCGGAATTGGTCAACACCTTTTCCGGAACCGCGGAACCGGTTCCCCTAATTCGAGCATGAGCCATAGTTCCCGCCTTTTCAACAGACAGACTGGTCCTTCATATCTTCCCGAGGCTGTTTGTTGAGCGTAATATAGTCCTGCATTTTTTCCGTCATTTTCTGGTTGACGCCCTTTCTGGCGTATTCATGAGCGAAACGGATGGCATTTTTTATTGCTTTCGCGCTGGAACCGCCGTGGCATATCATTCCCACACCGTTAATTCCCAGCAGCGGAGCACCGCCATATTCTGAATAATCGACTTTCTTCCGGAAATTCCGGAATGCTCTTCGAACAAATAAATAGCCAATCTTGGAAAGCAGGCTCTGCTTTATCTCCTGTTTAAGCATTTTCCCGACGGCCTCGACAAGCCCCTCGGACAGTTTCAGTACAATGTTGCCAACAAATCCATCAAAAACCACGACATCCGTACTTCCATTAAAAATATCCCGACCCTCGACATACCCGAGATAGTTGAACGGAGAACCGCGCAGCATTGTATTTGCCTCGCGGGTCAATTCATTCCCCTTGCATTCTTCCTCGCCATTGGAGAGAAGGCCGACACGAGGCTTTTCTATATCCATGAAGTGCTTGGCGTAGAACTCTCCCATGAATGCGAACTGTACCAGGTTCTGCGGTTTGCAATCGACATTACCGCCCACATCCAGAACCAGGGTTTTTCCGCGCAGATTGGGAAATATGGTGGCAATTGCCGGTCTGTCAATTCCTTTCATTCTGCCAAGGACGAACATTGCGGTGGCCATTGTAGCGCCGGAGTTACCTGCACTCACCACGGCATCGGCCTTCCCTTCCTTTACCAGTTCGCAGGCGATGCGGATTGAAGAATCCTTTTTCCTGCGAACGGCATTGGAGGCGGAGTCATGCATCTCCACAACCTCGCTGGCATGAACGATGGAAATATCCAGACCGGAGCAATGATGCTTGTCAAGCTCACGACGCAGAGTATCAGTGTCCCCAACCAGCGTCACGGCAATGCCGAATTCGCGGGCAGCGGCGACGGCTCCCTCCACCTCTATTGCGGGAGCGTTATCACCGCCCATTCCGTCAACGGCCACTCTCATAAACTATCACCCGGTCTGTACATGAATTGGAAATACGTTAGTCTTTCTAGAGGTTCTAGAGGTCCTCGGCCTTGATAACTTCTCTTCCCTTATACGTGCCGCAGGAAGGACATGCACGGTGAGGAAGCTTAGGCGCCTTGCATTGGGGACAGTTTGACACATTGGGGGGAGTGAGGAAATCGTGAGCTCTCCTCATGTTTTTTCTCGACTTTGATGTCTTTTTCTTTGGGACCGCCATCTCTTTGGTTCTCCTTCTAGTGTTTTACTGTAAAGTTCTTCAGGGAGCTGAATGTAAATCCTGTACCGGAGCGGTTGCAATCACATTCTTCCGTATTCAGGTCGGCTCCGCATGTTGCGCATAGCCCCCGGCAATCCTCCCCGCACAGGGGTTTCATGGGAATTTCCAACAAAACCTGCTCTTCAATCTCTCGTGTAAAATCGATATAGTCACCGTCATAGGGAGCAGAAACGAGGTCTTCCTCGGCCAGGGCAACCTCTTCTTCCAGAGCAATATCTGTTGCCTTGGAATAAAAGACCGTAAATTCGGAAACTACATTCGTCTCAAATTTCGCAAGACAACGGGAACAGGTGAAACGTGCCCGCGTCCCTATCCGACCACGGACCCTGATGTGGTCAAACTCCTTTTCAGCGGTGATGTCCAGCTGCAATGGTTCGAGAAATAGACATTCACCAGACTCTTGCAACTCGACAAGAGTAGGATACTCAGCTATGGGTTCCGTGCCCGCAAGAACGAGCGGTTTTTCAGAAAGCCACTCAACCCTGATTTTCATAGAGTTTTACCGATACCCATATGGAAAGTTTTGAAGTATAAAGATACGCTTATTGTTTTGTCAAGGAAAT
Organism: uncultured Geobacter sp.; assembly: GCA_964432775.1. GTDB lineage: Bacteria > Desulfobacterota > Desulfuromonadia > Geobacterales > Geobacteraceae > RPRC01. Next base: position 9,685 of record CAYSPF010000044.1, read on the forward strand.
AAAAAACCCCCTTGGCGACCATCCGATTGTCCTGTAGCCTATGAGTACCGGTGAGGTATTTCGAATAACGGAAAGAGGAAACCCCATGCAGCCGTTCACTCCATTTCACATTGTTCTCGTGGAACCAGAGATACCTCCCAATACCGGAAATATCGCTCGATTGTGCGGGGCAACCTGTTCGGTTCTCCATCTAGTCGGAAAGCTCGGCTTTTCCACGGATGACAGAGCGCTGAAAAGGGCCGGGCTCGATTACTGGAACGAGGTAGACATCAGGTACTGGAGTAGCCTCGATGAAGTCAGGAAAGCCTACCCGCACGGCCGCTTTTTCTATACCAGCAAGAGGGGAAAGAAAACCTTCGTCGAAGCGGAGTACCGGGAGGGCGATTTTCTGGTCTTCGGCAAGGAAACCACGGGCCTCCCGGACACCCTTCTCGCGGAGCATCCGGATTCCACCATCCGAATACCAATCTTCGGCAGAGTGAGAAGCCTCAACCTGTCCACGTCCGCGGGAATTGTCCTGTATGAGGCACTGCGTCAGACGGGAAGGTTGTCGGATTCATAACCGGCTGTTTATCTATCACAACTGGTTTTCTGACTATTGGGCGGTTATCTTCAAACCTAATTCCCGAATCTGCTTGGAATCAACGGCTGAGGGGGCCTCGGACATGAGGCATGCCCCTTTCTGTGTTTTGGGAAAGGCAATGACATCACGAATCGAATCGCTTCCGGTCAGGAGCATGATCAGTCGGTCCATACCGAATGCGATGCCGCCGTGCGGTGGTGTGCCGTATTCGAGGGCATCAAGCAAAAACCCGAATTTACCCCGTGCATCCTCATCACCAATCCCCAGCAGGCGGAACATGAGAGACTGAATCTTTTCCTGGTGAATCCTGATGCTCCCGCCACCTATCTCATTACCGTTCAGCACCAGATCGTAGGCTTTTGCCCTACACCGACCCGGATCCGACTCGAGATGCTCCAAATCGTCATCCATGGGCGCCGTGAACGGATGATGTACCGCCACCCACCTTTTTTCTTCATCATCCCATTCCAGGAGGGGAAAATCGGTTATCCAGACGAAACGATAGGTTTCACTGTCTGTCAGTTTCAGTGCCTGGGCAAGACGGTTTCGCAGCCTGCCCAGTGAGTCGTTAACGACTTTCGGTTTATCAGCCACAAAGAGGAGCAGATCCCCTTCTTCCGCCGCGAACGCCGAATTCATGGCCGACATCTCCTCAGCGGTAAAGAACTTGGCAATGGGTGCCTGCCAGCCCTCGGAGGTCATTTTTACGTATGCCAATCCCTTGGCGCCGTATATCCTGACAAATTCGGTGAGTTCGTCAATCTCCTTGCGGGACATGCCGGCGCACCCCTTGGCGTTGATTCCCTTTACAATTCCACCGGACGCAACCACATCGGCGAACACCTTGAAACCACTCGTACCGACAATCCGTGAAAGCTCAACCAGTTCCAGGCCAAAACGGATATCGGGATTATCAACACCGAATCGACGAATCGCCTCTGCATAGGTCATACGGGGCATGGGAAGCTCGACCCGCGTCTCTTTGACCTCCGCGAAGATCTTCGCAATCATCCCTTCCATAATCGAGATAACGTCTTCCCTGTCAACAAAGGACAGCTCACAGTCGATCTGGGTGAATTCGGGCTGACGATCGGCCCGAAGGTCTTCATCCCTGAAACAACGTACTATCTGATAATAGCGATCAAACCCGGAAACCATCAATATCTGCTTGAAAAGTTGTGGAGACTGCGGCAGTGCGTAGAAATGCCCCTGGTTTATCCGGGAAGGAACCAGAAAGTCGCGTGCCCCTTCAGGGGTCGATTTCGTCAGACAGGGCGTCTCGATCTCAACGAACCCGTTTTCTGAAAGAAATGAGCGAGTTATTTGTCCAACCCGGGAACGGAGAAGCAGATTTCGCTGCAACACAGGCCTTCTCAGGTCAAGATATCGATGTTTGAGCCTGATATTTTCAGCCACGTCCACATGTCCGTCCAGTGTGAACGGGAGCGCCTTTGCACGGTTCAGCACCCTGCATTCGGACACCAGTACTTCTATTTCACCCGTCTTCATGGAAGGATTCACGGTGCCTTGAGGACGCGCGACAACCTCGCCTCGGATTGCGAGAACGAACTCGTTCCTGACTGTCTCAGCCTTACCGTGTGCAACCGGACTCTTTTCCGGATCAAATACAACCTGGGCAATCCCTTCCCGGTCACGCAAGTCCACGAAGATCAGACCGCCATGGTCGCGACGCCGCATTGACCAGCCCATCAGCACTACCTCTTTACCTATGTCATCAGCGGACAGCGTGCCGCAATAGCAGCTTCTCTTCCAGTCCCCAAGAAAATCGATCACAAAAAAACCTCCAATCCTGAATAAATGCGAAAACTTCGTGAGTATACTGAAAATGCCATGCTGCTTCAAGGAATAAAGACGACGCCTCTATCCGGGATCCTTCACTTTGCGCCCGGGCATGAACCACCCCGTCATCAACAGCGGGCAATTAGACAACGACGTGCAGTGTGCTTGAACGGGCGAACCGGCGGCAATCACGGGTAACCGGTTTGATCGGCGCTATACGTGCTCGCCCAAAGAGGGGTTTCTGAGAAAGGAAAACGCTTCAAGGGCATCGGAGTTCCCATCAAGGTGGTAGCTCTTCTCCAATGCCTTGATTACGGAAGTGTGGATTTCGGCAAGTTCATACCGTGCATCTGCAATGAATTTGTTGTGAGGTTCTTCTGGAAGGAATGACCCATGGTACAGATCCTGGGCAGTCTCAAGCAGTTTACGGGCCGACTTGGTGTCTCCCCTCACCAGACGCTTGATTCCCTGTGTCGCATTATTCCTGAATTCACTTGCATCCAGCCCCAGTGAAAGGTAATTCAGCCTGACCGCCTCACCTTGGGTAATGACCGGTGTCAAGCAACCGAAGCCGGAAAATGATTTCCGCAAACGGCTCAGGGTGGTTTTGAAGTTCTTCTCGCCGGAATCGAGAGCACATTCCGGCCATAGCGCCTCAATAACCCTTTGCCGATGAATCCACTGGTCATAGGTAACCAGTAGACAGCAAAACAGGAGCCGAGCCTTCCGGCTTTCCCAGTCGATGTTTATGGGAACTTCATTGCGGTAGACAGTCAGCCCCCCAAAGGTACGGACCTTTATACGATTCTCGGTGCTGACCGACACGGGAATGCGCCCTGCTTTTTTCATATCTGTCTGCATTGAGTGGAATTCTTTTCCCGGAACTGTTGAATTTTCCGCAGTGTAACCAGCTATCGTGACGTAACGGTGTGCTTATGGATACGTGACCTTGGCATCGATAATGCGTACTTTTTATATACCAGAAAGACCGCCAAGTCAAACGCGAACTTGAGGCGTTATTAATTTTAATGGCCTTATCTGTACTGCGAAGAATACTCGGGACAGAGAATAGAAAAAATGAATTTGTCGGGTGTCATTGGTGAGGAGAACAGGCCTGTCCCTGTCGTTGTGCGAGAATCTCTTTTGTCAGCAGGGCGAACTCCTCAAGGGAGAGCGTCTCTCCCCTCCGTTGCGCATCAATGCCGGTACAAGCAAGGATCTGTCTCAGCGCAGTCTCATCTGACAGAAAGTCCATCGATTTCAGGCAATTAAACAATGTCTTGCGTCTTTGCGCAAAAGACGCCTTCACTACCTGTCGAAACAAGGGCTCATCACCGACGTCAAGGCGCGGTTCCTGGAGGACCCGAAAACGGAGAACCGCGGAGTCAACCTTCGGTATCGGCCGGAAAGATGAGGGTTTTACCGGTATTACCTTCTTCACGTCGAAATAGAGACGGCTCAGCACCGTCAGAACTCCGTAATCCTTGCAGGAGGGAGGAGCGAGTAACCTGTCGCCGACCTCCTTCTGCAGCATCAGCAGCAACTCGGAAAACATGGAGCGTTCATCAATGATTCTGAAAAGTATCTGTGAAGAGATGTTGTAGGGAAGATTTGCAACAACCTTCCACCTGGTCTTTCCGGAGGACGTCAGCACCTGATGGAGATCGATGCGCAGGAAGTCACCGTGGATGATTTCCAGTGTTTTATACCGGCTCAGCTCTTTCCGCAGCAGCGTCACAAGGTCCCGGTCCCATTCAATCGCCACGACACGCGCGGCAACATCCGCCAGACGGGACGTCAGTGCGCCCGTACCGGGTCCTATCTCGAGAATCATGTCCTCCGGCCGGATATCGGCGGCCTTCACTATATTGGACAGCACATTTCCGTCTACGAGGAAATTCTGTCCAAGCGCCTTCTTTGCACGGATTTTCTCCATGGAATCTTCACCCAATCCGATCACAAAGCGAGTCAAGGGGCCAGGCGACTTTGGCGTCAAGCTCCAGTCCGCTCTCCATGCCGTTTCTCAGGTAGTAATCAGCGGGCACGGCAATCATTGCTCCATTGTCGGTGCAGAGGATGGGTGAAGGGAAAGAGAGAGCGACACCCGTTTCCGCCGCCATGACATTCATCGCGGAACGGAGCCCGCTGTTGCAGGCCACCCCCCCGGCAACAACCAGCCGCATGACGCCGGTATCAAGTATCGCAGCCCTGGTCTTTTCGACCAGGACCTCGCAGACAGCGGCCTGGAATGAGGCGCACAGGTCGCTGAGCGGTTTTCCTTCACTAGTATCCGGGTTTTTACCGACATACTGCAGAACCGCCGTTTTGAGTCCGCTGAAACTGAAGTTACAACTCCCGTCGCGAAGGAGCGGACGAGGCAGCCTGACACTCATAGGATCCCCCTGGGAAGCCAGCCGATCAATGACGGATCCTCCGGGATACGGAAGACCAAGGATCTTCGCCACCTTGTCGAAGGCCTCTCCCGCGGCGTCATCCCGCGTCTGGCCGAGGGTGCGGTAGCTGCCGACTCCATCGACCCGGTAGAGGTGGGTGTGACCACCCGACACCACGAGAGCGATAAACGGAAAATCAACCGGTTTCTCCAGAAAGACGGCAAACAGGTGCCCCTCGATATGATGGATGCCCGCCAGGGGAAGCCGCCGTGCGTAGGCTATCGCTTTTGCCGCGGAAATACCCACGAGCAGGGATCCCGCCAGTCCCGGCCCCTGGGTTACCGCAATGCCCTCTATCTGTTCCAGGGTTACGGAGGCGCTTCTCAGTGCCTCTTCTAGTACCGGAGTGATCACTTCGAGATGCTTCCGTGAGGCAATCTCCGGCACAACACCGCCGTATGCGGCATGAACGGCCTCCTGGGTCGAAATGACATTTGACAGGATCGTTCTGCCGTCCTGTACTACGGCAGCTGCGGTCTCATCGCAGGAAGACTCTATGGCAAGCAGCAACATATGGTAACGGGCGGAAGCATTCCCGGCATGCCTCCCGCCACTCTCCTTGATAGTGTTTTCAGGTAGTTAATTCGTACCGTGGAGTTAGAGAAGGTTTGCGGCAAGCTCCGCCAAAGCGGAACGCTCTCCCTTCATCATGGTAATATGGGCGGAAATATCCTGACCCTTGAACCGCTCCACCAGATATGTCAGACCATTGCTGGAAGAGTCGACATACGGATTATCAATCTGGTAGGGATCGCCGGTGAGAACGACCTTGGTTCCCTCCCCGGCCCGGGTAACGATGGTTTTTATCTCGTGCGGGGTAAGGTTCTGCGCTTCATCCACAATCAGGTACTGATTGGGTATCGATCTGCCGCGGATATAGGTCAGGGGCTCTATCTCCAGAATCCCCATCGCCATCAGCTCGCGGTATCCCTTGCTGTGGCGCTTTTCCGCCTCGTGCCCGCTCAGGAGAAGCTCCACATTGTCGAAAATTGGCTGCATCCACGGCGCCAGTTTTTCCTCGATGTCCCCCGGAAGGAAACCAAGGTCCTTTCCCATGGGAAATACCGGCCGGGATACCAGCAGGCGGTTATAGACAC